>RZZS01000018.1 GCA_009929775.1 Alphaproteobacteria bacterium
GTCCGCACGTACGGACAGCGCCTGAACGTTTTTCGTAAACCGTGAGCGTAACTGCGGGGCGCCGTCCCCGCTTCTTCTTTACAAGAGGGCGGGGCCGGGCGTTTTGTTTTCACGGAATTTCTGTCATTTCGACCGAAGGTGAGAAATCTTTAACCGGTTGAGATTTCGAAGCGATCCCTCACATTCGTTCGGGATGACGGTCTTTCGAAACGATCTGTCTGGAGGAATCAGGCGCGGGTTTTTGTTTTCAGCCGATTGCCTTGCATGTGCAAGCTTTTTCTTGCCAAAGGGCGGAAAAGTGTGTAAATGGGCCCAACGTTCATTTCACATGCAGGTACGGGCGGTTAAGCCGCTCATCCGGTGTCGTTCAAAAAGTACGGGCGATCACAGACCTGCAGAGGCATAACCGGAAAAGGAGAGACCACCATGGCAATGCCTGAATTCAACATGCGCCAGCTGCTCGAGGCCGGCGTTCACTTCGGACACCACACCCGTCGCTGGAACCCCAAGATGAAGCCGTATATTTTCGGTGTAAGGAACGGCGTCCATATCATTGACCTTCAGCAGACCGTCCCGATGCTGGATGGTGCCTTGCGCGAGATTCGCAACATTGCGGCGCACGGAGGCCGCATTCTGTTTGTCGGCACCAAGCGTCAGGCGCAGGAAAAGGTCCAGGAGTCCGCTCGTCGTTGTGGCCAGTATTACGTCAATCACAGATGGCTTGGCGGCATGCTGACGAACTGGAAGACGATTTCCAACTCTATCGCCCGGTTGCGCGAACTCGAGGAAATTCTCGGAGCGGACGAGGTCAAGGGCTATACGAAAAAGGAAGTCCTGATGTTGACCCGCGAGCGCGACAAGCTCGATTTGTCGATTGGCGGTATCAAGGAAATGGGCGGCCAGCCGGATGCGCTTTTCATCATTGACACCAACAAGGAAGAAATCGCCGTTCTAGAGGCCAACAAGCTCGGTATTCCGGTTTTTGCCGTTCTTGACACCAACAGTGACCCGGCCGGTATCCAGTACCCGATCCCGGGGAACGACGACGCTCTTCGGGCCATTGAGTTCTACTGCGACCTCGTTTCCAGCGCGATCCTCGACGGGATTCAGGCCGAAATGACGGCTAGCGGCACGGATATCGGTGCGTCCGAGCAGGTCGCTGTTGAGCTTCCGGCTGAGGAAAAAAGTGACAGCGCGGAACCGTCCGCTGGTGAGGAGCCAAAGAAAGCGGCTCAGGCCTGATCCGAGCAAACCAATCGAACCGAAAGGAAAAGACATGGCTGAAATCAAGGCAGCAGATGTAAAGGCGCTGCGCGACCAGACCGGCGCGGGCATGATGGATGCAAAGAAGGCATTGATCGAAACAAACGGAAATATCGAGGAAGCGGTTGACTGGCTGCGAACCAAGGGTCTTGCCAAGGCTGCCAAGAAGTCCAGCCGCACCGCGGCTGAAGGGCTTGTTGCTATCGCGCTTGGCGGTTGTGGAGGCGTTGTCGTTGAGGTGAACGCCGAAACGGACTTTGTCGCGCGCAACGACCAGTTTCAGGGGTTTGCGCGTCAGGTCGCGGATGTGGCGCTCGCCAGGGCGTCGACAGTCGAGGAACTGGCCGCAGCCGAATTTGGGAACGGCAAGTCCGTTCAGGATGAACTGACCGACAAGATTGCCACCATCGGCGAAAACATGATGCTCCGCCGGATGCAGAAACTGTCTGTCACGGATGGCGTCGTTGCCGGCTACATGCACAATCAGATCGCTGATAACCTCGGGAAGATCGGTGTCCTCGTCGCGCTCGAATCTACCGGCGATAAGGAAAAGCTCGCCGATCTTGGCAAGAAAATCGCGATGCACGTCGCCGCTGCGTTCCCGCAGGCGCTGTCGCCCGCGGAGGTCGATCAGTCTGCGGCCGAGCGGGAACGGAATGTCCTGCGCGAGCAGGCCCTCGCCAGTGGAAAGCCTGCGGACATCGTCGAGAAGATGCTCGAGGGCAGGATGCGGAAGTGGTACGAGGAAGTCTGCCTGACAGAGCAGGTTTTCGTCATGGACGGCGAAACGAAAATAACGAAGCTTGTGGAAGACGCAAGCAAGGAAATTGGAGCACCGGTGAAGCTGACGGGCTATGCCCGCCTTCAACTCGGTGAAGGAATAGAGAAAGAGCAGTGTGACTTCGCTGCCGAAGTGGCTGCCGCCGTTAACGGCTAGGCGGAAGGACACGTAAAAAATTTCGACAGCCGCGTTGCATGCCATCGCGGCTGTTATTACAGTAAGGCTGCCTGATGTAACCCTCCCGAACGGAAGCGCCGATTATGACTGAGTGTTGCGAGAAAAAAACGTCCCGTCCTGCCGCCGAGAACCTGCGTTTCAAGCGGGTGCTACTGAAGATGTCGGGGGAAGTGCTCATGGGTGAGCGCGAATACGGGATCGATCCCGCTTATATCGAGCGTATTGCCCGGGATATTCAGGAAGCGGTTGAGATGGGGGTGCAGGTCTGTATCGTCGTTGGGGCCGGGAATATCTTCCGGGGCGTTTCTGGCGCAGCCAACGGAATGGAGCGCGTGACGGCCGACTATATCGGCATGCTCGGTACGGTGATGAATGCGCTGGCGCTTCAGTCGGCGCTCGAGAAGATTGGCGTCGAGTCCCGCGTGCAGAGCGCCATCCCGATGCAGGCGGTTTGCGAGCCGTACATTCGGCGCCGCGCCCTTCGCCACATGGAAAAGGGTAGGGTCGTTGTCTTTGCAGGTGGTTCCGGCAATCCGTTTTTTACCACGGACACGCCGGCCGCCCTGCGCGCAACGGAAATGGGTTGTGACGCGTTGATGAAGGGAACGAAAGTCGACGGCGTTTATGATGCCGATCCGGTAAAGGATCCGGAGGCGAAGCGTTACGAGTCGCTGACATATCTCGATGTTTTGACGCAGGATTTGCGGGTCATGGACGCGACGGCGATTTCGCTCGCGCGCGACAACAATATCCCGGTCGTCGTCTTCTCGATCAGGGAAGAGGGCAATTTCGGGAAGGTATTGAGAGGCGAGGGTACGTCTACGATCGTTACGAACTGATTATGAGCGATCTTGATTGTGTGTCCGTTGAAGCAATGGATAAAGGGGATTGTCATTATGGGGAACGTATTTTTTGCGGGCCGGGTTTTTCTTCAGTCATTTGCCGTCGCTGTCTGCCTGGTTTTTCCAGCTCTGGCGCAAGGGAATGGCGGTAAAACCACTTTCGACCGCGTGATGGAGAGCGGAAAAATCCGGTGCGGTTACGCATCGTGGGCTCCGTCGCTGATGATCGATCCGAATACGGGTGCGCTTTCCGGATATAGTTACGATGTGATGAACGCGGTCGGCGAGAAGCTTGGGCTGGAAGTCGAGTGGGCGGAGGAAGCAGGCTGGGGCGTCGCCGAGCAAGGAATTGAAAGTGGGCGTTACGATGCGTTCTGTGTCGATGTCTGTATGGAGCCGCACAGAACGAAAGTCGTGTGGTATTCGGCGCCCTTCATCTATTTGCCGTTCTACGCCATCGTACGCGCGGACGACAATCGTTTCGACGCGAACAGGGATAGCCTTGACAGCGAATCGGTCACCTTCGCCATTATTCCCAATACATTGCTCGACTACGCCGTGAGGGATGTCTTTCCAGACTCAAAACGGGTGGATGTAAACGACCTTGCCGGAGACGGAAACGTGATGATGACGGTTGTCGGTGGGAAGGCCGATTCTGCGCTGAGCACGTATTATCCCGTTACGCGGTTTAACGAGAACAACGACAAAAAGGTCAAGACGGTCGGCGAGCCGGTCCGAACCTGTCCGGCCGGTTTCCTGCTTCCGCGCAGGGACACCGAACTGAAATATGTCGTCGACAGCGCGATCACGCAGCTTCGGTTGTCCGGGCGTCTGGAAGAGATATTTCAACGTTACGCGCCGAACGACGGACGTTACTGGCTTTTGCCGACGTTGCCGTACCAAAATCACGATCCGGTGCACTGAATGGTTAGACCAACGAAAAGGAAAGCAAAATGTCAGCCGCAAATCTCCCCGACCTGAGGCGCCGCATGGAAGGCGCGCTCGATATGCTTCAGAAGGAATTTTCCGGCCTGCGTACGGGGCGCGCCTCGGTTAACATGCTCGAGCCGGTTCAGGTTTCAGTTTATGGCACGACGATGCCCCTCAATCAGGTTGCCAACGTTTCGGTGCCTGAGCCGCGCATGCTGGTCGTCAGCGTGTGGGACGGCGGGAACACCAAGGCCGTTGAGAAGGCCATCCGTGATTCCGGGCTGGGTCTTAATCCTCAGCCTGAAGGTTCGACGATCCGCGTGCCTGTGCCTGAACTCAACCAGGAACGCCGTGCCGAACTTACGAAGGTCGCCGGCAAGTATGCCGAGGCCGCGCGGGTTTCGGTGCGCAACGTGCGGCGGGACGGAATGGATTCGGTAAAAAAGGCCGAGAAAGACAGCGACATCTCCGAAGACGAAGCCAAGCGCGAATCGGACGAGGTTCAGAAGCTGACGGACCAGTACATTAAACGAATTGACGAGATGCTCGCCGACAAAGAAAAAGACATAATGACAGTCTAGCCGGTAGCGTTATGAACCAGTCCGATCATAGAAACGTCCCGACACTGCCCCGCCATGTTGCGATTATCATGGATGGAAACGGGCGGTGGGCGAACACAAGAGGTCTGCCGCGCACGGCGGGTCACCAGCAGGGTGCGGAATCGGTTCGGCGTTGTGTCGAGGCAGCTTCGGAGCTCGGGATCAAGTATTTGACTCTATTCGGATTTTCGTCCGAAAACTGGAACCGTCCGAGGGACGAGGTGAAAGAGCTTATGCGGCTTTTACGCTTCTATCTGCGCTCCGAGACGGCGGATCTGCACCGGAACAATGTTCGCCTTCGGGTCATCGGGGAGCGCGAGGGCCTTGATCCTGATATTGTGAAGCTTATTGAAAATGCGGAATATTTGACGCGCCTCAACACCCGAATCAATGTGTCGATCGCCATAAATTACGGGGGGCGCAATGACATCCTCCATGCGGCTTGCCGGCTCGCGAGCGATTTCCATGAGCGGGGTGTGCGACCGGAATTTTCGAGTTTCGAAGAGCTTTTCGGCGAATATCTGATGACGGCTGGCACGCCGGATCCCGACCTGCTGATCCGGACGAGCGGCGAGAAGCGAATCAGCAATTTTCTGCTTTGGCAGTGCGCCTACTCAGAGCTTGTGTTTACCGATCGGCTCTGGCCCGATTTTGGCAAGGCCGATCTCGAAGCCGCAATTGAAGAATTCCGGCGCAGAGACCGGAGATTCGGAAGGGTCGGCGGCACGGCGGCAAGGAGAGAGTAATGGCCGCAGGTGACCTCCTCGCCAGCAAGAGAGTGGTCTCCGGGGTCGTGCTTGGTCCCATTGTGCTGATTATCCTGGTGGCGGATGGTCTTCTTTTTGCGCTTTTCATGCTTGCCGCTTTCGGGGTCGCCTTGTACGAGTGGGCGAAGATGGCCATGGCCGGCAAAAATCCTGCTGTCGATCTGGTCGTCGGACTCGTTTACCTTCCCTTGTGCTTCATGTCGTTCTACGCGCTGCGCGAGTGGTTTGAATCCGGTCTGTTTTTGTCTCTTTCTCTCATTTTGACGGTCTGGGCCAGCGATTCAGGCGCCTATTTCACAGGCAAAGCCCTTGGCGGACCGAAGATGGCGCCTTATATAAGTCCGAACAAGACGTGGGCCGGGTTTTGGGGGTCTGTCGCGTCCAGCGGGGTGACCCTGTTTCTGTGTTTCGTGATGGCCGGGTTCCTGCCGGTTGCTCTTGAGCCGGGAATTCTTGACCTTGTCATCGCTTTTGTGGTGGGGTGTGTCATCGGTGCTGTCGGTCAGGCGGGAGATTTGTCTATTTCGGCCTTCAAGCGCCGGGTTGGTGTGAAGGATACGGGCCACCTGATTCCTGGGCATGGAGGGCTGCTTGACCGTATTGATGCCCTGTTGCTGGTTTCGCTGGTTTTCGCGTTCATTAATCTGATTTGGCCGTTGACATGAAAAAGGTATCAATTCTCGGATCTACGGGGTCCATCGGGCGGAATGCCATCGACGTTATCCTGTCGATGCCTGAGGCTTTTTCCATTCAGGCGCTTACGGCCAACAATGATGTCGCAGCGCTCGCCGAGCAGGCGATCCGGCTTGATGCGAAATATGTCGCTATAGGAAACCCGGAACTTTACGGAGATCTGAAGGCGCGGCTTGCCGGAAAAGACATTGACGTTTATTGCGGCGAGGAAGGGATCGTCCAGGCGGCGCGACTCGAGGCGGATTGCGTGATTGCCGGTATTGTCGGTATGGCTGGGCTGAAGCCGATAATCGCGGCGCTGGAGCAGGGTAAGGTTGTCGCCATCGCCAACAAGGAGCCACTGGTCGCTGCTGGCGCGCTCGTGATGGAGACGATGCATCGCCACAATGCCAGGATTTTGCCGATCGACAGCGAACATAGCGCAATATTTCAGGTTTTCGACGCCCGGCATCCCGAGGGCATCCTTCGGGTCGTCCTTACCGCCTCGGGCGGGCCGTTTTTGCACTGGACCATGATGGACATGGCCGGAGCGACTCCGGAGCAGGCAGTCGCTCATCCGAACTGGAAAATGGGCAGGAAGATATCGGTCGACAGTGCGACCATGATGAACAAAGGTCTTGAAGTCATCGAGGCGCGCTACCTTTTTGATCTGCCCCGCGAAAAGATTGACGTTCTTGTTCATCCCCAGTCCGTTGTTCATTCAATGGTGGAGTATATTGACGGGTCCGTGTTGGCCCAGATGGCGGTTGCGGATATGCGTGTGCCGATTTCGCACGCGCTGGCATGGCCAAGGCGTATGAAAGTTCCCGGAGCGCGCCTGCGATTTGAAACGATGCAAAACCTTAATTTCATGCAGCCGGATATCGACCGCTTTCCGGCGATTCCTCTCGCCTACGAAGCGTTGAAGGCCGGTCAGTACGCCTGTCTTGCCATGAATGCGGCGAACGAGATTGCGGTCCAGTCCTTCCTCTCACACAGGATCGGATTTACCCAGATTGTTGAAACCGTCAAGGCGGTTCTGGACAAAACATCGGCGCAGAACTTGAAATCCCTTGAGGAAATCCTCAAATTAGACAGCGACACGCGTAAGCTTACAGAATCAATCATCGCGTCGAAGTGCGCCTGAAGCCCCGGAGTTTCTATGAACAGTTTGTTTGACTATTTCAGCCTGATGGCGAGCAACGTCTGGCTTTACGGCGGGACATTCGTCCTTGTGCTCGGCATTCTGGTGTTTGTTCACGAATGGGGGCATTACATCGTCGCCCGGATGTGCGGCGTACGGGTTGAAACGTTTTCAATCGGATTCGGGAAGGAGATTTTTGGATTCAATGACCGGCATGGCACGCGCTGGAAAGTGTCCCTGTTCCCGCTTGGCGGTTACGTCAAGATGTTCGGTGACGTCGACCCGGCGAGCGCCCGGCATACCGAGAAGGTCGAGGAGGACGGTGGCGCGGTGCGCGAGTTGACGCCGCAGGAACGCAGTGTCGCGTTTTTCTCCAGGTCGGTGGCGCAGCGCAGCGCGATCGTTTTTGCCGGTCCCGCCATCAATTTTCTTTTTGCTGTGGCCATTTTGGCGGGGCTCTATGTGTTTTACGGGCAACCGGTCACGCCACCGGTGGCCGCCGCCATCGTTGCCGACAGCGCCGCGCAGGAGGCTGGTTTTCTTCCGAACGACGAAGTGCTGACGATCAACGGTGACCCTGTTCGCCGGTTCGAAGATATCCGGCGTGAAGCGGCAATTGCCCTCGACACGCCGCTCCGGATTACGATCCGGCGGGGTGACGAAACGATCGAGTTGACGGCGACGCCTCGCAGGCTTGAAGCCGAGGACAGATTTGGGTTCAGGCATTCCCGCGGCGTTCTTGGCGTCATCGGGCCTCTCGGTCCCGGAAGCGCGTTCAGTCTCGAGACGATCAGGAGGATTGACGGTGTCGCATACGAAACCGTGGATGAGGCGAGAGAGGCGTTGATCCCGAAGCTCGGGAATATTGTCAGGATCGGCATCGATTACGGGCGCGAAGACGGGGCCCTCGACGAGTTCTTCGTTCGCCCTCTTCCGGCGCTCAATGAGGGGCTACTTGATCCCGATTCGGAAAACTATGCGGCTCTCGTCATCGACGCGCAGACCGGGGAGGGGCTAATTCGCCACGGTTTGATTTCCGGAATATGGCAAGCTTTCCATGAGACCTGGGTTGTTACAGCCAGCACAATTGAGGCGCTCGGCCAGATGTTTACCGGCGTGCGCAGTGCCGAGGAGCTTGGCGGAATCATCCGGATCGGGGCCATCGCGGGCGATATGGCGCAGGCGGGTTTTATCGCCCTGATCACGTTTACGGCCCTGTTGTCGATCAATCTCGGTCTTATCAATCTGTTCCCCATTCCGATGCTCGATGGGGGACATCTCGTGTTCTATTTCTTCGAAGCGATCAAGGGCTCTCCGGTTTCCGAACAGATTCAGGAATATGCCTTTCGTTTGGGGCTGGTCATTCTGGTCGGAATCATGCTATTTGCTAATCTGAATGATGTCGTTCAACTTATCCGGTAACGGATAGGAACCCCAAACAGAGTGGCTGGAATGCTATGATCCGGAAAAGAATTTCTCTGGCGTTAACGTTCGTTTTCGGCCTTGCCGTTTTTGTCGTTTCGGGCGCTGCGGTTGCTCAGGAACGCGTTCGGGATATACGTGTAACAGGCGTCGAGCGGATCGAATCTTCAACGGTGATTTCCTATATGGATGTTCGTCCCGGTGACGCGATGTCTCAGGAAACGCTTGACCGCGCGCTCAAAAGCCTCTTCCGCACAGGTCTGTTTGCAGATGTGCGTCTCCGTCAGGACGGTGACGTGCTTGAGGTCCAGGTCGTGGAGAATCCCATCATCAACCAGATCGCTTTCGAGGGGAACGACGACATCGATGACGAGGAATTGCGTGCCGAGATACAGCTGCGGCCCCGTCAGGTCTTCACCCGTACGAAGGTTCAGTCGGATTTAAACCGTTTGCATCAGGTGTATCGTCGCAACGGTCGGTTTTCTGTTGAGATCGATCCCAAGGTGATTCGGCTTGACCAGAACCGTGTGAACCTTGTTTTTGAAATTAACGAGGGCGATGTTACGAAGGTCAAGTCTATCAAGTTCATTGGCAACGAGCGCTATAACGACGATGCGCTTCGCAGCGAAATTTCGACGAAGGAAAGCCGCTGGTACCGCTTTCTGTCTACATCGGACCGCTATGACCCCGACCGTCTGGCTTATGACGAGGAGTTGTTGCGCCGGTTTTATTTGTCACAGGGGTACGCCGACTTTCAGATTGCGTCTTCAGTTGCCGAGTTGTCGCAGGACCGCAAGCACTTCTTTATCACCTTTACGCTTGACGAGGGCGACCGGTATCGGGTCGGAGACATCACGGTTCGCTCCAGTTTGAGAGACTTCAATCCCGAGCGCCTTTCCGATCATATTGTGATCAAGGAGGGTGACTGGTATGACGTCTCCGCGGTGCAACAATCGATCGACAACATGGTGACCGCCCTTGGGGACATGCAGTACGCGTTCGTGGACATCGATCCGTCGATAAAGCGCAATCCCGACGTCGATACGGTCGATCTGACCTTCTCGATAAACGAGTCGCCGCGCGTGTTCGTTGAGCGAATCGATATCAAGGGGAACGTCCGTACGCTCGACAAGGTCGTTCGCCGGGAGATCGAACTCGTCGAAGGAGATCCGTTCGTCCGTTCGAAGCTGCTCGAGTCGGAAAAGAACATCCGCAATCTTGACTATTTCGAGATGGTCGAACTGCGTGCCCGGCCGGGTACCGCCGCGGATCGCAGCGTCGTCGAGGTCGATGTCAGCGAGAAGTCGACCGGGGAGTTGTCGATCGGTGCCGGTTTCTCGACCAATGACGGTCCGCTCGCTGACTTGAGGATACGTGAGCGCAACCTCCTCGGGCGCGGGCAGGACATGTTGTTCGCCGCGACGATTGCGGGTGAGCGAACGGAATTCGATTTTTCGTTCACCGAGCCCTATTTCCTGAACCGGGATCTTTCAGCGGGATTCGACCTGTTTCACATCACCCGTGACCTTCAGGACGAAGCTTCATTCGATCAGGAGCGGACCGGTGGCGCAGTGCGCATCGGCTATCCGCTGTCCGAGAGCTGGAACCAGACCGTTCGGTATCGGTATGAACGTAATATTATTGAAAATGTCAAGGAGGGGGCGTCGCGTTTCGTGTCCGAGCAGGCCGGGACCCGCCGCACGTCGGCCGTCTCCCAGCGTGTGACTTACGACGACCGCGACAGCCGCCTCTTCCCGACGGAGGGGACCTGGGCCTGGTTTGACACGGAAGTTGCGGGACTGGGCGGCGACGCTCAATACGTTTCCGGCAAGATCGGTGCCTCGTGGTATTACCCGGTCTTTGAAAGCGTCGTCTTCAATTTGCTTGGCGAAGGCGGGGCGATCACCGGCTGGGGCGACGAGAACGTGGCCATTAACGAGCGTTTTTTCCTTGGAGGGTCGACCTTGCGCGGTTTCGAGCGCGCCGGTCTTGGTCCTCGCGACGTTGTGACGGATGACTCGCTCGGTGGTAATTTGTTCTACCGTGGATCGGCGGAATTCTCCTTCCCGGTTGGATTGCCGGAAGAACTCGGCATCAAGGGGCATACCTTCACCGATTTTGGCTCTGCCTGGGATGTCGATAACGCGACTGGTGCGGATGTTGTTGATGAAAGCAGCGTTCGCGCCGCTGCCGGTCTTGGCCTGTCGTGGCGTTCGCCGCTCGGGCCGATTCGCGTGGACTACGCTCTGCCTTACGTGAAGGAAGATTACGACAAGGAAGAGCATTTCCGCTTTAGCTTTGGCACGCGGTTCTAGGAAGTACTATTTGAGGATGATTATGTCTCGTTTATGCGCTGTTGTATTCGTCGCACTCCTGCTGTTCGTCGGGCCTGTTGCCGTCGCTGAGGAAACGTCGGCCATTGCGGTAATCGACGTTCAGCGGCTCCTGAGTGACTCGAAGGCCGCCAGGACCTTGCAGGAGCAGCTTCTAGGCGAGCGGGAGAAATATCAGGCTGAATTCTCGAAGCACGAGCGCGAACTGCGGGAGGCGGATCAAAAGCTTGCCGGCGACAAGCCTGGTCTTTCTCCGGAAGCCTTTGAAAAGAGGAGGGAGGAGCTCGAAGGCCGTATTCTGGAGACTAACCGTCTTGCCAAGAAGCGCAAGCGCGAGCTTGACGAGGGATTTAACGCCGCCCTTAACGAGTTGCGCGGCGAGATTGTGAAAATTACTGCGCGCATTGCGGATGAGCGGGGGTTCGGTGTGGTCCTTACTCGTCAGAATGTCGTCATTGTGGCCAAGGAGAGAGATATTACGGACGAGGTTCTAGCCGAACTCGACAAAACGTTGCCGAAAGTCACGCTGAAGGTTTCCGCAAAGTAGCGGTCGAACGAACAGGCCGGAGAAATGGCGGACGACAGATTTTTCAAGCGCGGAAAACCGCTCCCTCTCGCTCGGCTTGCCGAGCTCGCGGGGACGGCGCTGGTCAATGCGCCGGACGAAAACCTTTTGATCCGGGACGTCGCGCCGGTTGACCGGGCTGGTCCTTGCGATATCACTTTTTTCGATAACCGAAAATACCGGCAGTCCTTTCAGGAAACCAGGGCGGGAGCCTGCCTTGTCTCGCCTGAATCTGTCAGGTACGCTCCGCCCGGCACGGCCTTGCTTGTCACGAAATATCCCTACAAGGCTTATGCCCATATCGCTTCGATCTTTTACGGGAGCGAGCGCCCGGATCCGTATATTTCGGACCGGGCATTTATCGACGAAACGGCGACGGTCGGTCGGGAATGTACAATTGAGCCCGGAGCTGTTATCGGTCCGGGTGCGGAAATCGGCAACGGGTGCTGGATTGAAGCAAATGCGGTGATCGGGCAGGGCGTCGTGGTCGGGGAACAGTGCCGGATCGGTGCCGGAAGCACTCTAAGTCACTGCCTTATCGGTAAAAGCGTTCGGCTTTATCCGGGGGTACGTGTCGGTCAGGATGGTTTTGGCTTCGCAATTGATCCCAATGGTCATATCAAAGTCCCCCAGCTTGGGCGCGTCATTATTGAGGATCGTTGCGAGATCGGCGCGAATACCTGCATTGACCGGGGCGCCGGGCCGGACACGGTTATAGGCGCGGGCACGTGGATCGACAATCTCGTGCAGATCGGCCATAACGTCCGGATCGGGCGCGGCTGTGTCATCGTTGCGCAGGCCGGGGTTGCGGGAAGTACAGTTCTTGAGGATTTTGCGGTTTTAGGGGGACAGGTTGGGGTTGCTGGCCACTTGACTGTTGGAAAAGGCGCTCGCATTGCGGCACAATCCGGGATCATGCGCGATGTCCCGCCGGGCGATGAGATGATGGGGACTCCGGCCGTGCCCATCAGGCAGTTCATGAGGCAGGTTGCTTTTTTGGGGCGAATGGTGAAAAAAGAAAGAAATTAATGAAGGCGGCGAGCCATGAGTGAAATGAATCCAATTGACGTAGTCCGGATCATGGAAATGATCCCTCATCGGTATCCGATCCTGATGGTTGATCGCATTGTTGCGTTTGAGCCCGGTGAAAGCGCGGTTGGTCTTAAGAACGTCACGGCGAGTGAGCCGCATTTTCAGGGGCACTTCCCGTCGTTTCCCGTCATGCCGGGGGTGCTGATCGTCGAGGCGATGGCCCAGACATCGGCCATTCTCGTCGTCCAGACTCTTGGCAAGGACGCGGAGGGCAAGCTCGTTTACTTCATGACGATCGATGAAGCTCGTTTCCGCAAGCCTGTTACGCCCGGCGACTCTCTGTATATACACGTCCGCAAGATCCAGTCCCGCCGCAATGTCTGGAAATTCGAGGCGCAGGCGAAAGTCGACGACAAGGTCGTCGCAGAAGCCATTTACAGCGCGATGATTATGGACAAGTAGATCGTTCCGTCCGTAACGAATCGAAACAAAGCGTGACTTGTCCATCTGCCCGGTTCTTTCTAGAGTGAAAGCAGAACAACACAGAAGTGCTATGCCTCCATCCATCCATCCCACCGCCATCGTCGATCCGGACGCGACCATCGGGATCGGGGTCGAGATCGGTCCATACTGCGTCATCGGTCCGAATGTAGCGCTGGGCGATCATTGCGTTCTCAAGGCGCATGTCGTCGTCGACGGACGGACGGCCATCGGCCCCGGAACAAAAATTTTTCCTTTCGCGTCGATTGGTTCTCCGCCGCAGGATCTCAAATATCGTGGGGAAGATTCGGAGCTGGTCATCGGTTCCGGCTGCGTGATCCGCGAACACGTGACGATCAATCCCGGCACCGAGGGCGGTGGAATGAAGACCGTGATTGGTGACAATTGCCTCCTTATGGTCGGGTCGCATGTCGGGCATGATTGCCATGTCGGCAATAACGTTATCCTCGCGAACAACGCCACGCTCGGCGGTCATGTGAGTGTGGGCAACTTCGCAGTCCTTGGTGGCCTCTCGGCCGTCCACCAATTTGTGAGGATCGGCGATTTCGCTATGATCGGCGGCATGTCCGGTGTCGAGGCGGACGTCATTCCCTTCGGTCTGGTCAAGGGCGAGCGGGCGTTTCTCGCCGGGCTCAATCTCATTGGCATGGAGCGCCGAGGCTTTGATCGCGGGCAGGTGCGGAAAGTTCAAAAGGCATTCGCAAGTCTTTTCTCCGGTGACGGCAATTACGAAGAGCGGCTCGAGCGGGTCGCTTCGGAATTTGCTGATGACGAACTGGTGGAAAAAATTGTACAATTCGCTCGAGAGAAAACGAACTTCCCGCTATGTCAGCCGAAGAAAGCCAAGACCAGATAGAGACTCTCGGCGTTATCGCCGGGGGCGGTGTATTGCCCGAGCGGCTTCTGCATGCCTGCGACAAGCGGGGGATTGTGCCGTTCGTCATTGGCTTTGAAGGGCAGACGGATCCGTTAATTTGCAAGGGGCGGAACCATCTATGGACCCGGATCGGGGCGGCGGGGCAGATCATCAATACCCTGAAGTCCCACGGAATCCGCGATCTCGTTCTCATTGGATCAATGCGACGCCCCTCAATCCACGAATTGAAGCCGGATATTCGAACAGCGCGTTTTTTTGCCCGGCTTGGCGTTCGCGCGCTCGGTGACGACAATCTCCTGCGCGCCATTCGTAGTGAACTGGAGGCAGAAGGGTTTGTTATCCACGGGGTCCAGGATTTCGCGCATGACCTTCTGGTCGGTGAAGGGCCCATCGGCCGCGTGCGACCGCGCAAGATTGACTGGATCGATATCGATAGGGGGATCGAGATTTCCCGGATGATGGGGGCGCTTGATGTCGGGCAGGCGACAGTCATTCAGGAGGGCATCGTCCTTGGCGTCGAGGCAATCGAAGGGACGGATGAACTGATTCGCCGCTGCGCGAAATACAAGCGTGCCGGGCGGGGCGGCGTTCTCGTCAAGACCTGCAAACCGCGTCAGGACGAGGATCTCGACCTGCCGACTGTTGGGCCGAATACGGTTCGTTTGTGCGCTGAAGCGGGTCTTTCCGGGGTCGTGATCCAGGCGCATCGTTCGCTTTTGATTGATCCCCAGGAAGTTGCGGATATCGCGAACCGCCACAATATTTTCGTTATCGGTCTCGATATTCTCAAGGTTGCGCACAAAGTCTGAGAAGGATGAACTGTTATCTGATCGCAGGAGAGGCCTCCGGGGACGCTCTTGGCGCGCGGCTCATGGCCGCGTTGCGGGCGCTTGCGCCTGAACCGGTCGCGTTTGCCGGGATCGGCGGCGATGCAATGGCGGAGAGCGGACTTGAGGCGAGTCTGTTTCCGATGCAGGAACTGTCCCTGATGGGGATCGCCGAGGTCGCGCCGAAGATTCTTGCAATCACTCGCCGGATTGAGGAAACGGTCGCCGATATTCTGGAACGCAAGCCGGACGTGCTGGTCACTATCGACGCGCCGGATTTCTGTTTTCGCGTGGCGCGCGCGGTGCGCGAGCGAGCTTCATCGCGGCCCGTAATGATCCATTATGTTGCGCCCACGGTCTGGGCCTGGCGGCCTGGCCGAGCGAAGAAAGTCGCGGAATTTCTTGACGGAATCCTATGCCTGTTGCCGTTCGAGCCGCCCTATTTCGAGCGGGAAGGACTGTCGGCAGCCTTTGTCGGCCATTCGGTGATCGAGACGGGTATTCTCGATGCGGACCCGGCCCGGTTTCGCGCTGCGCGCGGCATACCGGACGGCGCGCCGGTTCTCGGGGTCATGCCGGGTAGCCGCGCAGGAGAGATTCGACGAACCGGCGCGGTGCTGTTCGAGGCGGCGCAGGCGGTCCTGGCTGCCAATCCCGGGATGCATGTGGTTGTTCCGACCCTGCCGCATTTGGTCCGAGATATCCACGCGCTATGGCCCGGCAGCAGCGGCACGGTCCACATTACGAACGCGCCGGCGCCCGCAAAATGGGATGCCTTCGCGGCCTGCGATGTCGCAATGGCAACCAGTGGTACTGTTGGACTGGAGCTGGCGATCTGCGGCGTGCCGCACCTTATCGGCTACCGGATGAACAGGGTGACCTGGGAGCTCGTGCGCCGGGCGGTGCGCGTGCGACACGCGCATCTCGCGAATATAATGCTCGACCGGGAACTGGTGTCCGAGTTTATTCAGGACCGGTGCACGGCAAAGGCTATGGCTCAAAAAATCCGGGAGCTGTTATCTTCGCCCGAGCTACGTAAGGCGCAGTCTCTTTCCTTCGAGACGGTACGCGAGAAGATCGGGGCGGATGAGTCCGTCAGCCCGTCCGTGAAGGCAGCGCGGTTCGTTCTCGAAAAAACGTATTCGCCCTAACGCTGTTCCATCGAAACGTACGGTCGTTCCTTCGGTCCGGTATAAAGCTGGCGCGGGCGACCGATCCGGAGGGACGGTTCCTCAATCATTTCTTTCCACTGCGATATCCAGCCGATCGTTCGCGCAACCGCGAAGAGCGGTGTGAACATGGTCGTCGGGAAGCCCATGGCCTTGAGGATAATGCCGGAATAGAAATCGACGTTCGGGTAGAGTTTCTTTTCGATGAAATATTCGTCTTCGAGGGCGATACGTTCAAGTTCGAGGGCGATTGAAAGCAGCGGGTCGTTGTGAATGCCAAGATCGTCGAGAACCTGATCGCAGGAGTTTTTCAGAACCTGCGCGCGTGGATCGTAGTTCTTGTAAACCCGGTGTCCGAATCCCATCAGGCGGAACGGGTCGTCCTTGTCTTTGGCGCGCTTGATGAATTCCGGGATGCGGTCCTTGGTGCCGATTTCCCTAAGCATCTCAAGCACGGCCTGATTCGCCCCCCCGTGACTTGGGCCCCAGAGCGAAGCGATCCCCGCAGCAACGCAGGCGAAAGGATTGGCTTGCGAGGATCCGGCGAGGCGTACGGTCGAGGTCGAGGCGTTCTGTTCGTGGTCCGCGTGCAGGATGAGGATCTTGTCCATCGCGTCCGCCAGAACCGGGTTCACGACATACGGTTCGGCGGGAACCGCGAAGCACATATGCAGGAAGTTCTCGGCGTAGTTCAGCTCATTGCGCGGATACATGAACGGCTGGCCGAGGTTGTATTTCATCGCCATCGCGGCAAGGGTCGGGATCTTCGCAAGCATTCGGTGAGCGGATATCTCCCTTTGACGCGGGTCCCAGATATCCAGCGAGTCGTGGTAAAAGGCCGAAAGCGCGCCGACGATGCCGCAGAGCACAGCCATCGGGTGCGCGTCCCGGCGGAATCCGCGGAAGAAGTTATTCACCTGGTCGTTTACCATGGTGTGGTATTTGATGTTCCTCGTGAAGGAATCGAATTCGTCCTTGTTCGGCAGATCGCCGTTCAGAAGCAAATAACAGACTTCGAGAAAGTTGCTCTTCCCTGCCAGTTCTTTGATGTCGTAACCACGGTGCAGAAGTATCCCTTTCTCGCCATCGATATAGGTGATGCGCGATTTACAGCTTCCGGTTGAGGTGAAGGCGGGGTCGAACGTGAAATGCCCGGTTTCGGCGTACAGGCTTCGTACGTCGATTACAGATGGTCCGATGGTTCCGTCAAGAACAGGAAGCGTCCAGCTCTCGCCGGTCTGGTTGTTTGTAAGGGTAAAGGTCTTCGGTGCATCTTTGCGTTCGGGAGGGGTCATCCGGGAACTCCGTGGTGGTAGGTCTTTGTAGCGATTAATCTAGCACGTTTGGAGGCGTTTGAAACCGGTGCGCGGAAAGTGACCGCAGGGTGGCCGATGTGTGTTTCCGTAAAGTTGGCGCCGGGTAGCGGATTCGTGTAAAATTCAGTATGGCCGGTGTAAATATTCTCGTTTCCGAATCCACGCGTCGGATGCTTGGTCCGGAGATTGTCGCTTTCCTTGAGGAGCAGGCTGTTCGTCCCAAGGCCATATTCAGCAAGTACGATTTCAATAGTGCAAGCCTTGCGGGCCGACTGGGTGAGAACGTACGGGTAGATAGTATGCTGAGGGAATCCGGAATCGAGGATGCCGGAAGACGAGAAACTTTAAAGCGGGCGTTCCGTGCTGCGACGTCACTTCCGGACATGGCGCTTGAGGCGGAGGGGCTGGTCGCGTTGCCGGATCCGAATGGAAAAAACGCGTCCCTTCTGTCCTCAATGGCCCGGATGCCGGTCGATTCATTCGATCCGGTGGTCGAAACTCTTAATCGAAAGGACCTCTTGACGTATTCCCTGTTTCATGAGGCCGCGCATACGCGTCCTGAGCAAATGCATATGTCGGCGCAGGAAATGCGGGAAAATGACAGCGATCTGATTGCAAACGGGCTCTACGCGCGCGCCTATGAGCGTGGTCTTGTCAGCGACGTTCGGGTTCCAGAATTCGTGTCCTACGCGCGCGCCCTCGGGGTGGTCATGTCGGGCAACAATATTTCGCCTTACACCTTCAGCGGAACCATCGATCCGGACGAGACAACAAACTGGGTGCTTTCCGGGAACCCGGAGACACGGTTCTGGGCGATCAATAACGCGTTGGTTGACGTGTATCGCTCCATTGGGAGCGAGCATGACTCTAGTCGTATCCGCTTTTACGCTCTCGGCGAGATCGAAGGTAACGGGTTCCTGTCTGGCTCTCAGCGGGATCGCTTTGAAGAGCTGTCTCGTTCGGGGGAGGATGCTCCATTATCCGACATCAAGAGCTTCCTGGCAGAACTTGAGATTCCCGGGGAAGTTCAGCCGCGATACGCCATGGCGATTCGCGATGCCATGATCAATGAGGGTGTTCGGATGGTAACCGAGCAGCCCGGATTGCTTTATGAATCACTCAAATCCAACCTTCTCAGGGGAGACTATGATTACGACGCCGGGCTTAAAACCCAGATGCAGAACGCGGTTCTTGGTATGGAAAATCTGGCTTCGAACCATTTCGGCATAGAAGGCGCGCCGTATACGCGTTATTTAAGGCAATCAGGTGAAAACCTGACGTCAGGACTCGCGCCGAAGAGTCTGCGCGTGGCTCCGTCCTTTGGCGGAATTACGCCATAGCCGCGTCCATCCGCGCGAGAGTCTCCTCCCTGCCCATGATTTCGGCAGCCTTGAAGATTGGCGGAGAGGTGGTTGCGCCGGTCAGGGCTGCCCGAAAGGGCATGATGACCTTGCCGAGCTTGCCGTCAGCCTGCCGTGCCGCGAAATCACGAAAGGCTTGCTCCAGCGGTTCCGCTGAGAAGTCGGGAGCGGATTCGATCAACGTCCGGATGCCGGGCAGGATCTCGGCGCTGTCCGCGAGCGCTTTTTGTGCCTTGTCGTTGAACGAACGGGGTGCAATCGCATAAAAGGAGGCTTCGTCAGCAAGCTGGACGATGGTTTTCGCCCGGTCTTTTAAATCATCAAGGCCCAAAAAGATCCATTTGAGGGTCACTGGGGTTAGTTTCAGTCCGCGCTTTTGATACTCCGTATCAAGCAGACCCATGAGACGCTCGTTGCTAGCGAGCTTGATGTAATGGGCATTAAGGCTCTCGAGCTTGGCAAAATCAAATTTTGCTGCCGCTTTGTTTATGCCGTCGAGCTCGAAGAGCTCAACGGCTCGGTCTGTTGGAATAATTTCCTCATCGCCGTGGCTCCAGCCCAGCCGAAGAAGGTAGTTACGCATCGCCTCAGGCAGGAAGCCCATTTCGCGGTATTCCGCGACGCTCTGCGCGCCGTGGCGTTTGGAAAATTTGGATCCGTCGGGGCCGTGAATCAGGGGCAGGTGGGCGTAGGTCGGCTTTTCCCATTCGAGCGCGTCGTAGATGACGTTCTGACGAAAGGTGTTGTTGAGGTGGTCGTCGCCGCGCAGGACGTGCGTGACGCCCATATCGTGATCGTCGACTACGACCGAGAGCATGTAGGTCGGCGTGCCGTCGGAGCGGAGCAGGATAAAGTCGTCGAGTTGTTTGTTTTCGACTTTGACGTCGCCCTGCACCTTGTCGTGGACCACGGTAAACCCGTCCACCGGAGCCTTGATCCGCACCACCGGCTTGACGCCTTCCGGCGCCTCCGACGGGCCGCGGTCGCGCCAGCGCCGGTCGTAGACGGCGCTGCGTCCTTCGGCGCGGGCGGTCTCGCGCATGCGCTCCAGTTCCTCCGGAGTGCAGTAGCAGTAATACGCCTTGCCCGCCGCAAGGAGTTCATTTGCGACGTCGATATGACGCTGGCGGTTTTCGTATTGGGAATAAATCTCGCCCTTATTGTCCCAGTCGAGTTCGAGCCAGCGCAGACCGTCGAGAATAACCTCAACCGCTTCCTTCGAGTAACGCTCGCGGTCGGTGTCCTCGATGCGCATCAGGAAGGTTCCCCCGGTATGCCGGGCGTAAAGCCAGTTGAACAGCGCGGTGCGCGCGTTGCCGATATGCATGAAGCCGGTCGGCGAGGGCGGAAAGCGGGTAACGACACTCATAGGCAGACATCCTTTTTTAAGGCGATCCTTGTTTGGGCCTCAGTAATAAGTCAATAATGCCGTTCGGTCAAAGATCAACGGATGTGACGGGCAGTGCGATCAGCGGTCCTTGCCAGATTATTCGATTCGCGCCCGCGCCTTCCGTCGGCGCGTGCGCTGTTGCTCGAGGAAATGGCGGCGCAGCAGGGGCGGCTTGTCTACTGGCTGCCGGTGTTTCTCGGGTGCGGGATTGCCGCTTATTTTCTTCTGACCGTCGAGCCGTCGATCGTTCCGGGCGTTTTTTCGGTGCTTCTCATCGGATCGGCCATAGCGGTGTTCTGGCCGTTCAGGAACGGTTCCGAGCGAAATCTCGTCACGTTCGCGGCCCTGACGGGTTTGTTCTGGGTCGCTTTGGGGTTTACGGCGGCGCAGATCCGTATGGACGTTCTCGCAGCGCCCGTGCTGGGCAAGGAAATGCGCTATGCCGACGTCACCGGAACGATCCGCGACCTCGACCGGCTGGACGAGGAGGGGGCGGTGCGGATGACGCTCGGCAATCTCCTGATCGAGGACCTGAAGCCGGGGGAGACACCGCATCTGGTGCGGATCAAGGTTCACGACGGGGTCGGCTTGCGGAACGGCAAGCGGGTCAAGGTGCTCGCGGGGCTTCATCCGCCTTCGCCGCCGGTGTCGCCCGGCGCGTTCGACTTCCAGCGCTACAGTTTCTTCAAGCGTCTCGGTGCGGTCGGGTTTGCCTATAACCGGCCGGAGATCGTCGGCGCGGACAAGAGCGGCGTCCGCGAGTTGCTCGACAATCTGCGCCAGAGCGTGGCCGAGAGGGTGGCGGCGCGGGTTGCCTGGCCGGACGGGGCGATCGTTACGGCGCTTTCGACGGGGGAGGTTGCCGCCATTCCCGAGGAGGATATGGAGGCGATGCGCGAGGCGGGTCTCGCGCACCTGCTGGCGCTTTCCGGGATGAATGTCGGGATGATCGCGGCCTGCGTGTTCTTCCTGAGCCGCCTGCTGATGGCGGCCTTTCCCGGATTTGCCCTGCGGCACCCGATCAAGAAATACGCGGCCGTATTCGGGTTACTGGCGGCGATCGGGTATACGTTGTTCGTCGGGGCGAACGTTCCGGCGGTTCGGGCGGTATTGATGACCGGCGTTGTGATGATCGCGATCATGCTTGATCGCTGGGCCTTGTCCTTGCGGCTTGTCGCTCTTTCGGCGCTCGCGATCCTCCTGGTCTCGCCGGAAGCGCTTGTCGGGGCAAGTTTCCAGATGTCCTTTGCCGCGGTCACGGCTCTTATCTGCTTTTACGAATCGGTTCATATAAAGGTCAAGGAGCTCTATCAGGCGGCCGGATGGTTCCGTCGGGGAGCGCTCTACATTCTGGGCGTGTGCGTGACGACGATTATCGCCACCGGCGCGACCGCGCCGTTCTCGCTTTTTCACTTCCAGCAACTGGCGATGTATGGGGTGTTGGCGAACGCGCTCGCCGTGCCGATCATGTCGTTCATGGTCATGCCGTTTATTGTTCTCTCCTATATCACCATTCCGCTCGGGCTTGATTTTCTGACCCTGCCGGTTGCCGGACTTGGCGTTGAATGGACGCGGGCGATCGCGCACTGGACGACGGGAATGGACGGGGCTGTCTGGCTCGTTCCAGGCTGGCCGGTTTCGGCGTTCGCGCTTGTGCTTTCGGGAAGTCTCTTTATGCTTCTCTGGCGCGGGCGGCTGCGATTCGCGGGGCTCGTGCCATTGGTGTTCGGCGCGGGAATTGCCGTTTCGTCGCCGCCGCCGGACCTGCTCGTCTCGTCGTCAGGCAGGCTCGTGGCGTTTCGGGGGAGCGACGGAGAACTCTACGCCTCGACGCTCCGCAGCGACCGCTTCGACCGGGAAAACTGGGCGCGCCAGCTCGGCGTTGACGAGGAAAGCGGCGTTACGCGCTGGCCCGCCGAGGGAAAAATAGAGGGGCGGGGGCTTGTGTGCGGTGAGCTGGGCTGCCGCCTTGAACTCAAAGGGCGCCGGATCGCCGTTCGGTTCTCGCCCTATGGATTGTCCGAGGACTGCGCGTGGGCGGATCTCGTGGTCTCGCGCGAGCCCGTCAAGCCATGGCTGTGCGGGGAAACGGCGGTCATCGATCGCTTCGACGTCTGGCGCGACGGTGCGCACAGCGTACGCCTGAGCGGCGATGAGATCGTGGTGCACACCGTCGCGGAGGAGCGGGGGCAACGCCCCTGGACGGGGAGCAATTCGCGGTAGCGGCGGCACGGTCGCGGAGAGACGGAAGTTTACTGGTACGTTCGAAGCAGGCTCACAAGGCGGCCTTGAATCCGGACTTGCGCGGCATCGTATACCTGTTCTTCGAAATCGTCGTTCTCGGGTTTCAGGACGATTTTGCCGCCACGCCGGTAAAGACGCTTGAGAGTGGCTTCCTCGCCGTCGACCAGCGCCACGACGATCTGGCCGTCTTCGGCGGAGTCGCAGCGGCGGATGATGACTATGTCTTCGTTGTTAATGCCCGCCTTGATCATCGAATCGCCGTCGACGGTCAGCGCGTAGTGTGCGCCGGAGCCGATGAATCCCGGCGGCAAATCGATGGTCTGGCCTTCGTCGCGCAGCGCCTCGATCGGCGTTCCGGCGGCGATTCGTCCGTACAATGGGACCGTGTCCAGTGCCGCGCTTGCGTAAACGGCATTGATGTTGCGCGACAGGTCGGCGACGTGTCCGTGGTCGTCGTCGTCCGGGCGGTACCCTTCGGGAAGGCGTTTGATCTCGAGCGCGCGGGCCCGGTGCGGGAGCCGTTCGAGATAACCGCGCTCCACAAGGCCGGTAATGAGGCGGTGCACGCCCGATTTCGACTTGAGGCCCAGAGCTTCCTTCATTTCGTCGAAGGAGGGGGCGATATCGCCGTCCTTCATGCGCTCATGAATGAAGAGGAGCAGGTCGCGCTGCTTCTTGGTTAACATGGCCGTGTTTTCCGTCGTTATGGATCGCTTTTTCGAACTGTCTCTTTATGTTCTACTTTGGTTCCCGTTTCGTGTCAATTCGTTCCGAGAAGATTGCGCATGGCGGCGCCAATATCGTTCTGGCGCATCAGCGATTCCCCGACGAGACAGGCGAGGAATCCGCCCCGAAGAAGGTGCAGGATGTCCTCGTTCGTCCGGATCCCGCTTTCGGCCACTTTGACGACATCACCGGGGATCAACATCCCAAGTTCATTACAGGTGTCAAGGTCGACTTCCAGTGTCTTGAGATTGCGGTTGTTAATGCCGATCATGTACGGCGAGAGCTTCATAGCGCGCTCGAGTTCCGGGAGGTCGTGAACCTCGACAAGAACATCCATTTGGAGGTCATGCGCGGTTCGGTAAAGGGTCGCAGCGTCGGCGTCTGAAAGAGCGGCCATGATGAGAAGCACGCAATCCGCACCCATGATCCGCGATTCGAATATCTGGTAGGGCTCGAGCATGAAATCCTTGCGCAGGACGGGCAGGGCGCAGGCCTCGCGGGCCTCTTTCAGGTCTTCGTCCTGTCCGAGGAAAAAGTCCGGTTCCGTCAGGACCGAAAGGCAGGTCGCGCCGTTCTCTTCGTAGGTGCGCGCGATAGACCGTGGGTCAAAGTCCGCGCGGATAAGGCCCTTGCTGGGCGAGGCTTTCTTGACTTCTGCGATCAGGGCCGGGTGGCTGTGGGTTCCGTGGCGCCGGATCGCGCTGATGAACCCGCGGGGCGGCGCGGCAGAGGCGGTCTGGCGCTCGAGTTCCCGGAGAGAGACGAAATCCGCCCGGCTTGCGGTGCGTTTGCGGGTGGATTCGCAGATGGCGGTGAGCGTATCAGTCATGACGACTTCCGCCTTGCTGCGAAAACCGCGCATAGTTGTCGAGCACCTCAAGGGCGCGTCCGCTATCGACGGCGTCGGCGGCGCGCTCGACTCCCGCTTTCAGGTCGTCGGTCGATCCGTGAATTTTCAGGACCGCTGCCGCGTTTGCGAGGACGACGTCGCGATAGGCGTTCCTTTCCCCTTTGAGAATGGCGAGCAGGGCTTGTGCGTTCGTTTCCGGAGAACCGCCCTTTAAATCGTCGGGTTTGCATCCGGGCAGACCGAAATCTGCGGGGGTCAGTACGTCTTCGCGCACCGTTCCCCCATCGAGTATCGCGATCCGGGTCGGGCCGGTCAGGGTTATTTCGTCCATGCCGTCGCTGCCGTGAACGATCCATGCGCGCTGGCTGCCAAGATTATACAGAGCCTGCGCGACAGGCAGGATCCAGCGTTCGTCGAAGACGCCGAGAAGCTGATAGCGCGTTCCCGCCGGGTTGGCGAGCGGGCCGAGGAGGTTGAAGATCGTTCGTACGCCGAGCTGTTGGCGGATCGGGACGACATGTTTCACCGCAGAGTGGTGGCGCGGCGCCATCAGGAAGCAGTAATTGAAGCGCTCCAGCGCTTCCTCGAGCCGCTCAACCGGCATGTCGAGATTGATCCCCAGTTTTTCCAGAACGTCGCCCGCTCCGGATTTCGAACTGGCAGCCCGGTTGCCGTGCTTGGCGACGGGCACGCCGCAGGCAGCGGCCACAAGGGCGACCGCGGTAGAGATATTATAAGAGCCAGAAAAATCTCCGCCGGTCCCGCAACAATCGACTGCGTCCTCCGGGGCAAGGATAGTCAGAGCCCGGTCGCGCAGGACGCTTGCCGCCCCGGTGATTTCCTCGGGTGTTTCCCCGCGGAGCGCGAGTGCCATAAGAAACGCGCCCGTCTGGGAATCGCTTGAGCCACCGGACATGATGAGCTCCATGGCTTCAGCCATCTGGGCGGCAGTCAGGGGGGCGCCCGCATGTAGAATTTTCAGAAAGTTTTTCATCCAGCGGAAATTTTTGTCAGTTGAAGAAAATTGCTCAGGAGGCTGTGCCCGTTCTCGGTGGCATAGCTCTCGGGGTGGAACTGGACGCCGTAGACCGGCAGGGACCGGTGCGAAAGGCCCATGATGAGACCGTCGTCCGTTTCGGCGGTGACGACGAGTTCGTCCGGAAGGCTTTCCCGCTCGACAATGAGCGAGTGGTACCGCGTCGCAGAAAAGGGTGAGGGCAGGCTGCGGAATATGTCTTTGCCGGTGTGGTGGATATTTCGGACTTTGCCGTGAACCGGCTCTGGTGCGCGGATCACTTTGCCCCCGAAAACCTGCCCGATGGCCTGGTGTCCAAGACATACGCCGAAGAGCGGAACCCGCGCGGCGGCCGCTTTCTCGATCATCTCGAGACAGATGCCAGCATGATCCGGGTCGCTTGGGCCGGGAGAAATGATGATTCCATCGGGCTTCAGGCTCAGGACCTCGTTGGCGGTGATGTGGTCGTTCCGGAAGACATCGACCGTCTCGCCCAGATCGCCGAAATACTGGACAAGGTTGTAGGTAAAGCTGTCGTAATTATCAATGAGTACGAGCATACACAGGTTTATGGCGTATGATTGCGTTGTCTGCAACAATGATTCTGGGTATGTTTGCGGCCATGTCATCTGAGCCACCCCGGCGGGACCGCCTTACATTCATCGTTATTGGTATTGTGTTCCTGATCTTTCTTGATCGGGTAGTTATGCAGGGCGACCGGCCGTACTTTCATCCGGAACAGCTTTACGGCCCGAAGGAAGCTGCGGAGACTTCTCCGCCCCTCGCTCTCCCTGTTGAGCCTGCACCGAAGTCAGTGGGTCCCGAGACTCTTCCCGACCCGATGACGCCCCACCAGTTTCACGAGGAGTTTCCGGAACTCGTGCCGGATCCTGTTCCGGAAGAAACTCTGCCCGTGGATCCAGGAGATCCGACCGGCCCGGATGTGCAGGAAATCGGTTTTACCGAAGTCGACGATTTGCGGATGTCGATCCGGATGATCGACATCGCCCATCCGCCTGTGGATTCTGGCGTCAGAATTCAGATCCTTCCCGAGGCACCGGAGTCTGGCGCGGCCGCGTGGCAGCGCAACGCGGTGAAGGCGGATATTCCGAAGGGCATGCCCCGCATTGCGATAATTCTCGACGATGTCGGCGTGAACCGCTCGATGTCTGAGGCCGCGCTCGGATTGCCGGGGCCACTCACGCTCGCGTTTTTGCCCTATGCGGAGGGTGTGGGAGCGATGGCAAGAGAGGCGCGCGGACGCGGGCATGAGCTTATGGTCCACATGCCGATGGAGCCGCTGAATGGCCATCTGGATCCCGGTCCGGGGGTTCTTCTCGCAGGGGCGGGCCGCGATTCCTTTATGGCAACGCTGGAAAAAAATCTCGGTGCCATCGAAGGGTATGTCGGAATCAACAACCATATGGGCAGCAAGCTGACGCAGGATCGCACGGCAATGGCGAACGTGATGGGCGAATTGCGTCGCCGCGGTCTTCTGTTTGTCGATTCAAAGACGATTCATTCGTCCTTAGCGGGGCAGACGGCGGCGGACTTCGAGGTACCATATGGCGTACGGGACGTGTTCCTTGACCATTATCCCGATTTTCCATCCGTGATGGAGAGTCTGGCAAAACTTGAGGATATCGCTCTGGAACACGGCTCAGCGATCGGAATTGGTCATCCGAAGGCTGATACGATCCGGGCGCTTTATGAATGGCTGCCGAGTCTGGAGGCGAAGGGCATCGCCCTCGCGCCGGTCAGCGCGGTCGTCAAGGCCCCGTCCCGCCCGGTCGTTGCCGCGAAAGTTCAAGAGCTTCCCTTGCCGCCCGAATGAGCGCCTGCGCCTTGTTGCGGCTTTCCTCAAATTCGGCTTCCGGAACGCTGTCGGCGACGATGCCGCCACTGGCCTGCACGGTCATTGTTCCGTTTCTGACGAGAGCAGTTCGCAGCGCGATGCAGGTGTCAAGGTCGCCGTCCGCCGAGAGGTAGCCGACACAGCCCGCGTAGTAGGATCGCCGGACGCTCTCAAGTTCATCGATGATTTCCATCGCCCGCACCTTTGGCGCTCCGCTGACCGTTCCCGCAGGAAATCCCGCGAAGAGAGCGTCCACCGCGTCGAAATCGGGCCGGAGACGACCCTCGACGTTGGACACGATGTGCATGACGTGAGAATAGTGCTCGATCTCAAACTCCTCAGTGACCTTGACCGAGCCGACTTCGGCGACCCGACCGACATCGTTGCGTCCGAGATCGAGCAGCATGAGGTGTTCGGCACGCTCCTTCGGGTCAGCGAGCAGGTCTTCGGCGAGTTCGCGGTCATCGGCGGGGGTCTTGCCGCGCGGGCGGGTCCCGGCGATGGGCCGGATCGTCACGGTGTGGTCGCGCACCCGAACCATGATCTCCGGGCTTGAGCCGACGAGAGCGAAATCGTCCAGATTCAGGTAAAACAGGAACGGCGAGGGATTGACCCGCCGCAGGGCACGGTAGAGTTCGAATGCCGGTAAATCAAAGGGCATGGTGAAGCGCTGGCCGACGACGACCTGGAAAATTTCGCCCGCGCGGATGTAATCAATCGCCTTGCGGACCATGTCGCGGAACGTTCCGGGTGCCATGTTCGAAGCAGCGGGCGGCTCGCCGGGCAGGGATGTTCTGCTTTCGGTCAGGGCGGGGTCGATAGCGCCTGCAAGTCGTGTCAACGCTCCGTCGAGCTTCTCGCATGCCGTTTGATAGACTTGTTGCGCGCTCTCTGCCGAGCAGCCGGCGTGGCGGTACACGGGCGTCGCGAGGCAAACCATATGTTTGACGTTGTCGAACATGACGAGCAATGTCGGGCGAACGAGGACGCTGTCCGGGATTCCAAGCGTGTCAGGATTGTCGTCCGGGATGTCTTCGATCAGCCGGACCATGTCGTAACCCATATAACCGAACAGGCCCGATTTTGCCATCGGCGGCAGACCATCCGGAACCGTATCGAGTTTCGATGCCGCCAAATGTGCGCGCAGGGACTCGAGCGGCGGAGAGGTTTCTTCCTTGCCGTTCACGCTGGCCTTGTCGTTCTCGCAGCTCCAGACGACGTCCGGGGCGAGCCCGATGGCAGAGTAGCGGCCAAGCATGGCACCGCCTTCCACAGACTCCAGCAGGAAGGAGTAGGGCTCGCGCCCGGCGAGCTTCAGGAAAGCGGATACGGTCGTTTCGAGGTCCGCCGCGACCCAGCGATAGACCAGCTGGGAACGCTTCGACCCGAAAGCCTGTTCAAATACCGGGAAATCCGGCTCGATTGACACGGGTCACTCCGTTTCGCCTTCGCCGCCATATGTCCGGCGAAGAAGATCTTCATTGACCTTGAGCTTGTAGTCTTCCGCCAATTTTCCGACCAGTGCGGTCAAAATTTCATTGGGAAGCTGTCGGGCAAGGTTCTGCTCCAGGGCGTCGAGCTGCTCGGTTTCGCTTTCATCCGGCTCGAGCAGATCGATCGCTGTTACACGGCCAAGAATGAATCCGTCCTTCGATGGCGCCATGGCTGCCGTCCCGATCGGAACGTCGAAGAAACGGGCGCGAACCTGCGGGGTCAGCGATTCGCTGTCGCCGGTACGCGGAACGCTTGCGGTCCGGACCTTGGCGCCGAAGCTTCCGGCTACTTCCTCCAGCGACTTTCCGGCCTCGAGAGAGACGAGGGCGGCATCGGCCTTGCTGGCGGCGGCGAGGCGTCTCTCGCGCTCGCGCCACTTTTCCGTGAGGTCTTTCCGCACGTCTTCAGGCGAGGGGTAATTGCGCGGCGCGACTTTGTCCGCGCGTATGAAAATAAAACGCCCGTCAGACAGTTCGAGCACCGGGGCGACTTCGCCTTCCGTCAGGGAAAAGCCGGTTTCGAGAATTTTATCCCGATCGTTGGCGAACCCGGATAGCGCGTCGTTTCCACTTGCATCTTTGCCGCTTGCGTCGGTCTCTGCGATCACCGTTGTTTCAAGCCCGTATTCCTCGATCGCGTCCTCCAGCGGCGCGCCGCCAGCGATCATGTCGTCGACGAGGTTGGCCTGTTCAAACATCTGGTCCGCGAGCAGGGTTTGAAGCCGCTCTTTCCCGAGTTCCTCCTTGACCTCTTCGAACGGAGTGACCGATGGCGAGGTAATGCCGACGATCTCCAGGACGTGCCAGCCAAGTGGCGTTTCCAGGGGCCCGAGAATATCGCCTTCTCCGGCTGAGAACGCTGCGTCGGCGACGTCGTCCGGCAGTCCTCCACGTTCAAAACTCTGGGACTCGACATAGCCATCGGTCGAGCCGGTGACGTCTTTCACGGCCGTTTCCAGCGGGGTCCCCGCGTCCGCTTTTTCCTGAATCGCAAGGGCGTCGGCATGCGCGCCCACGATTGCCTGGGCTATGGAGCGGGTCTCCGGCTTCTCGAAGTAGGCGAGGCTTTCTTCGTACATCGCCTTTAACTCCTCTTCGCTGATGCCGATGGAACTCTCGACGTCTTCGGCGTCGATGAGGGCAACGGTGAACGAGCGTCGTTCGGGGATGGCGTAGCTTTCCATGACTGCCTGATAGAACAGTTCAAGGTCTTCGTCGGTCGGTTCATCGATGTCTTTTGCGTCGGCGTTTGCGACGGCAAAATATTCAACCTGTCGGACTTCATTTGAAAAGGCATAGAGATCCCGAACAAGCGGGTCGGGAATGACGCGCGCGCCGGCGAGAATTGCCTGCTGCAAGATCTGGTTCGTCATTTTTTGTGCTGCGACCTCTTTGTCCGATACGTAAATGCCGAATTTCTGAGCCTCTCGCCGAAGGAGGCGGTCTTGCGCCTCACTCATAAGAATCTGATGAATATAGCCTACGCGGTATGCCGTCTGCGGATCGAGACCCTGCTGGCGAAGGATTTGCGACACCGTGCGGTCGAAGTGACGAATGGAGATCGTCTCGCGCCCGATTTTGGCAACGTCTGTAGAAGCCACGCCCCCACGGAAATAGCCGCCCACATCCATCAGCACGAGTCCCGCAACGTCCATGACGAGCAAACCGAAGAGAACGAATTTGATGATATGTGAATGTGCGCCGCTGCGCATTGCCTGCAACATAGCCGGTTCTTCCTCTGGTAAAAAGCACAGGCAATATAAAGGCCCGGCAGGTATCGGGCAACAGGTGATTGCAATTCTTGCCCAATGGCGTTAAACATCACTGCGGCTTCCCGGACGGTACAAACGAGACAGGCAGGACCATGAAAAAACTGATCGCTGGAAACTGGAAAATGAACGGGTCGATATTGTCGGCTCAGGAGCTGACGAAGGCCGTGATCGACGGGATCGAGAGGGATCAGTCGATCCTGTCCCGCGCCGATTTCGTCGTTTGTCCGCCGTTTCTGCATCTGGAGCGCGTCAAGACCGAGGTTCGTCACGGCGACCAGCCGGTTTCGATCGGGGCTCAAGACTGTGCGCTGACAGACGACGGCGCCTATACAGGCGACGTGTCGGCGGCCATGCTGAAGGATTTCGGTTGTGACTATGTGATTCTGGGACATTCCGAGCGGCGTCAATACCACAAGGAAACCGACGAGGTCATCGCCGCCAAGGCGATCAAGGCCCATGAAAGCGGCCTGATTGCCATTATCTGCGTCGGCGAGCTTGAGAGCGAACGCGAGGCGGGGCGCGAAAAGGACGTCGTAAGGGCGCAGCTTGCCAAAGCCGTTCCGGCGGGCGCGACGGCGGCCAATACGGTGATCGCCTACGAACCGGTCTGGGCGATCGGCACCGGCAAGACCGCGACGCCGGAAGACGTTAAAGAAATGCACAGCTTTATCCGGGCTGAACTTGCGGAAAAGATTGAAGATTCGACGCAGGTGCGTATTCTGTACGGTGGTTCTGTCAAACCGGATAATGCGAAGGAATTGTTTGCTGTTCCGAATGTCGACGGCGCTCTCATCGGAGGGGCGTCTCTCAAGGCGGAGCAATATCTGGCAATCGCGAAAGCTTCCTGACAGGAATAAACGGTAAATGGAACAGGTCGTACTCGTTATACATCTTATGCTGGCCCTTGCCATTATAGGGCTCGTTCTTATCCAGCGCTCCGAAGGGGGAGGGCTCGGCATTGGCGGAGGCGGTCTGGGCCAGTTCGCCAGCGCGCGGGCGACGGCGAACGTTCTTACACGGGCCACCGCGGTCTGCGCCGGTTGTTTCTTCGTGACGAGTTTAACGCTCGCCTGGCTTGCCGGGACGCACACGGGCGGGCAGGGGATTCTTGAGAATCTTCCCGAAGACAAGCCCGCCGCCGTTTCCATGGAAGGGGCGACAGACGACTCCGCGGCACCCGCGGCGGAGGACGAAACCCAACCGAAGGCACCCTCGGCTCCCATATCGAACTAGCATTCTGGCGTAATGACACGATTTGTTTTTATTACTGGCGGCGTCGTTTCCTCTCTCGGGAAAGGGCTCGCTTCCGCTGCGATCGGCGCATTGTTGCAGGCGCGGGGCTTCAAGGTTCGCTGCTGCAAGCTTGACCCGTACCTGAATGTCGATCCGGGGACCATGAGCCCATTTCAGCATGGCGAGGTCTATGTCACCGACGACGGCGCGGAAACCGACCTCGATCTCGGTCACTACGAGCGCTTTACGGGCCGCCCGGCAAGCCAGACCGACAACACGACCACGGGGCGCATTTATCTGAATGTGCTTCAGCGTGAGCGCCGGGGGGATTATCTCGGCGCGACCATTCAGGTGATCCCGCACATTACCGAGGAAATCAAGGATTTCATCAGGGAAAAGGATGGCAGCGCCGATTTTGTTCTGGTGGAGATCGGCGGAACGGTCGGGGATATCGAAAGTCTGCCGTTCCTCGAGGCAATCCGGCAGTTCCACAACGAGGTCGGGCGCGATCGGGCGCTGTTCATTCACGTGACCCTGCTGCCCTATATTCCGACCGCGGGTGAGCTCAAGACCAAGCCGACGCAGCACTCGGTCAAGGAACTGATGAGCGCGGGCATCCGTCCGCGTATCCTTCTGTGCCGCTCGGACCGCGAAATTCCGGAGGACGAACGCCGCAAGATCGCGCTCTTCTGCAATATCGACGAGGACTGTGTCATTCAGGCGCTCGACGTGAAGTCCATATACGAGGTTCCTTTGACCTATCACCGGGAGGGTCTGGACAAACAGATTCTCCGATGTTTCCGGATCGAGGGGCACGATCAGGCTCCGGATCTGTCAACTTGGGAAAACATCGTTCATAGGGTCAAAGAGCCGGAGGGCGAGGTCCGGATCGCCATATGCGGCAAGTACACCAACCTGATGGACAGCTATAAGTCTCTCAACGAGGCGCTGACGCATGGTGGTATCGCGAATAACGTCCAGGTGAAACTTAAATTCATTGAATCGGAAGTTTTCGAGGGCGAGGATCCCGCTTACCACCTGCGGGATTGCAACGGCATCCTCGTGCCAGGCGGCTTCGGAGCGCGCGGGACGGAAGGCAAGATCAAGGCGGCGCAGTTCGCGCGGGAACATGGCGTGCCGTATTTCGGCATTTGCTTCGGGATGCAGATGGCCGTCATTGAAGCCGCGCGCAATCTCGTCGGGCTTGATGACGCGAACTCGACGGAGTTCGGCGAGTGCAGCGAGCCCGTTATCGGTCTCATGACCGAGTGGATGAAGGGCAACGAACTGGAAGCCCGGGCGGCAAACGGCGATCTCGGCGGGACGATGCGGCTCGGCGCTTATCCGGCACGGCTTGCGGACGGGTCGCGTGTTGCCGGAATATACGGGACGAAGGACATCAGCGAGCGTCACCGGCATCGTTATGAAGTGAATATGAACTACCGCGAGAGGCTTGAGGCGAAAGGCCTGCGCTTCTCGGGTCTCTCCCCGGACGGACGCCTTCCGGAGATTGTCGAGCATCAGGATCATCCGTGGTTCATTGGCGTCCAGTTTCATCCGGAGCTTAAGTCAAAGCCTTTCGATCCTCACCCGCTGTTCGTTTCCTTCATTAAGGCCGCTGTCGAACAGAGTCGCCTCGTGTAGGTGTGATTGCATATGTGCTTGCGTATTGCTATTTTATGTGATAGCTTATAGGAAGATTGACCCATGAAGGCCGTTATCGACACGAATATTTTTGTCGGGGCGATTATGAAATCCGGCGGCATTGATCGAAAGGTGCTCGAAGACTGCTTCAAGGGAGAAATCACGCCGCTCATGGGCGATGCCTTGTATTTCGAATACGAAAGTCTCCTTCACCGGGAGTGGCTGTATGAGAATTCATTGCTGTCGTCTTTCGAACGGGAAGCGTTTCTGGACGATCTGATGTCCATATGCCGCTGGGTGGATGTTCACTATCGCTGGCGGCCGAACCTGCGGGACGAAGGCGACAATCACGTCGTTGAACTCGCGCTTGCGGGCGGGGCGGAACGGATCGTTACATGGAACCGGAAGGACTTCCGTGGCGGGGATTTGATGTTCGACCAGTTGCGCATCATCACACCGGCCGATTACTTGAAAGAAAGGGCAGGACAATGGCGACGCTGACCATACGGATACCGGAAGACAAGGCCGAACGGCTCAAGGAACTGGCGGCGCAACGCGGCATCAGTGTTAACAAGCTGTTCGACGAATGGGCGACGATGGCGATTTCCGAATTCGACGCGCATTCGCGGTTCCTCGCCCGCGCCGCGCGCGGATCGCGGGAAAGGGGGCTCTCGATGCTCGCGGAACTCGAGCGCCGTGACGCGCAGGCCTCGACGCCGCAAGGGTTTCACGAGGCTGAAACGCCCTGGGATGCCGAAGGGTCACGCAATCCTTCAAAATAATAACGGCTCGCGTTTTCGCGGAATCCGGTGTAGACCGGGTTCCGCGGCTGAGATGGCGTTACCGTCCACTCTTTTCAGGAGAATCGTATGTTGAGAGACGGGCTTACGCTCGCGCTTAAGGTCGTGGATCCGGGTTTTCCGGTTGCGTCGGCGGATGAAGTGCTTGCGCAACTTAAGGCGCGGATTCATGAAGCCGCCACCGACGGCGCGGATATTCTGGTGCTGCCGGAATATTTCTGCGAGCAATGGCTTCAATATGCGCCGTACGATTTGCCGAGAACCAGCCAGATCGCGTGGATGGCGGAAGAGGCGCTGCAAATTCTTCCCGCTGTCGCGGGGGCCGCGCGTGCGGCGGGAATTGCCCTGCTCGCGGGAACCGTTCCCCACGCGACGGAACCGGGAACCTATGTCAATCGCGCCTGGATGTTCTTTCCGGATCGCGAGCCCGTTTATCATGATAAGCTCGAGCTCATCGGTTCGGAGACCGATCCGGCTTGCTGGCAGGTCGTGCGTGGAGATTCGGTTTCTGTTTTCGAATGGCGCGGCTACCGGCTCGCCATACTCGTATGTCTGGATATCGAGCTTCCGGCCTTGTCGCCGATTCTCGCGCGCGAGGACGTGGATTTGGTCCTCGTTCCTTCCCAGACGGAAATGCCCTCGGGGTTCTGCCGGGTCTTCGGCTGTGCGAGGGCGCGCGCCATCGAGCTTATGGCGGCGGTCGCCGTTGTCGGCGGGGCCGGTATTCCCGTTATTGCAGGCGATCCGGTGATTCCGGGCTATGTCGGCGGCGCGGCCGTCTACCTGCCCTGTGAGATGGAGCTCGGCGGCAACGGCGTGTTCGTTGAAACGGCCTCGATGAGTCAGGCGCCGGAGGGACTGGTCTACGCGGTCGACGTGCCGCTTGCGGCCATCCGTGCGTTGCGCCGGTCCGGGCGTGCCGAAGTCTGGCCGGGGAGCTGGGACGGGGCGCATATTCAGGTGAGGCGGTATTAGTTCAACCCCGGAAAATCTTTGCGGACGCGCGCGGTTTGAATTACATCTAGAACCCGGGCATCGCTAACAAACAGGCTCGCTTACCCATGACCACCACGCATCATACGATTCCGGTTGGCGGCATTAAAATCGCCAATAATCTCCCCTTCGCGCTCATCGCAGGGCCGTGCCAGCTTGAGGGCAGGGATCATGCGTTCGATATCTGCGGCGCTTTGAAGGAGCTCTGTCTGAAGCTGGGCGTGCCGTATGTATTCAAAGCGTCCTTCGACAAGGCGAACCGGACTTCGCTCAAGGGCAAGCGTGGTCTTGGCCTTGAGGCCAGCCTTTCAATTTTTCGGGACATTCGCAAGGAGTTCGGCGTTCCCGTCATTACGGACGTGCACCTGCCGGACCAGTGCGCGGAGGTCGCGCAGGCCGTCGATATTCTGCAGATCCCCGCTTTCCTGTGCCGTCAGACCGACCTGTTGTTGGCGGCGGGCGAGACCGGCAAGCCGATTAACGTCAAAAAAGGCCAGTTTCTTGCGCCGTGGGACATGAAGAACGTCGCCGAAAAAATCGCCAGTAGCGGAAACCGCGACATTATGCTCTGCGAGCGCGGGGCGAGTTTCGGCTATAACACCCTTGTCTCGGACATGCGCGCACTGCCGATCATGAAGGAGACCGGTTATCCGGTTGTGTTCGACGCCACCCATTCTGTCCAGCAACCGGGCGGCAAGGGATCCTCGAGCGGCGGCGACCGGACGATGGTCCCGGTTCTGGCGCGCGCGGCCGTGGCAATCGGTGTGGCCGCCGTCTTCATGGAAACCCACCCGGACCCGGACAACGCCCCTTCGGACGGGCCGAACATGGTGAAGCTTGCCGATATGCCGGGCGTTCTTGAGACGCTCAAGGCTTTTGATGAGGTGGCGAAGGCCGCAGTAGTCAGCAGGTTTTGAGTAGGTGGATAGGCCTCTTGTAATAATTACCGGAATAGACGGCGGTTTAGGCTCGGCTTTGCGCTCTTTGTTGTCTGATGATTTCGCTGTTGTCGGGATGGCGAGAAAGGCCGGGAAGGATGCTTGCGTACGCCGGTGCGATCTTTCCAGTCAGCAGGAGATCGAAGAAGCCTACTCCGATATAATCCAGAGTTACGGAGCCCCCTCCTTTCTGGTGAATTGCGCAGGCGTATACCATGCCAAGGGATGGGATGTCATAACCGTCGACGAGTTTGATTCGAGCTATAGCGTCAACATCCGGGCGCCTTTTCTGTTGTCAAGACTTTTTGCCCGGTCGTTCCCCTCTGACGGACGGAAAGGGGCTATCGTCAACGTGGCATCGATAAGTGGGCAGATCGGAAGCATCGATCCCGCCTATGCGTCGAGCAAGGCTGGGTTGATTATGCTGACAAGGACGCTTGCCAGGTCTTTTGCGGAGGACAATCTGGCGATTCGGGTGAATGCTGTCGCGCCGGGACCGATAGAAGGTACAGCGATGGGAGATAGAATCCCGCACGAAAGAATGAAATCTTATCGTGAGAAAATTCCAATGAAGCGTTTTGCAACAACCAATGAGGTTGCAAATGCCGTTAAATTCCTTCTCGGAGATGAAGCTTCATATATCACCGGTGCTGTATTGAATGTAGACGGCGGCCTCGTGTAAAGGATGGTGCAATTTGTTGATCGATCATGTGAATATCGTTGTTTCCGATCTCAATAAATCCGTTGCGTTTTACGAGCGGCTGGGGTTCGACACCGTCCATCGGGATATCCTTGAGGGACGCTGGATATCCGATATCGTCGGCCTGCCGGACGTCAAGGGGGAATACGCCAAACTGAAATTCCCCGGGACCGAGACCGCGCTTGAGCTCATGCAGTATTTCCGCCCCGAAGGCGGCGCGGACCCGCAGGCCGGAGAGCCGAACCGCAAGGGCCTGCACCATATGGCGTTCCGCGTCGAGAATATCGAGGAAATCGTCGGCCGCCTGAAAGGCGCGAGCGTAACGTTCTTCAGCGACATTCAGGAATACGCCCCAGCGAAAAAGAAGCTCGTCTATTTCTACGGCCCGGACAATGTGGTTCTTGAGTTTTGCCAGTATGGGTAGGTCCCCGCCTTCCCCCGGCCGGACCGCGTTCTCAGGGCGCAGAAGGGCCCGACACCAGCGGACAGTTATCTGGAGTCAAATTGGACGGCCCTCTCCAGACCTGATCCTGTCTCGCGATCTCGAACCGAAACATGTCCGCTTTGTTGTCCTGAAACTCTGCGGGGTGGCCGGTTTGTGCTGTGACGCAGATCTGCAGGGTTTCCAGAGTCTTGTTCATTACGGTTTCAACAACCTCCAGTGCGTCATTTCTATTCATCAGCGCGTGCGCTTTATGGAATTTTTCGCCGACCGGAATGGATGTTTCGAAGAAGAAGCCATTAACTCCGAGCAGATTGAAAGAGCGAAAGAGTCCGTCCTCGGTTTCTAGCCTTTCCCAGCCCAGAGGACCATTCTTCAGCGGAACGCCTTCCGCCACCTTGTCTCTGATCGTCTCCTCGATAAGGCTGCGCATCCAGGCGTCGCGTCCGTCAAAATTTGCCAGAACCCTGTCAACGGGGACAGCGTTGATGTAACCGCTAAAATCAAAGGCATGTTTCTCGATGCCGTCGGTGCCCCCGCGGACAAGCGCCCCGGCCAGCGCGAGCGCCACCAGCGTGCACGTCGTTTCGACTTTATGGTACTCTATAAATTGTCCTACACGATCAAATGATTTCGTCGGATGGCGCGTTTCTCTGTCGTTCATGAGGGTATCTCCCGGTTTCATCAGCGCCCATTCATACATGCGGCGCGGGATTATGTCAATAAAAATCGTTGCGGGCACAAATGCGCATAATTCGATTTTTATGGTCCCGAGGATGTCGTTCTGGAGTTTTGCCAGTACGGTCAATGATTGTCCTTGAGTTCACAGCGTGAAGTCTGGAGGCTTGACGCCTCGGGGAGCTGTGGGCAACGCCGTTTTATTCACGGTCGCGGTCGGTTCACCATCGGTGGAGAGGATTGGGCTTAGCGCGTTTTCAGTTCCGTGGAAATGCTTTCGCGGATTTCGGCGTATCGTTTTATGTCCGGCGTATCGAGGAGTATTTTGTATTATTCGTGCTCCGGTGCGTGCTAGGCGGCGGCAAGAGCGCGAAGTCTGCAGAATGTTTCGAAATTTCTGTCGCTGTACAGCGTGAATATGTCCACAGCAGCCCGCAATAATGTGAACTGTTCCCACAAATTCTCATCCAGGCCATGATTCTTCCAGTGGCGATTAGTGAAAACGCGCCATTCCCCTCCAATCGCCTCCATGTCGTTAAGTACTTTCTATCGAGTTCTACGGCTTCCGAAGAGATCGCGGGCCTTATGAAGGCTGAATCTGCGGAGGGAAATGGTTCTTTGGAGTGTTTTTCTTGAACGTATTCGTCCTGATGGAGCAACGCATTGCGTATGCGCATCAGCAAATGGTACAAACGTATTGTTCCGCCTGACAGCTGCAACCGGATGGAAAGCTGGTCGTCGGAAGTGGCTTTTTCATCTTCCTGGGTCATTCCGGTAAGATATCCCGCTTCCGCCCAGGCATTCTTGAAATGCCGCATTTCCGGAAACAGCTTTGTTTCAAGGCTGTCGTCGGTCCCCTGGAATATGTCGGATGTGACGATCGTGTATGGAGGTGTGCAGTTCCCTCTCTTTAACGTTAGATGCCCTGTCTCGAGCAAGGCATCGACGTCCTCGTCGATCAATCGGCTTGCCAGTTCCGGGGCTCTTGCATTTAACTGCGTCTTGAGACCTTGCCGAACGGCTGTTTCTTCTGGGTTTGGTCCCACGCACTCGCCGGTCATTCATTCGAACATCCTGTTGCTGAGTTCGATGGTTTCCGGGTCGTCAGATTCGTAGCGAGTCGATCCATCAGGCGCTTGATGGAAACTGCATGGACGAGGCCTGTGCCAGTTGTGAATGACAATTAACGTATGCGGGTTTCTAGAAGGGTTTCAAGGCCGTTCGCCGTCTGCACATCGTCTATCCTGAGTATGCCTGTGTTAAAATGTTCTGGTCAGTGAGACTCGTAATCACTGCGCGTATTATGTCAATAAGCGGGATCGGAAAATCACGATTTCCCCGTTGCGGCGAGGCTATTCCTGATATATCTCATAGGGGCGCGTTTTTAACCGCTATCAAGAGATTCGAGGAGAGGAAAAATCATGACAGCAATCATAGACATCACCGGGCGCCAGATTCTGGACTCCCGCGGCAATCCCACCGTGGAGGTCGAGGTTTTGCTGGAGACCGGGGCGAAGGGC
>RZZS01000019.1 GCA_009929775.1 Alphaproteobacteria bacterium
AAATGGCGGAGACGGAGGGATTCGAACCCTCGATACCTTTCGGTAAACACGATTTCCAATCGTGCGCCTTAAACCGCTCGGCCACGTCTCCTTTGGAAATTTCATGCGACATTAACCACAGAGGCCGAAAAGTGCAAGAGGACTTCGTCCGCGCGATGCAAGGACCTTTGCCTTGGGGCGCGATGTTGCTAGAATGATGCGACGAACCAATTTTCACTGGCCTTCGCCGGCCAACTATCAGGGATTTTTTGTATGCGCCCGCTCCAGATTCTTCTTGTTGTCCTCGCCCTCATTCCCGCGGGGGTCCTTGCCCATGACGTTTATCGCTGGTACGAGACGGTGCAGGAAAAACCGAACGAGCCGTTCACATTGAGCGAAATCGGGTTTCTATGGGTGACTTACGACCGGTCCTCGCACGATTCAGCCGTCCGCGAAGTAGGAAAGGAAACATGGGACGAGACAGTCCGGCCGATCATGCGCATGCCCGCCGTTGTCGTAACGGCGGTTCCGCCTCTCCTCGTTGCCGTTCTGATGGGCGTTCTCTGGCTGTTCGGCGGATGGCCGTTCAACCGCCTCAAGGGAGGCGCCAAGGTCAGCAAATCCGACTTTGCGGCGACCGCGCACCGTCAGAAGACATTCAGCTACAAGCGCAAATAAGCCCGGCTACGCGCCTATCCGGCACGTTACGAGATTTCGGCTCGCGCCCGGAGCGTCACCGAGACCGCTCGCCTCAGCGATAATTCCGTCGATCAGCGCGAGTTCGGCCTCGCCGGACAAACGGTGGTCCGCGTCCCTGAGCAAATAGACCTCGACGTCCTCGTCGAGCAGCGTCCGGCGAATCCGCAAGACCGTGTCCCATGCGACGTCCGCATCCGCCATGCCCTGCACGAGCCGGACTTTCGCGCCCAGATGAAACGGATTATCCAGCAACAGGTGGTTTCGCGCCTCCTCCATAAGACGTTGCGTAATCATATAGGGCTCGTCGCTGTAGTCATTGGGCAGAGCGAACCAGCCGCGCTCGGCAAACTGACGCTCGCATGCCTCACGGTTTTCCCGATAGACCTCTTCGCTGAAATCCGGCGCAGCGGCAAGACCGACGAAAGCTATCACCCGTTCGGGACGGCGAAGCGCCGCCAGCAGACCGAGCCAGCCCCCCATCGAAGAGCCGACCAGAACAATCGGCCCTTCGGTCAGCGCGTCGAGAATGTCGAGCACATCCCCGAGCCACCCGCCAAGCGTCCCGTCTACGAACGCGCCGCCAGAGAGGCCGTGCCCGAAATAATCGAACCGGATATAGGCCTGCCCCCTGGCGCGGCAGGCCGCTTCGAAATGCTGCGCCTTCGTTCCTTGCATGTCGGAGCGGAAACCTCCAAGGAAAACGACTGTCGGGAGGCTTCCCTCACATTTACGATAGGCAAGGTCCGGTTTCCCGTCACGCACAAGGAACGAATGCTGCATCATTAACGCCTTTTTTCCCGACCGATTCTTTTTAAATTCGCAAAAACCGGGAGATTGTGTACCATCCGGTGATTATTTCAAGGCTTTGCAAGCGATCCGATGAAAAAGACCGAACCTCCCGCAAGCACCTCCCGCACGCCGGTCGTCCTGCAGGTCATTCCCGAACTGGGGCAGGGCGGAGCTGAACAGGGGTGTATCGACGTTGCCGTTGCATTGACACAGGCCGGAGCAAAGGCGATCGTGGTCTCGCACGGCGGCTACCGGGTTCCCGAACTGCACCGAGCGGGCGTCACTCACATCGACCTGCCGGTCCAGAGCAAGAATCCGGTCGTCATGTATCAGAACATCCACCGCCTGCGAAAGCTGATCCGTCAGTACAACGTCGACATCGTCCACGCCCGCAGCCGCGCCCCCGCCTGGAGCGCTATGGAAGCCTGCACAGGGACTAACGCGCATTACATGACGACGTGCCATGCGCCCTACAATTTTCAGGGCTCGGCAAAAAAATTCTATAACTCCGCCATCGCCCGCGGCGAGCGCGTGATTGCAATTTCCGGGTTCGTTGCCGATTATCTCCGGCGCAATTTCCAGCTTGGCGACGACCGTATCCGGGTCGTTCCGCGCGGTATCGCCATTGAACGCTTTCACCCGACCTGCGTAACAGCCGAGCGTTTGATTTCTCTGTCGAAAGAATGGCGCATTCCCGAAGCCTGCAGCATCGTGATGCTTCCCGGACGCCTGACCCGCTGGAAAGGGCACCGCGTGCTGATCGACGCACTCGCAATGCTTGACCGTCCGGATGTCTGGGCTGTTTTCGTGGGCTCCGATCAGGGCCGCACCGAGTACCGCAAGGAACTTGAGGAATACATCCACGCGAAAGGTCTTGAGGCACGCGTGCGAATGGTCGACACTTGTAACGACATGCCCGCCGCCTACATGCTTGCCACCATCGTCGTATCGGCCTCGACGGACCCGGAAGGCTTCGGACGCGTACCGGTCGAGGGACAGGCGATGGGCAGACCGGTCATTGCCACCGACCATGGCGGCGCGCAGGAAACCATCATTCGGGGAGAAACCGGCTGGCTCGTCCCGCCAGGCAACGCGCAGGCCATGGCGCGGGCGATTCAGGAGGCACTCTCTCTGGAGCCCATGCAGCGCGCGATTCTGGCCACGCGCGCCATGGCACACGTGGCCCGCAACTTCACCCGCGAACAGATGATGGAAAAGACTCTCGCAGTATATGCCGAACTTCTCAGGGACGATGCCAACCTTCATGCCCCGAGGGGACCCTCCATTGACCGGCCCGCGGACCGGACCTTATGACGGACACAATTCATTCCGGGAAACCCGGTGCACCGCGGAACCAGATCCTCGTCATCAAGCTGAGCGCTCTCGGCGATTTCATTCAGGCTCTCGGCGCTATGGCTGCCATTCGCCGTCACCATCCGGACGCCGACATCACGCTTCTGACCACCGCAGCATTCAAGAAAATCGCCGACGACAGCGGCTATTTCGACCGGATATGGCTGGACGCCAGACCTGGCCTGATAGAACCAGACAAATTGTTGCGATTGCGCAGGACGCTGATCGATGGCGGATTTCAGAGGGTCTACGACCTCCAGAACAATGATCGGACCGCATTGTATCTTCGGCTCTTCCCTCGCCGCAGGAGGCCGGAATGGGTCGGCGCCGCGCCAGGCGCCTCGCACCGCAACGCATCAAAGGAGAGAACTGCGGGCCACGCGCTTGACGGACACCGCCAGACCCTCGCCCTCGCAGGGATTGAGGATGTTGGTATTGACGACCTGTCGTGGATGAAAGGCGATACAGAAAAGTTTGCCCTTCCGGAATCTTTCACTCTCCTCGTCCCTGGAAGCGCCCCGAACCACCCCGAGAAGCGGTGGCCTGTCGAACGTTACGCGGCGCTCGCAAGGACGCTTGAAGAGAGTGGCAATACGCCCGTGCTGCTTGGAACGAAGGCAGAAGAAGACGCCACCGGCGCAATCCGGCGCACGAGTCCAGCCTGCATCGACCTGACCGGCCAAACAGGCCTGTACGACATCGCCGCGCTCGCCCGCAAAGCTTCCGCTGCGGTGGGCAATGATACAGGCCCGATGCACATCATCGCCGCAACGGGATGCCCAAGTGTCGTCCTTTTTTCACGCCACACGAACCCCCGACGCCACGCTCCGAAGGGGGAGGCTGTAATCGTCCTGCAAGAGGATGAACTTGTGAACCTGCCCGCCTCAAAAGTCGCGCAAAGTCTCGCGAACATCAGCCGGTAGGATGACTCCCGGATTCTCAACGCGTTTTGCCCTGCTTCCTCGGGTCGTCCTTACTCCCGCTGGGCGTATCGGGGCAGTAAATGTCATAAAGGCAACGTAAAACGGCGTGGGTCGCCGAATCGCTCATCGAATAGTAAATTGTCTGGGCTTCCCGGCGGGTCGTCACAAGCCCGTCCCGGCGGAGCCGGGCGAGATGCTGGGAAAGCGCAGACTGGCTCAGACCGACGATGTTTTCCAGTTCGCCGACATTCTTTTCGCTCTTGTAAAGCGCACACATAATCATCAGTCGGCGCTCGTTCGAAAGGGCCTTCAAAAGATTGACGGCAACATCAATATTTTTTTCTATCTCATGAATATCCATACCAAAGTCGTTCCGTCCTGCCCTGACCGGGCATCGAAAATTACCGATAATGGTGCGCGAGTTTACGCAATTTCTTAATACACGGGAACGCATCGGGCGGGTAAACATAAGCATCGCCAGTCCTGCCGACGACGATAATCCCACCTCCTCTTCTTATAGTTTATACGCCACCGAATAAAAAGCATAAACGACACACGCCAACATATGAAAATACTTTTTAGAAGCACGCGCCTGCCAGCTACCCGGCCGCGTGCGCCTTGGCCGGGGAATGCAGCGCGATTCGCTGAACGACAGCGTCCGGCAGTGCCATGCCAAGCCATGCGAGAGCGGCCATCTGCCATGGAAACGCAATCCGGCCCTTATCCCTTGCAAGACCCGAAGCGATAATGCCCGCCGCCCTGTCCGCGTCCATCAGGAACGGCATCGGAAACGCGTTTACGTCTGTCATTGGAGATTTTATAAATCCAGGGCAGACCACGTTAACAGAAACCCCGGCCCCGCGCAGCGCCCCGCGCAACGCCTCGCCATATACCTTTACCGCCGCCTTTGACCCGCAATAGGCCGGCGCTCCCGGCCAGCCTCGATATCCGGCAAGGGAACTGACGAGGGCGATCTGCCCGCGCCCCCGCCCGACCATCCAGTCGATAGCCGGTTCGACGGTATTAAGAACTCCCGTCAGGTTTACATCGAAAATGGCTCGTGTCTGCGCGGCGCTTTCCATCTCATTCCCGGTTCCGCCGGAGATTCCGGCATTGGCGATGACAAGATCGACCGCGGCGCTCTCGTCCATGGCGATCACCCATTCCCGCACCTTGTCTCGATCCACAACATCCAACTGCCCAACGCTCACGCGCGATCCCCGCGTGCGACAATCCGCAGCCGTTCGTTCCAGACGCTCCGCGTTCCGGCCTCCCAGTGAGAGCCGGACTCCCGGCAGGGCTGCCGCATAGTGGCGGGCAAGCGCTGCGCCGATGCCGCTCGATGCGCCAGTAATCAGGATATGTTCCGGGGCGTCAAGGACCATTGCTTTCTCCTTCCTTGAGAGAACTCGCTGCCAGAACCTCTTCCACCTCGGGTTTGACCTCGGCGACGACAAGACCCTGGCGGGTGATTCGCTGGCGAATCAGGCGACTTGCGAGAACGAGCAGCGTCGTAACGGCCAGCGCGAACACCGTGAAGCTGGAGACAGAACCATACAGCAGCGGCAATCCGATGACCACCGCCACGGACCGCCCAACGCCGAGCATCATTTCCCGCAGGCTCAAAGTCGAAAGGTTGCCGCGGTTGTACCACCGGGAAAGAAGGCCGTTGCTGAACAGGTGTGCCCCCGCCGTCCAGAAAAACGACGAGACCAGCACAAGCCAGGGTGCCTGCACGAACAGCCACGGAATCCAGCCGAGCAGCTTGAGCAGCGCTCCAAGCGTTGCATCCCGGCCCCGCCCCTCGTTGACAAGGTAGCCGGTCAGCGGACTCATCACTATCTTGAGACCGGCCATCACCGCCTGGAGCCCCCCGGCAGCCGCGCCAGCCGCGCCAAGCAGCTTGAGAAGCACGGGCATAAGGATTCCCGTCACTGTCTGGAACGCGCCTTCCATAACCGTACCGAGCGCACGGACCGGATCGGTCATGAACACTTCCCACTCGCTGCGTTTGCCCTCCTGCGGAGGAAACAACGGTGCCTCCTGTTCAAGACGAATCAGCGAGAACGCGATGATTGCCCAGCCTGAAAACGAGGCGATCCCGCCCGCAAGCACAACCCATGGGCCGAGGTCGAATTGAAGAGCAACACCGCCCAGAGTCAGACCGGCGATGCTCCCCACCGTAATGCCCGCATCGCTCAGTGAAACCTCATTACCCCGGTTGGCGTCCGTCGTGTTGAGCAGCATCGCGATGTGAAAGGCGACCCAGAACGGCATTTCGACAATCGTGAGCAGGAACGAAATCAGCCACGGTGAGCCCGGCACCCCGGAGAATGCGAAAAATCCGAGCACGGCAATCTGCAGCGGCATGACCCCCATGCAAAACGCCTTGAAAGAAAATCGCTTCAGAACATTGAAACAAGCGGGCATGAACACTATATTGGCGAACGCATAGCGAACGATGAAATACGACATAATCGCGCCGAGCCCCATCCCCGCGTAATCGAAGGCAAGGAACAGATTGACGCCGGACAGCCCGATCACCGAGACGATGGTCGCGAGATAGGTGCGGCTGAGACCACCGCTCGAAAACGGGCGCACGAAGGCATCCAAAAGAATCTCTTTGAGGAACATCAAAAACCGCCACTGAAAGAAAGGACTACCGTTTCGATGGCGGTCGTCACGCTACTGGATCCGCTTCCCTTACCGGTGTTCGCTAATATAGGCACAGATTCCCCGCCCGATGCCGCAAAAATCGCGCGCGAAAATGTGATCTTTTCATGAAGACGTTTCGGTCGGCAGCCCCTTCCCATTCGCCGTGCAATCGCCTAAAGTCTCGGGAACCTCAACTACCGGGATGCCGTAACAACAATGGGCCATAGCACTCTCAAGCGCAGGGGTTTGATGTTCGTTCTCTCTTCGCCGTCCGGGGCCGGAAAAACCACCGTGACGCGCGCCCTCCTCAGGAACAACGCTGACCTGGAAGTCTCGGTTTCCGCGACGACCCGCCCGCGTCGGCCCGGCGAAGTCCAGGGTCAGGACTATTATTTCGCAACGCCGCAGGAATTCGACGAAATGGTCGAGGCGGGCGACATGCTCGAACACGCCAAGGTGTTCGGCCATTATTACGGCACGCCGCGCCGCCCGGTCGAGAGCGCGCTGAAGGACGGCAAGGACGTTGTTTTTGACATCGACTGGCAGGGGACGCAGCAACTTGCCGAAATCGCCCGCGAGGACCTTGTCACCGTCTTCATCCTTCCGCCCTCGCGTCAGGAGCTCGAACGCCGCCTGCGCGCGCGCGGCCGCGACACGGACGAAGACATACGGCACCGAATGGATAAAGCCTCGGACGAAATGACGCACTATATCGAGTACGACTACGTGCTCGTCAACAAGGACGTCGAGGCGACCATCGAAAACGCCCAGAAGATCCTCGATGCCGAGCGCATGAAACGCCACCGCGCCATCGGCATGTCGGATTTCGTCAAGGGCCTGAAACAGGGGATTTGAGTCGCCGATGCAGGATGATCTTCTCTCCCTGCTGGAACGCGCGCGAGCGGAAAAAACGTTTGACGATTCGACGTATACAAGGCTGAGGTCCCGGATCAGTGAAGACGGGGTTGTATCGCGTGCGGAAGCGCACAGCCTTGTCGCCCTGAAAAACGCATGCCCCGAACTCACGGAAAACGAGGTTTTTGCAGCTCTGTACGTTGAGGCTCTCACCTCCTTCCTGCTTTACACCGGCAAGACACCCGGCGCGCTGGATGAGATTGAATTCGTCTGGTTGAAAGAGCATATCAACCGGGACGAAAAGCGGGACGCGCTTGAAAAAAAGCTCCTGCAACACCTCCGATGGAAAGCGGCGTCCGTTCCTCTTGCGTTTGAACGGTTCAGCAAATCCGGTCGTTGACGTCACCCGGCCGCCAGCGCCAGCGCGACAAACGCACTGACCGGCAACTCCTCGGCGCGCGCGTCAGGTGCAATTCCGACGCCCTCGAAATGATCGGCGTATGCCTTAAGGGACGAACGCACCATCTTGCGGCGCTGCCCGAATGCCGCCGCTGTGAGGCGCTCGACCGCGCGAAAGCAAGGCTGCGGCCCTTCTAAAGCCCGGGGCGTCAGACGGACGACACTCGACGTCACTTTGGGCGGCGGTGAAAAGGCTTGCGGCGGAAGGTCGAACATCCGCTCTGCATGGCAAAGCCATTGCGTCAGGACGGACAAACGCCCGTACGTCTTCGAACCCGGCGAGGCCGCAAGCCTCTGGGCCACTTCTTTCTGGAACATCAATGTCAGGAACGCGTACGCGCCGGGATCCTCGCGAAGATGGGCGAGCCAACCGGTCAGCAGGGGCGTGGCGATATTATAGGGCAGATTGGCGGCAACCGCCCGCGGCGCGCCCGCAAGCGTACGGAGATCGACCGTCAGCGCGTCGGCATGAACGACCTCCAGCCGACCGCCGGATACCGCGACAAGCGGTTGCAGCGCCATAATAGCGCGCGGATCGTACTCGACCGCCGTCAACCGCTCCGCCCCCGCCTTCAACAACGACCGGGTCAGCCCGCCGGGGCCGGGGCCGATCTCGACAACATGCAGACCCGACAAGTCACCGCACGCGCGGGCGATCTTGTCGGTAATATTGAGGTCGAGCAGGAAATTCTGACCGAGCTTCTTCTCGGCCCGCAAATCGTTCGTCGCAATCACCTCCCGCAAAGGCGGCAACCCGTCAATGGGGACACAATAACTTTTTGTGTCCCCGTTGTCTCCCTGGGGACACAAAAACTTATTGTGTCCCCGATAGGAGGACATCAGATGCGGTGCTCGATAAAGGCGGTGGATTTGAGGTCGAGGAGCAGACGTTGCTGCATGCGGTCTAGCCGCTCAATGCCGATCTGGTTGCGCATGACATTGTCCGGGGGGATGGTATCTTCAGTGATCTGCCGTGCCTTGCGCAGGGCGACGATATGAAAGCCGCGCGGCGTGCGGATTGGTTCGCTGATCTGCCCTTCTTCCATTGAGGCCAGCGCCGCAGATACCTCCGCCGGAAGCTGGTCGGCCTGAACCCAGCCGATATCGCCGCCTTTGGACGCTCCCGGCGACTGAGAGAATTGCTGCGCCACGGCCGGGAACGGCGCGCCTTTGCGCAACTCCTGCAGCAGGCGGCTTGCGAGCGCCCGCACCTCGCCCTCGGGAGACGACGCGTCCGTCGGCAGGAAAATCTCGGACACGAAATATTCGGTCTTGCCGATGGCGGTGCGCAACTGCTCGCCGCGCGCCGCAACATCCGCATCCGTGACCGCGATCTGGGGATGCAGCTTGCCCTGGACGACACGCGTCCAGGCAATCTGGGCGCGGATCTGGTCACGCAGAGTCCGTTCCGGAATGCCGCCCTGCACAAGAACATCCCGGAACTGCTCCGGTGTCATCTTGTTCTGCCCCGCAAGAGACGCGAAAGCCTCGTCGATATCCTCGCTCGAGACCTCGATATTATTGCGGCGCGCTTCCTGCAGCTTGATGGTTTCCTCGATCAGCATTGTGAGAATCTGTGGTTCGATTTTCTCGCGCATTTCCCCGGTCTGCGGCAAACCCGACGAAACCGTGATGAGCTTCATCCGGTCGCGCAGATCGCTGGTCGTCACCGCATCCTCGTTGACAATGGCGGCGATTCCCTCCTCGCGCGCCTGCGCCGAAGGCATGGCGAAAGCCGAAAAAACAACGAACGCGGCAAAGACTATCAGTCGTTTCATAAAAATCCCTTCTGGTTACTTACGTCGTTGCCGGACGGCGTCCGGCGCCGTAACGACCGCCCGGGCAGAAATGCTCGAGCCAGGTCGGCAACAGCGTATCCATGTCCCGGGCCTGAACGCCGAGATCCGACAGCGTCAAGGCACCCTCGCGGACGATGTTATCGGTCTTCAGCGATTCAACCTGATCCGCTGTCAGAAGCGGATTGGGCATCAACCCGAGAACACGGCCCAGCAGCTTTGCCGCCCCGAACGGCACCGGCACGAGAGCGCGGCGGCGACAGGTGTAGCGGAATAGCGTCTTGTAGATTCCCCGGAAGTCCACGACATCCGGCCCGCCCAGCTCGTACGTTTTGCCAAGCGGACTTTTATCGCCGGTTTTTGGCAGGGTTATGGCGGCGATAACCGCGCCTGCCACATCGCCCACAAAAACAGGCTGAAACTTCGTCTTCCCCCCGCCGATCAAAGGCAAGGCCGGCACGTAGCGCGCCAGTTCCGCGAACAGGTTGAAGAACCGGTCACCCGCGCCGAAAACCACGCCCGGGCGCAGGATCGTGGCGTGCGGCACGTATTTGCGCACCTGCCCCTCCCCCTCCCTTTTTGTTTCCGCATATTTCGAGCCCGATTCGTCAATGCCGAGCGCCGAAACGTGTACGAATCGTTCAACGCTGGCCGTGTCGGCGGCTTTCGCTATTGCCATTGGAGTCTCGGCATGGGCCTTGCGGAACGCGCCGCTTTTCTTTTCGAAAAGAATGCCGACACAGTTCACGATGACGTCCGCGCTCTCAACGGCGCGTGCGATGCTCGCCTCGTCGCCATAATCGACGGCGAACGGAACGATCTGCCCCGGCGTTCCGTAAGGCCGCAGAAAATATGCGCGCTCGGGCACGCGCGTGGCGACCTTGACCCGGTAGCCCGCGCGCGCGAGCTCGCGCACGACATGCCGCCCGATAAGGCCGGTGCCGCCGAATACAGCAGCTGTTCTGGTGTAAGCCATCTATCCGATGATCGTCCGGTTGAAACTACGGCAATGATTATGGTTCGCGCGTCGATAAGAGTCCAGCCGTCTGTGATTTCGGTTCGGTTACCAGGAAAACTTCTCCCTTATCACGATCTCGTCGCGCGGCAGGAGGGTCGGGCGGGGGAACGGCTCAGCGGTTTTCCTTCCGATCGCGACCATGAAGGAAACGATGTGGTCATTCGGCAGATTAATAAGCTTGCCGACCTTCCCGTAGTCGAAACCGTCCATCGGACAGGTATGATAACCAAGGGCCTGCGCAGCCAGCATGATCGTCATACCCGCCATGCCGCATGACCGGTGGCACTCGTCGACCTGCACCTGCTCCTTGCCGTCGTAGTAGCTGTTGATCATGCCGCGCATCCTGTTCTGCAGCTCTTCGCCCTCGTTCCTCCAGAAGCGCTCCGGATAGCGCCAGCCGCCCTTGTCCGCACAGAGAATCACCAGCGCCGAGCATGTCGCCGCCTTGTCCTGATTCCAGCAGGCCTCGAGGAATTCGGCGCTGTGGCGGAATTTTTTGTCCTGCACGACGACAAAGCGATAATTCTGAATGTTGAAGGCCGTCGGCGACAAGTGGGCTGCCGTCAGGATTTTGGCAAGGTCCTCTTCGGGCAGCGCATGCGAATCGTCAAACTCCTTGATGGCGCGCCGCGCCTCGACCAGATTGAAAAATTCCGCGGACATGAAGGCTCCTCTCTTCCGGTTGCTTTTCCTCAATCACCTATCGGAAATCACATCAAAGGCAAGAGGAGTCAGTTTGGAGCCATTAATTATTTGCATACCTGGGTATGATATATAATCATATCGGCTGGATTTTCTTTTTGGGAATTTTCGAACATGAAGCACCTCTCCTTCCGGGCGGGACTCCTCCTTTCCGCAAATGTTCTCACGCTGTTGTTCCTTGCTTGCGGTTCGGCCCACGCGTCCGGGGAAACCGCCGTTTTCCTTGAGCGACTCGACGCTGTGGAAAAAGGCCTCGAATCCAAACAGGAAACGCTCGACCACATGTGGACGATGATCGCCGCTGCTCTCGTCTTCTTCATGCAAGGCGGGTTTCTTTTGCTCGAAGCGGGAATGGTGCGCTCGAAAAACTCGATCAACGTCGCCCAGAAAAACATCGCCGACTTCATCTTCGCGGGCGTCGTCTTCTACCTGATCGGCTTCACGCTGATGTTCGGCCCGTCCGTCGGCGGCTGGTTCGGATGGGGCATGGATATGGTGGCCTGGAACCAGGTCGAGAACTGGCACTACACGTTCTTCATCTTCCAGCTCGTTTTCTGCGGCACGGCGGCAACCATCCTCTCGGGGGCCGTGGCCGAACGCATGAAGTTCGGCGCGTACATTCTCATGTCCTGCCTGCTCGCCGGGCTTGTTTATCCCGTGTTCGGCCACTGGGCCTGGGGCAACCTGTTCGTCGGCGATAACAGCGGCTACCTGATGGATAAAGGATTCATCGACTTCGCGGGATCGACCGTCGTGCACTCCGTCGGCGGCTGGGTCGCGCTCGCCGGTGTCATCGTCATCGGGCCGCGCATCGGCAAGTTCAATCCCGACGGCAGTTCGAACCCAATTACCGGCCACTCCTACGCGCTCGCCACGCTCGGCGCGATTATTCTCTGGATCGGCTGGATCGGATTTAACGGCGGCTCGACGACGGTCGGCTCGCCCGACTTCGCGCCGATCATTTCGAACACGATGATGGCCGCATGTTTCGGCGGGCTCGTGTCGATGCTGCTCGGACGCGTCCACGACGGGCTGTTCCGCCCGGACCGGTCGATCAACGGCGTGCTCGGCGGCCTTGTCGGAGTCACGGCCGGATGCGCCGCCGTCACGACACACGGCGCAATTCTGATCGGCGTGCTGAGCGGATTCACCGTCTTTTATGCGGCGATTCTCCTTGAAGAAAAACTCAAGCTCGACGATGCCGTCGGCGCGGTTCCGGTTCACGGGTTTTGCGGAGCGCTGGGGACGATCCTTGTCGGCTTCCTTGCCACCGACGAAAACCTCGCCGCCGCGAGCCGCATGGACCAGATTCTCATCCAGCTTCAAGGAGCGGGCCTTGCCTTCGTCTGGGCGTTTTCGCTGGCTTTCATCGTCTTCAAACTCCTTCACGTGACCGTCGGCATCCGCGTGTCGCCCGAGGACGAGGAGGAAGGGCTCAACTCCGCCGAACACGGCACGACGCTTGGCACCGGCCTGCTGCAAAAGCACCTGAAAGACATCGTGTTCGGAGAAGGCGACCTGACCCGCAGGCTTGAAGCAAACACAGGAGACGAGTCTGCCGAGGTCGCCGTTCTGTTCAACGCCTTCATGGACCGCATCCAGACCTTCGTCGTCGACATCAAGGCCAACGCGCGGGCCCTATATACTTCTTCGCAGGAACTCGCCGAAGTCGCCACGCACATGGCCGCGAGTTCCGAGGAGCTCACCGCCCAGTCAGCCGTCGTCGCCACTTCGACCGACAAGGTGTCAGAGCGCATGGGCTCGACCTCGAGCAATATCTCCAGCATCACGAACGACATCAACGTCATTTCGCACAACGCCCTGACCATGTCGCACTCGATTGAGGACATGTCCGAAGCCGTCGGCAAGCTGACCGGATCGATCGCGCAAATCGCCGACAACGCGGTCGGAGCGCGCGACGTATCCGTCCAGTCCGCGCAAATGGCGGACGAAGCCTCGCAAGCCGTTCACGCTCTCGACGAAACGGCGTCCAAAATCGGCGAGTTCGTAACGCTTATCCAGAAAATCTCGGAGCAGACCAACCTGCTTGCCCTCAACGCCACCATCGAAGCCTCCCGGGCCGGGGAAGCGGGCAAGGGCTTCGCGGTCGTCGCAAGCGAGGTCAAGCAGCTCTCGCAGAAAACCGCCGAAGCCGCGAAGGAAATCGCCGCCCGCGTCGACGAGATCCAGGCGAGCAGCGCCAACGCTTCCGACGTCATGGCGCGGATCAGCGAGGTCATTCACACGATCAACGAGTCGGTCGGTTCGATTTCCGAAGCCGCGAGCCTGCAACGTGACGTCGCCTCCAGCATCTCGGAAAAACTCCATCATTCGACCGTGAGCGCAAACGACGTCGCCAGCAGCGTCGAGCGTATTTCCGGCAAGAGCGCCGAAATCTCCGGCGACATCGAAGTCGTCGCAGGCGAGGCGGGCGCCGTCGCCGAAAACATCAAGGCCTTCTCCGGCGAGGCCAAAACCACCGCCGAGCAGGCCGGCCGCCTGAACGCCAGCTCCACCACCCTCAACGAAACCGCCAACAAACTCAGCCGCTCCGTCGCCCATTTCAAGACCGGCGAGGAGTGAGAGGCCACAGACATCGGGGACAGACATTGGGGACACAATAACTTTTTGTGTCCCCAATGCTGTGCTGAAGCTGTCCATCCCCCGCTTCTGCCCGCCGCTGTTGCCGCCGATGTTGACGACTGTGCGGGGGCCGAATTTGTCGTGCATGACTCGGCAGCCTCTGGAGAAAGGCGACCCCCCACCTTTGTCCTCCCCCCTTTTCAAGGGGGGAGGTTGGGAGGGTGGTATGCGGCGGGGGGTGAAACCACTCGAATCCCAAAAATGCGCACGGCCCTGACCGTACGCGCTTAAATCCGTGTTCACCTCGATATGCTCTTCGGGAAGCTCGTCGACAAAGCGTGAGGGAATCGCGTCGATCCAGTTGCCCTACATACGCCGCCTTGCGGCGTAACTGACGAAAGCGCGTTTGCGCGCGCGGGTGATGCCCACATACGCCAGGCGGCGCTCTTCCTCGAGCCCATTGACTCCGTGCTCGTCCATGGTCTTTTGCGAGGGAAACAGGCCCGTTTTCCCAGCCGGGGAGAAAGACCGCGTTGAATTCCAGCCCCTTTTCCCGGGGGCGGGATGTAGGTAGCCTTCCCGGTAGATCTCTGTTCGGGATGGCAGAAGACAAAATATTGAAGTACATTCCGAACATATAGTTACGATTACGGGTAAGAAAAAAAACATGAAACTCCCCGATGTCACAATCCTCTCTCAATGGACATACTGGCAGTGCAAATGGCTGCCGGGGTTGTTGCTCAAAGGGATTTTGTATGGATGCATCGCAGTAATAATGTTTCCAGTCACGGTTTCAGATCCGAAAATGGGCATATTCTTGTTCATTTTTTCCATCTTGGCCTTTCTGAACATACGATATGCGCTGATTCGCGTTCATCAATCAAGGGCTGGCGGCGCTTCTCGATTTGAGCGACTTGCGAATCTGTACCGGAACATCAAGTTAACCGCCTTCGACAACCTCATGAAGCTCGAAAAGGGGAAGCCGGAGGCCAGCGAACTCCGTCCCCTTGCGATCGATCAGGCTTTAGAGAACCTTTGCTACGAAGAAAAAGGAAAACAGCTCGCCTATATTTTTGGGGAATTTGACAGTGAAATGCGTTTCTATCCGATAATAACAGAAAAAATGCTTGCCCTTCATAGTCAGATCAACTTCATCAATGGCGTCATTACTTTACAGCCCAATACTAACCCATACCACATCATTGGCACAATCCGCGCGGTCATGGTCAAATCTCTTTTTCTCGAACATATTTTTCGATACATGGCTCGAAAGCAGAAAATAGGAAAAAGCTCCAAAATGAGAAACGGAGATGCAAAGACAAAGAAAGCCGTAAAGAGTATGGGTTACGGTATCGAGATGGACATCCACGCACTTCGACAGTCCCCCATAACTTTTCATGGGAAGCCTGAATTCCTACCGATTCAAAGCTATACCTGGTTGATCTACGACTTATCCGAAGACACCGAAGCGCGCACGGTAAACGACTATCGCCTTCCGGGCGAGTATGCAAAGCCCTATCTTGAGAGAATGGCCGCAATGCAAGCGGACGCCATGTGACAAGAGTGATGGCTCACTATCACCCACATTAAGGCTGGCTTGACCGCATTGCGGGGACTACCCCTCCACCAACTCCACAAAGCTATCCATCACCCGCTTCTGCCCGCCGCGGTCGAAGGCGATGTCAAGTTTGTGGCCGTCGATGTTGATGACGGTGCCGGGGCCGAATTTGTCGTGCATGACGCGGGCGCCGCGTTTGAAGCCGGAGGCGCTTTCGGTTTGCCCCCTCACCCCGGCCCTCTCCCCGGAGGGGCGAGGGGGAGTACGGCGCTGGACGGCCGGGGTAAACCCGCTCGAATCCCAGAAATGCGAGCGGCCCTGACCGTAGGCGCTTAGGTCCGTGTTGATCTCGATATGCTCTTCGGGCAGTTCGTCGACGAAGCGCGAGGGGATGGCGTCGATCCAGTTGCCGTACATGCGCCGCCGCGCGGCATAGGAAACGTACGCCCGTTTGCGCGCGCGGGTGATGCCTACATACGCCAGGCGGCGCTCTTCCTCGAGCCCCTTGACTCCGTGCTCGTCCATGGTCTTTTGCGAGGGGAACAGCCCTTCTTCCCAGCCGGGCAGGAAAACGGCGTCGAATTCGAGCCCCTTCGCGCCGTGCAGCGTCATGATCGAGATCGCCTCGTCCGCCGCCTCGCCCTGATTTTCGAGCACGAGGGCAATGTGTTCGAGGAATTCGGCCAGCGACTCGAACTCGGCCATCGCCGAAACCAGCTCGCGCAGGTTCTCAAGACGCCCCGGCGCTTCCGGGCTCTTGTCTGTCTTCCACATCTGCATATAGCCCGATTCGTCGAGAATCTGCGCGGCGAGTTCGGGGTGGGGCATTTGCCCGACCAGCGAGCGCCAGCGCGCGAAATTGCCGATCAGCGCCGAAAGCGTCACGCGCATTTTCGGCTTTAGTTCGTCCGTTTCGCACAAATGGGAAATCGATTCACGCAGGGATATCCCTTGCGCGCGCGCGTACGCGTACAGCGTTTGCACCGTGGCGTCGCCGATGCCGCGCTTTGGCGTGTTGATAATCCGCTCCAGCGCCAGATCGTCGGCGGGTTGCGCCACGACGCGCAGATAGGCCAGCGCGTCGCGGATTTCCAGACGTTCATAGAATCGCTGGCCGCCGATGACGCGGTAATTGATACCGAGCTGCATAAACCGTTCTTCGAATTCGCGCGTCTGGAAACCGGCGCGTACCAGAACCGCTATTTGCCCAAGGCTCCAGCCCTTGTGCTGAAGGCTTTCGGTTTCTTCCGCAACCCACCTCGCTTCGGCCTCGCCGTCCCACAGGCCGCGTACGCACAGTTTCTCGCCGTCCTCGTTCTCGCTCCACAGCGTCTTGCCGAGCCGTCCCTCGTTGCAGGCGATCACGCCGCTCGCCGCCGCGAGAATGCGCCCCGTCGAGCGGTAGTTCTGCTCGAGCCGGACGATCTTGGCGCCGGGGAAATCCTTTTCGAACTTGAGGATGTTGCCGACTTCCGCCCCGCGCCAGCCATAGATCGACTGGTCGTCGTCGCCCACGCAGCACACATTCCCGGTCCCCTTGCCGAGCAGGCGCAGCCACAGATACTGCGCCACGTTGGTATCCTGATACTCGTCGACCAGCACGTATTTGAAACGCCGGTGATAATCGGCAAGCACGTCGGCATGCGCCGGGTTTTTGAGGATCGTCACCATATGCAGGAGCAAATCGCCGAAATCGCAGGCGTTGATTTGCCTCAGCCGGTCCTGATAGCGGGCGTAAAGGGCAAGAATATGTCCGTCCGCGGCTTCCGCCCCCTCGCTCTTCGGAACATCCGAAGGATTGAGGCCCTTGTCCTTCCAGCGCTCGATAAACCAGATCATCTGGCGCGGCGGCCATTTTTTCGTGTCGAGCCCGCGCTCCTCCATGAGCTGCTTGAGAAGCCGTATCTGGTCGTCGGTATCGATAATCGTGAAATTCGAATCGAGCCCGACGAGATCGGCATGGCGCCGGAGCATGCGCGCCGCCAGCGCATGAAACGTCCCGAGCCACCAGCCCTCGACGGGCATCCCGTCCAGAATGGCCGAGACGCGCTCTTTCATCTCCTGCGCGGCCTTGTTGGTGAAGGTCACGGCCAGGATCTGGTTCGGCCAGGACTTGCCGGTCCTCAGGATATGCGCAAGGCGGGTGGTAAGCACGCGCGTCTTCCCTGTCCCTGCCCCGGCGAGTACGAGCAACGGCCCGTCCGTCGCCAGCACGGCATCGCGCTGCGGGTCGTTCAGGCCCTGAAGATAGGGAAAACGCTGGCTTTCGTCGGCAATCACGGCGTGGGCGGTCATTCTAGTAAAATCGGTTGGTGTCTGAGATGGATCAACACTAACACAGCCCTCCCCGCGGATGCGAACGGAAGTTGGCAAACGATCGCATATTGATTATGACAATCCCCGTATTTATAATGGTTACAGAATGTTCGTAAAGCGGAAAGCGGAGCCATATCGTAAAATACTGCAAGCAGGTTCAGGTTGGCGGCTTTTAGACAGTGCTGGTCCATTTACGCGATTGAGAAGCCCATCCCGGGTCGCTCGATCATCGACCGTGTTTTGTTCGGCAACGAGCGGCACCACTCCTTTCTGGCCATCGTTGACGAGAGAGGTCCGAAAGGCCCTGCCATTATTGACGAGCTGCACTTCGTTTCGTTCCGCGATCCGGACAGGGCTCAGTCCGCGGCTGCGACTAGAGCTTTTGAAGGGGCACAGCTCATCTCCGAGTCGGTTTGTCTTGGAGACAGCTTTCGGCGAGCATCACGGTGGACCGGGTTTGAGCGATTCGGAGGACAGTTGAAGGCCATCGGCAGGGAGCAGCGCTCGCCTCTTGGCGACCTTCGATTTATGCCCTATGTCAGCGGCGAACCGTCCTACATTGCCGCGTTGTGGAATAATGCACTGGAAGTCGCTCTGGCCATCAACCGGTCGGATGTTCCGTTTCGGTCCCTCGGAGTATGGCGTGACGCGCAAAACTGCCGCACCGGTACATCTGAGATTCTTCGCAGCATCGGTTTCGAATTCTGGAATCCCCTGCCGAAAAGAGAGAGGGGCGACATGACGCGTGTTTTCCGCGATGCATTGCAGACAGAAGGTCACGTCCCGCTGGAAGGGGCCAGTCTTGATCGTCTTCTCGACCGCAAGCGGGAATTATACGCCGATCTTCGCAAGGAAGCCGCAACATTCCGGCAAAAACGGAAAGCCGACGCGTCAGGGGCATCCGAACCGCTCCCGCTTGCGGCGAGTTAAAACCGGACGACCGGCTGCAGGCGTTCGTCTGCAGCCGGAGGTTACAGACCGGTCACCACGCGACCGCGCGCGATTCGGCCAGCGTGACGCAGACCGATTCGCCAACGTCCGTGCCCTCATGGGCAAGACATACGTCAGCCTCGTAGAAGCGCCGGATCGGCGAGCGCGTCGCGCAAAACATTTCGGCGAGAGGGCCTTCCGGCGGAAGCTCCTTCTCCCCGACCAAAACGGAACGAGCTTTCAAGAGCTCGAAATAATACTCCTGAGGGAAATCCGGCAGGACGATCGAGTGGAATTCGTCCCGCACGAGAATCGCTTCGTCTCCGCCAAGGACAAGGCGGGGATTGACAGCCATTTCGTCCAGCCCTTCGATGATGATCGAAAGGCGGCCGAAACCTGTCCGTCTGACTTCGTAGCCGGCTTGCTCGGTCAGTGATGAGTAATCATGGAAGCACATGGTCTTTTCTCCTGTCTAGCTGCTGTTGGCACTTTGTGCCCTCTATGCCTTGTCCGCCGCTAGGACAGATACTTTTACGCTTCCCGGAGAGACATGAAATGCCCTGTTCGGTATGGAAATTGGCTTCGGCGCGCACAGCACCATCGCCGTAATGCGCCCAGATCAATTTCCGTTTTTTTTTAATGCTATTGCCCTACGCTAACATCAAAGTAATCGTTTGGGAAGAAAAACAATCCACAAGACGATTAATCGCTGTGCACAAAACAATTTGCCCCGTCAGGGAAGATGTTGCAGCCGCATTGCCGGACGACCGAAGTCGTCCGGGCGGCTTTTACGATGATACGTTGCTCAAGTTGGCTACGTGAGCTGGCGGACAGCTCCCCGTCTGGTTAGCGATCGTTCCTTCGGACGCCAGACAAACGTCAGCCTCGTAGAAACGCCGTACGAGAGAACGGGATGCCGAATACAGGCCCGTGACCGGACCTCTCGGGGGCGGCTCCTTTTCTCCCACGAGGACCGAGCTACTCTGCAACAATTCCGGCAGATATTGCTGCGGGAACTCCGGCAGAACGATCGAGTTTCGTTCGTCGTGAACCAGAATGGCCTCATCCCCGTTGAGAAGCAGACGCGGGTTGTTCACCTTTTCGTCTAGTCCTTCGATAATGATCGAAAGACGGTTTAGTCCCGTCCTCCTCACCTCATACGTGCTCTGAACGCTCAAATGCGCAAAATTCCGAAAGCCCATTTCCTTTGTCTCCTCTCGCTGCAATGTTGATGGTAATCCCTACTATCTGCCGCCAGCCGAGACATCGGGCATTCTTCCCGACCCGATCCGGGCAACAAAAAGCGAGCGAACTTATCGCGTTTCGTTTCCGCTACTGTCACAAGGTACGGTTATTGATATAGTGAAGTTTTATGACAGGAAAAGGGGGTAAAAGAAAAATTCCGGCTGGCGAAGGCTAGCCCTTCCTGAGCCGCTTTCCCGGTGTCGGCGCCGCGGCAACCTGATTCCGCCCGTTATGTTTCGCGGTATAAAGTGCTGCATCCGCGCGCTCAATCAACTCGTCGACGGTCTCGCCCTCATAGCGTTCCGCAACGCCGACTGACATCGTAATCCGACCGAGCTTGTCGCCAGTATTGCGGTTAATAACGTCCTTGGTCGCCACGGTCTTGCGCAAATTTTCGGCAACCGTCAAGCCTTGCTTGAGCTCGGTTGCGGGAAGAATAATAGCGAATTCCTCGCCGCCGTAGCGCGCGGCGACATCGCGTCCCTTGACACCATCGACAAGGGTCCGAGCGACAAGCCGCAACACCTGGTCTCCCACCTGATGCCCAAAATTGTCGTTGAAACTCTTGAAATGGTCGATATCGACCATCAGCATCGTGAAGACTTCTTTGCTTTCGTCGGACTCGCTCGATATCCGGCGAATCTCGTCGTCAAAAGCCTTGCGGTTGGCAAGGCCGGTGAGCCCGTCGGTCAGGGCCTCGCGCCGGATGGTCTCGAGATCGCGTTGCAGGGTCTCCATTGCATGGGTCGACTGATCCAGCTGTGTCTCAAGCTTCTTGTTGTGTTGAATCATCTGTTCGGTATCCGAAACGACGATTTTCAGAAGCGCCTCAATGTCCTCGAACCCCTCAACCCCGGAAAGCTTGGCGCCAACGTCCTCCAGCGTTCCGCTGTATTTGGATGAAACTTCGCGAACGTTTTTCACGGCACCGGTCACATCCTTGATGGTTGTGCTCAATTTGCTGCCGACGCTGCGCACCCGGTCTTCGTTCTGGTTGTTCAGAAAACGCTCGTACAACTCGCGGCAGCGCTCTTCCGTGGGCTTTTGATTGTTCGCAACAAGGATGTCGATCGCCCGCGTAACGTCGGGGTTGATGTGGGAATAGTAAATATACCACACCTCGAAAACATCAGGGGTCGGCGGCAAGCCTTCCTTGCGCATGCGCTCGAATGCCTCACTCGCATAGGCTCCGGCCTGCTTTATGTCGTGTGGATAGCGCACAGATTACCTTCGAATTACGAACCAGAAAAAATACTATCAGCCCCTCGCGTCTGGAAAAAGAAGAATGTTACCGTCCCGGCGAGTCCTCCGCCGGGTTATCGTTTCCGGATTTTGAGGCGGCATCCTCCTCAAAACGGGTTCCCGTCCAACGGAGGACCGTCTCAAAGCACACGTCGTCGCTAATCTTAAGGGCTGGCGAGCAATGTTCCCGCTCCAAACCCGCAACCGGAGCCAGCGTGACGAGAGGACTGCAGAAACCCGTCCCGCCGCCGCGCAACTGGAAGGTCAACACATGGGCCTGCGGACGGCCTGTTGGCGGGTTGCTGGAAATGGCCACGATGAGATCAGCCTGAATGCCTGTCGCCTCCGCATCTGCCCTTGCCGGAGAAACCGCCACCCCCGTCAGGACTTCCTCCGCCTGTCCGTCGCAATCGAAATCCATCTCGAGCCGCTTACCGTAACGCCAGAAGGTGCCCGGATTCTCGTGCGCAAGAACGTTCATCCAGCGCGGAAAGGTCCCGAATTCGCGCGGTTGCTCCCGTGCGCCCTGGTAAAGGGACATGGCCAGAAGTTCCGCGCGTTGCTCCGTCAGGTCGGTGATGCAGGATAGTTCGTAGATGCGCTCAAGCGCGGGTGTCCCGGCGCGCTTCGCCGCGAAGACGCAATGGTCGTCGCGGTAAGATAGCCATGCGTTCTGGGAGTCCTGCAAAGCTTCGCGATCGGCAGGCGTGTCCTGCATAGTTTTGGCGAGATCGACGAAAACCATGTTGAGCCGGATCTGTGCGTCTTCCTTATGACGGTTGACACAGGCCAGCGCCTCGGACGTGTTGGTAATATCCTCGCAGTAACCGAAATGCTCCTGCGCGCGAACGGGGACTGACGCAAAAAAACAAACAGCGGCAAGGATGGCCGAAACAAGCGATAGACGTCTAAACATATGAATAAAATCCGGCAACAGGAATTCCTGTTCCCAGAATAAAGGAAACCGGGATCGAAAAGAAACCTTTTTACCCGCGTTTATCAGTTCATATGTTTTGAGACTCGGCGTTACGCAAAGCTCACAACCCCTCAATTCAGGCAAGCCTCCCGCTGTTCGTCACCGCGAGCGCAGCGAAGCAATCAGGCAATTCCGGATCGCGTCGGTTCCATGGTTCGTCTTTCACCACAAAGTAACAGTGTCTTCAGTCGACCGTAACATTGCTCCCAAGGATGGTTTTCAACACCAGCGAACACGGCGCTCACGGCGGATCCGGGGCGCGCTGCCTCCAAACCGGCATTCACAATCCACGCTCGCTGCTCGACGTTCGAGGGATGTCAGTTGATGAGGCCGGGGGTCGAAACTCTTGGCGCCGACATCGCATATTGGGGAACCGGCTGCGGCTCGCGCGGCTCAGGCCTGGGCGGTTCGACCTTAAGACCGATCTCCTTAAGCCAGTCGTCATTGAGACGAATTCCGACGAGATCTACTTTTTCCGCAAGCCTGTGGTCCACCTTGATCTGGAGGTCAAGCTTGTTCGCCGCCGCGAGCGGCTCCGGCTTTGGAGCGACAGGCTGCACCTTGATTTCGCCTCGCTCCTTGACCGCGTCCTGCGCCTCCGCCACGACCCCGATTCCGTGCTTAAGTCGGTCGTAGTTCTCGAGAACGTAATCCACGTCGTTCGACACCTGATCAAGCTCCATGACTTCCGGCTGATCCTCGAAGCGCGCTTCCATAATTTCTTCGATATCGTGACCGTCGAGCACACATTTCTCGAGATCCTTGTAGCCTTGGGACTCGTAGAATGCTTCGCTCAGAGAACTTTCTTTGGGCCCTTTCAATGGATCGTTCTTTGCAACATCCTGCTTGCCCCCACCGAAAACCTGATCCCTTTGTTTCGCCTCGATTTTCTGGGCATCGCTCTTACTGGCGCGAGCGCGCATTTCATCCATGACCCGCTGCGCTGCCTTCGAACGTTTTTCGTTAATATCGACCGTCGGATTGCTGACCTCTTGCGTGACCGCGCCCATATTGCTCATGGCGGCGAAAACCATGCCCGTCTTGCCCCCGACAAACGCACTTGCGATAGTTTCCGCCTTGAAAGAACCGCGGTCAATATCCTTGGGCAGGTAGGCCTGCGGCTTTTCGCCGTCCTTGATGGCTTCGTTGACCATCAGCGCAGTTGCGGCATTCTTCATCCCGTCGAAGCGCGCTTTCGCTTCGCTTCGCTGCTGCGCCATGTCGGTCTTGGCGGAATTGAGGGTTGTCTCATTCTTTCCAAGATCGCGGACCGCCTTGGAGCCATCGCGCTGCATGCCCTTTACGTTGGTCGGAAGCTTGAAGGAAATACCCATCGAATTGAGCAGGGACTTCTTTGGAGCTTCCGGCGCTTTTTCCCCCGCCGGATTGCGGTCAAAAAGCGCCCCGACACCGACCTCAAGCAAGCTGTGCGAAGACGTAGGCGTCGTTACGCTCGCCTTGTTCCCGGAAAACATATCCTCAATCGAGCCGAGGCCGACTTCAGCTCTCTGTCCGCCAGCGAAACCCCGCTTTCCAGCACCAAACATCTCCCCCTTGCTCTGCTGAAGCAGATCAAGGGGATTAGCTGTCAGTCCACCGTTACTCGAAAGGCTCATCGCTTTGTAACTCGCCGCGTTTATCACGTTCAATCCGCGCACTATGCGCATTGCACCATAAGTCTTACATAATTCTACTGCGTTTTCGTTAACGACCGCAAATTTTTGCCACAATTACGTTCTCAGCTCAGCCTGAACCGCCGGTAACTCAAAGCCTCCGCCACATGCGCGGCGCCGATCACATCCTTCCCGCCATCGAGATCGGCGATGGTCCGCGCCAGCCGCTTAATACGAAAGTAGCCGCGCGCCGAGAGCTTCATTTTTTGCGCCGCCTCCTGCAAGAGCGCTTCGGCTCTGGCCTCGAACGGAGCGATGGTCTCAAGAAGATCGCCGGTTGCCTGAGAATTTAGCCGAACGGTCCCGCTTTTATCAAGTTCCATAAAACGAATCTCCTGCAAGGCCCGGATTTCCGAGACCCGCGCGGCCACAACGGATGATTTTTCGCCCGTTCGCGCAGCGTTCAAATCCGGCACGGAGACGGCCGGGACGTCGACCTGAATGTCAATCCGGTCCATCATAGGCCCGGAAATCTTATTCTGATAGTCGGCGGCGCAGCGCGGGGCGCGGGTGCATTCGAGGTCTGTATCCCCCAGGTGCCCGCAGCGGCAGGGATTCATCGCGGCGATCAGTTGAAAGCGCGCCGGGTAGGTGACATGGTGATTGGCCCGCGCGACCAGCGTCTGGCCCGATTCGAGCGGCTGGCGCAACGATTCGAGCGTCGCCCGCGCGAATTCGGGAAGTTCGTCGAGAAACAGCACGCCGTGATGGGCGAGCGAGATTTCCCCCGGCTTCGCCTTCTGCCCGCCGCCCACCAACGCGGGCAGGGAGGCGCTATGGTGCGGATCGCGGTAGGGACGCGTCTTCATCAGCCCGCCTTCCGGCAATGTTCCGGCAAGCGAATGGATCATCGAGACCTCGAGCGCTTCGCGCGGCGAGAGCGGCGGCAGGATGCCCGGCAGGGTCGAAGCCAGCATCGACTTGCCAGACCCCGGCGGGCCGATCATCAACATGTTATGCCCCCCTGCGGCGGCAATCTCCAGTGCCCGCTTGGCAGTTTCCTGCCCCTTGATCTCGGAGAGGTCCGGAACGCGCACCGGACCGGAATCGGCTAGTTTCGCTTCGGGCCGGGTCAAAACCTGCGAGCCCTTCAGATGGTTGATAAGTTGCATCAGGTCGCGCGGAGCGAGAATGTCGATGTCCCCGGCCCAGGCCGCCTCGCCTCCGCACGCTTCGGGACAGATCAGCCGGTTATCGTGTTCCGCCGCATGCAGCGCTGCAGGAAGAACGCCCGCCACCCAGCGAATCCCGGAATCCAGGGAGAGCTCTCCCAGAACCACATAGTCCGCCAGTTCCTCCCTCGGCAGGATATCCATCGCGGCCAGAAGGCCGAGCGCGATGGGCAGATCGTAATGACTGCCCTCCTTCATCACATCGGCTGGCGCGAGATTAACGGTCAGACGTTTGGCGGGCAGGGACAGGCCGAGCGAATGCAGCGCCGCCCGGACCCGCTCCTTGCTCTCCGCAATCGCCTTGTCCGGCAGCCCGACAATGGTAAATGCCGGTAACCCGCCCCCGGCGCCGATCTGCACCTGTACGTCCACCGGCTGTACGTCAATGCCCTGAAAGGCAACGGTGTTGATACGCGCGACCATGAACAGCATCCCATGTAACTTCTACCGCAGTATAGCCCCCGCCTTCGGGAAATCCAGCAAAGGTTTCTCCTTCACGGCAATCCTCGAAAATGTCGAGCCTTCGCCATCCCCGTCGTCACGTCGAGAACGGGCACACAAAATTAACCCCGGAGGTCAGGTCCCGCTGGACCTCCGGGGCAGTCGTGATGTGCTTGTATCCTCTGTTCCGTTTATCGCTTTATGTCGATGATGGCGCCGTTCGGCACAAGTTCCCAGATTTCCTCCATGTCCGCGTCCGTGACGGCGATGCAACCGGCCGTCCAGTCCCTGAAAGGATAGGTCAGCTCCTCCCACCAGGACAGACCCGGTCCGATGCCGTGGATGAAGATGTCTCCGCCAGGCGATGCGCCCATCGAAGCCGCACGAGCGCGGTCGGCATGATTCGGGTAGGAGATGCGCAAGGAAAGGTGATAGTTCGAGTTCGGATTGCGACCGTTGATCGTATAGCGTCCTTCCGGCGTACGTTTGTCGCCCTGACGTTCCTTGGGCGCGATTCCGCCCTTGCCAAGCGAGATGCGATAGCTTTTGATCGGAGTCTGTCCCGCAAAGAGCGTCATGCGCCGCGCGCTCTTGTCGACGAGAATGTAGTCCGCCTGCAGGGCAGTCTTCTTGCCGTCTTCCGGCAAACGCATAGCCGAGGCGTTCGCGTTCGGACTTCCGAACAGCAATGCGATCGTGAAGACCGCCATAATGAGAGAAGTAATGAGGATGCTGTCTTCGTTCATGGCTTTCATCGTCCCCGCACCCCGCAAGAAGGCGCTTTTTCGTTCGACGTTCGTGGATTGAAAGAGGCTGATACGACAAGCCTGACATGTCCCGCGTTAACGCTGGCCTAAGTTTCCGGCGGGTTTGGCACGAATTTGAAAAGCATTGTCGGCCGCGCTTGCTTTATTCCAGCGAAAACCCTATATCAGGCGCCTGATTACCAGCAGCAAGGGTGCAAACAGATGGATGCGGCGCGTCTTCGTTCTCTTCTCGAGAGTCGGTCGTTCACCGTTTTCATTACGGCCCTGATCCTGGTCAACGCCGCCATCCTCGGACTCGAGACGAGCCCGGCTGTCGAAGAGGCAGCGGGGCGGCTTCTCACCGCGGCAGACGGCTTTATTCTCGCGGTCTTCACTGCCGAGATCGTCCTGAAGCTGGTCGTCTATCGCGGGTCCTTCTTCCGCTCCGGCTGGAACCTGTTCGACTTTGCAATTGTCGCTGTCTCCCTCATCCCGGCGAGCGGTCCTTTTTCGGTGCTGCGCGCCTTCCGCATTCTTCGCGTACTGCGCCTGTTCGCCGTAGTTCCCCAAATGCGACGCGTCATCAATGCGCTGTTCCACGCGATTCCGGGGATGAGCTCTGTTGTAGGCGTACTTCTGATCGTTTTTTACGTGGCGGCCGTGCTTGCGACCAATCTCTTTGGAGAATCGCCGAACGAAGCTCTTCGCGTCTGGTTCGGCAGCGTTGGCGCGTCCATGTACACTCTTTTTCAGATCATGACGCTAGAGAGCTGGTCGATGGGCATCGTCCGCCCGACCCTTGAACTCTATCCCTGGGCCTGGGCGTTTTTCGTGCCGTTCATCATCGTGACAAGCTTTGCCGTTCTCAATCTTTTCATCGGCATCATTGTCGACTCGATGCAAAGCGCCCATCGGCAAGAGGAAGCCGAAACCGGTGTCGTTTCTGCCGAGTCCCTCGAAATCCGCCGTCTCGAGAGCAAGGTCGAGGATTTGCAAGGGCAGATTGCCGCCCTCACCGCACTGATCGAACAGCGGCTTCCGCGACCGGAAACGCCCTTTGAGCGTCACCGGCGCGGCGGCACGGCATAAACCTTCAGGGGCGAATGGCGATTGGCGTGCCGTCAGGCACTAGTTGCCAGATTTCCCGGACCTCCTCGTTCGTCACGGCGATGCAGCCAAGCGTCCAGTCTTTCGGCAGACGGGAAAGTTCGTCTTTCGTAATACCGTTCTCGAGTCCATGGATCATGATGTTGCTGCCGGGCGAGACGCCCATCATCCGGGCGCGGTGCTCATCATCGATGTCAGGATAGGAAATTTTCAGGGACAGATGGTAGGCGCTGTTCGGATTACGCCCCGAAATATAGTAGACACCCTCCGGCGTACGCGCGTCGCCTTCCTTCACTTTCGGCTCAAGACCGCCCTTGCCGAGCGCGACTTTGTAACGGCGCAGGATACGCCCGTCGCTATAGAGCGTCATCCGGCGCTTGGCCTTTTCGACAAGGATATAGTCCGCCTTCGCGCCCAAAGCGCCCCAGTTTTCCCGGGAAGCCGAAGCGCTGCCCGGCGAAACGACGAAATACAAAGCGAGAAAAGCAAAAAAAGCGATGTTTCTGGCGGCTCGGGTCATGGCTGAAAAGGCGAATCAGTCGAACACCCATACAGTATAGAAAAGAGGGCCGCCGTTCGCCAAGCGCAAGCAACGCGATCCCGCCATTTTTCTGTGAGATTTTCGCCATGGTGCGACGGACGAATCAAAACATCGCCCCGTTAATAACTTCTTTAACTTTTGTCTTTAAGAGGAAGGATAGAAACAACGACAAACGCCAAACCGCCGGGGATAAAAATGGCTCTCTCTGACAAGGATATCGCAAAGCTTTACACGAAGCTTGAGTTGCCGATCGTAGTCGGCGATGCGCTTTCGGAACAGCACATGCTCGCTCCCGACGAGGAGTTCGCATTCCATCAGGCCTTGAGCGACATGCAGCCGGACGCAGCGCTAATCTGCATGGCGCTTGCCTCCGAACAGATTTTCGCCACCGTCGCCCCAGACATGCCGGAAGCCGTGAATCTCATCATGGAATCCGACCGGGTCGTCGCCTCGTATGGCGGCTTGTGGCTTGCGCGGATCGAATACGGCGAACCGGTTCCCGAAGAATTCATTATCGATGCGCTGAAAAGCCTGCCGAAAGATTTCGCCGCCATGCGAGACGCCATGAGCGATCTTGAACTGCAGATGCCCGCCGGAATGGACGTGGCCGCGCAATTCCTTGCAATCATGCAGATTCAGGCTGAATGCCATTCGCTAATCGCCGAAAGCTATCTCGAAGCACTGGGCATAACGCCAACGCCGACCGAAAAGGGCGACCTGTTTCACATCGGCGCAACGGCGAACGACAATATAGAAGCAAGCGTTCTGCCGACCTGAACTATTCGTTTCCTGTCAATGAACTCGACGCCCGCGCCTCGCGCGCGGGCTTTTTTTACTTTCCCGCCACCAGCGGCCCAAGAGGCTTGCCCGCAAGGATATGAGCGTGGAAATGCGGCACTTCCTGACCGCCGTTCGCGCCACAATTCGCAATGACGCGGAAGCCCGGCCCGCACAGTTCCCGGTCCTGAGTTATGCGGGCAACGGCGCGCCAGAACCCCGTGATTTCCGCTGCATTTGCGTTCACGCCGAAATCCTCGACGTCAGTGTACTTGCCTTTCGGGATCACGAGAATGTGAACCGGCGCTTTGGGAGCGATATCTTCGAAAGCAATCGCGAACGCATCATCATAGAGCTTTCGGCACGGGATCTCGCCGCGCAGAATTTTTGCGAAAATATTGTCCTCGTCGTAGGTCATTGCCGTCTCTCTTCGTTAAACCGTAAGTTCGATCACCCAGTATTCCGCCGATCCTTCTCCTCGTGACCGCCCGTGCCAAAACGGTCCTCAAGAACGCCAAATACGTCCTGTGGCCGAACGCCCGCATAGGCCCAGAGTACCATCAGGTGGAAGATCAGGTCGGCGGATTCCGAGGCGATCTTCGCCCTGTCGCCCCGCACCGCCTCGCAGATCGTTTCCGCGCTTTCCTCGGCGAGCTTTCCGGCGATCTTGTCGACGCCTTTCGCGTAAAGAGAAGCAACGTAGGAATCCTTCGGATCAGCCCCTTTCCGGGCCTCCAGCGTCGCAAAAAGGCGCTCGATGATGCCGTATTTTTCGCTGCTCATTCTCAAAATCCCAATCCGGCTTTTTCCCGCGATCATGCAGCCACTGTTCCGTCCAGTGCGGCAAGGCTTCCCGGCCCTTGTAAACGCCTGCAAGCGCCCCGGCCATCGCTGCTACCGTGTCGGTGTCTCCGCCTATGGATATAGCCTTCGAAATCGTTTGCCAAGGGCTTTCAGACGTTTGGGCGAACGCGTATATGGCCCAGGCCACGCAGGGCGGTCCATAACTCGATAGTCCGTGCCCGCTCTGATGAGGCGTGTCAGTGCGATCGATCGCAAGGACATGGGCGCGGGCTTCGTCCTCCCCCATCCGGAACATTGCCCGCAGCTCCCGGCCTATATCCGGCGCACAGCCAGCAACACGGTCCGCAAGCGCCTGCGCATCAAGCGCCACGCCACGTGAGTCAAGCACGGCGCGAACTGCAACCGCCTGCGCGACCGCTGCCTCAACGCTGTCCGGATGAGTGTGTGTGATACGCGCCTGCTCTTCCGTCGCCCGGACAAGAGCTATCTCGTCTTCAATGAGGACCGCAAGCGGCGCGACCCGCATTGCCGCGCCGTTCGAACCCGACGGCAACCCGCATTCGCCAAGCGGCTTTCCATCCAGAAAATTCTGCGCAGCCTTGCGCGTTGTATGCCCGTACCCGGCAAACGTGCCCCGCTGAAATCCCTCGGCGAGAGAACCGGCGAGCCCCTCCACCCCCTGACCGGTCGCATAGGCCCTCGCAACGAGCAGGGCCATCTGCGTGTCGTCGGAGATCTGGCCGCTTTCATAGTGCTCGCCGGTGATCCAGTCGACCAGCTCGAACGCGGCCAGTTTCCGGAAAGGAAAAACAGCGGCCGGGCAGGAGTTCGTCAGGGCCACCAGCTCCGCGACGCGTTCTGAGTCCTTCCCCTCGACATGGAACCCAAGCGCATCGCCCAGCGCCATGCCCAGAAGGCAACCTTTCAGCGCTTTAGGATTTCTTATAGAATTCCGTGTCATGGTTTCAAAGATACTCCATCCGTTTCAGGATTACAGCCATGAATAACACAACCGGTTTTGTCTTCGTCGCGGGCGCAGCGCTTCTCGATATCGTCTCGCACATCACTGAATGCCGTCATATTCAGGACAATGTCGGTCGAACCACGCTCAGTTTCGGAGGCGTTGCGTATAACCTCGCCGTCAACCTGAAAACGCTTGGGGTCCCCGCAAAGCTGATGACGGCGCTCAACGACCGCGCACTGGCGAAAATGATTCTTCACGAACTCGGAAATGTTGGTGTCGTGCCGCACGTCCTGACGGACCCGAAACTGCCCGATCAGGTTTACAGCGGCATATTCTATAAGGAAGACCAGATCGCCAGCGTCTGGAACGACGACATCGAGCGAATCGAGTTCGGCGGCGCATTTATGGAAGATGGCATTGAGGGCGCATCCTGCGTGGTTATCGCCAACGATCTGTCACGGCACACGACGAATACGCTGATCCGGCTCGCAGGCGACCGGGGCATCCCGGTTTTCATCGGAAACGTCTCGATGATGGGCGCGCTGCGACTCGGCGATATCGAAGGGAAACGCGAGCTCATCTTCATAAACAACGAGGAAATCGACGCCTATATCGATTACAGCGACCACCTGAACAGCTGGGAAGACGCCGCCAGAGAGCTGGGCGCACCGCTCCTGATAACCAAAGGCGCGAACGGCGTCCTTCTTCTCTACCCGGACGGGGAAACGATTGACTACCCGATCAGGCGCCACGAGGTTTCAGGCACACCTCTCGGCGCAGGCGACCTGTTCATGGCGACGACCATCAAGTTCATCATGCAGAACGGCCAGAAGCTCGAGGACGCAATCGAATATTCCCTCTCGAGCGCCCCGACCATCCTCAGCCGCGACGATGCCAACATCGGCCGCTACGGCGCGTACGACGAAGTTCTAAACGACATGGCGAACACGTTCACGTCGCAACAGAAGAAGCGCTAGGGCGGAAATCAAACTGCGGGACGCACGGAAATCCCCGCCGCCGCCAGCGCCTCTTTGGCCTCCTCAATCGTATGCGTACCGAAATGGAAGATCGACGCGGCGAGGAGCGCGGCGGCGTGCCCTTCCCGTACGCCCTCGACGAAGTGGTCGAGCGTCCCGACACCACCCGAGGCGATTACCGGCACGGACACTCGGTCAGCAACCTCTCGTGTTAGCTCGATATCGAACCCGCTCTTCGTGCCGTCCCGGTCCATTGAAGTCAGTAGAAGCTCCCCCGCCCCGTACGCCGTCATGCGGTCCACCCATTCGAGCGCGTCGATCCCGGTATTCTGGCGTCCGCCGTGGGTAAAGACCTCCCACTTGCCCTCACCCGTACGCTTGGCGTCCACCGCTACGACGATGCACTGGCTGCCGCAGTAATTCGCCGCCTGCCGAACGAATTCCGGGTTCCTGACGGCTGCGGAATTGATCGACACCTTGTCTGCTCCGGCCTCCAGAAGTTTGCGAATGTCTTCCATCGTCCGCACGCCCCCTCCGACCGTAAGCGGCATGAACACCTGCTCCGCCGTACGCCGGACGACGTCGTAAATCGTGTCGCGGTTTTCGTGCGTGGCAGTGATATCGAGAAAGGTCAACTCGTCCGCGCCTTGCGCATCGTACACTTTCGCCTGCTCGACCGGATCGCCCGCATCGACAAGATCAACAAAATTAACGCCCTTGACGACCCGGCCATTATGAACGTCGAGACAGGGTATGATACGGATTTTGTGCATTCGACTTCCGGTATCCTCGCTAAAAAACGTAACCAGAAAGAAAAAACCATGGCAAGGGCCAATCGGGCAAGCACGATATTCCGATTTTTCGGGTCGGGCGATCATTCGATCCAAATTACCTAGGCGGTATTTTTGACACCAGAGCAAGATGTTCCCATAATATAAAGGGGCAAGTTCAATAAGTTTTATGGAACAGAATGGGTTCGGGATTTTTTGATTTTAGCCTGACGTCGGACCTGAAAAGTTCGTTTTGGGAAGCTGCCACCAGTGACGGATTGTTTATTCCTAACCAAATAGTCAGGGAACGTCTGGGTCCTCCAGGAAAGGTTAATCCCGTCCTGAAGAATGAGGGCAGCCGCTCCGTAAGCGCAAGGAACATCCAAAGCGATTTACCCCCGTTCAGCGACCTTCCCGGACCGATACAGGATTTTATCCACTCCATTGAAGACTGCCCGGAATACGAGAAAATGCAGCTGATTCATGACTTCGTGAACGAAAACATGGCATATCCAGACGATATCAAAGATGTACTGGGAGGAGACGGCGTACAAAGCAACGCAGACGTAATTGCAAACTGGCGCTACGGAGACTGTGACAACCGTGCACAGCTTTCCGCGAGCCTCATGCAATACGCGGGATTCGACGCTAAAGACATAACTTTCGTCGGCGGCAATTTTGATTATGGCCTGAAGGCCCCGGTAAGACACGGAGCTCTGGTTGTAAATATAGAGAATCAGCACTACCTTATGGATATGAATCTTGCGGAGGCCGTCCCTGTCGCTCAGGATAAAAACGGACATTTCTCTTCGAGCGGCAACGCAAGATATTCAGAGGAGCAAGTCGCCTTTGATGTCGATGTCGATCCCTTTTTTATCGTGCCGGTGGAAAAGGGCGAACCTGCCTTTGTTGAAAAGGCTTTTCTGGAAGAAACGGCAAAAAGTCTCGGGATGCTGCCGGCGGGAATCATTCCACGCCTATAGCCGCCCCACGGTTACCCGTCATTCGCGCTTCCCGCCAGCGACGTCTCATCCGCCGCGAAGAACGCCAGCGCTTCCCGCTTGTCAAGACGTCCGTCGTAAAACGCCCGGCCGATGATGACGCCTTCGATGCCAGAGCCTTGCGCGTCCCGGAGCCTGACGAGATCGTCCATACCGCCGACTCCGCCCGAGGCGATAACCGGGATGGACACGGCTTCGGCAAGACGTTTCGTCGATTCGATATTGAGGCCCTGCCCCGTGCCGTCGCGGTCGATGTCGGTATAGATGATCGCCGCCGCGCCCGCGTCCTCGAACTTTCGGGCGAGGTCGAACACGGACACGTTCGAGCCTTCGACCCAGCCCTCGGTCGCCACCATTTCGTTCACGGCATCGAGCCCGAGCGCGATCTGGCCCGGAAATTTCAGGCAGGCTTCGATCACAAGGTTCGGATTCTTGACGGCGACCGTGCCAAGGATCACGCGGCTGACACCTTCTTCGATCCATGTCTCGATCTGCTCCATCGTGCGAATGCCGCCGCCAAGCTGGACCGGAACGTCCACCGCGGCGATGATGTCGCGCACGGCCTGCGCGTTCACAGGTCGCCCTTCCACCGCGCCGTTCAAATCGACAATGTGAATCCATGAAAAACCGTCGCGCGCGAATTCATGCGCCTGCGCCGCCGGGCTTTCGTTATAGGTCCGCGCCGTGCCCATATCGCCCTTCAAAAGGCGCACGCACTGCCCGTCCTTGAGGTCTATCGCGGGGTAAATGATCATGCCGGGCAGAGTAGCGAAAGACGAACGGAATCGCAAAGGGTTCCTGCTCGCGGCTCCGTAGAAACCGCCTGGCGCCAATGGACTGAAATGGCACGCTTATTGCATCGAATGCCGCGTGCCACCGTACCGCTACACAGCAGGAAAGAGAGAACATGACGGACGTAACCTCCATTCCGCTCACGAGCGTCAGGAAGCTGAACGTGAGCAATGTCACGAAAACCATCCATGTGTCCGAGCTGCCGGAGGCGCGTCCATTCTTCCTTGCCCGACAACTTTCCGAAGAGACGCGCCCATGACCGTCCTTTTCAATACGCCGGTAGCCGGATTCGCGGGCGGGAACCACGCCGCCAGTCCCCGTTCGGCCGGCGACCAAAAACCGGATGCGACCGACGAATTCCTGAAATTCATGCACCAGAGCCCGCAGGAGCGATTGCGCGACCTGATCCTGCGCAGCCTCGGCATAACCGAAGAACAGCTCAAAAGGATGCCGCCGGATGAAAGAATGAAAACCGAGCGGAAAATCGCGGAACTGATGCGCGATCATACGCAGCGCAAGATCGAGGAAAAAGCCGCCGAAGCATCAGATCGCGGCTAGGAAACCGAAATCGGCCTTGCGGGCGGCGCCTCGAGCCATTTCGTATAGTAGTAGCCCTTGATGATCCGGTCGTCCACCTTCGCATAGTACGGATGCTCGCCGATACGCTCGTAGCCGAGACTTTCGAACAGGTGAACCGCCGCCGTCATGGTTTCGCGCACATCCAGATTGATCACCGAATAACCGGCCTGCGCGACCCGTTCTTCCACGAGTTCCAGCAACAGGCGCGACAGGCCGTACCCGCGCGCCCACGGCGCCACGAAAACACCTGTCAGATGCACCGCATGTTTTTGCGCCTCGTTATTCATCGGGGGCAGAACCACCTGCGCCGTGCCGCAGATCACGCCGTCCAGCCGGGCCACGTACAGGAGCCGTGCAGGCATCGTAACGACGCCCTGCCAGTAGCGCTCCAGCAATTCGCGCGCCGGAAGCGCGACCCAGCCGAACCCGCCGCCGCTCTCAACAGCAGCGTCCGTCGCGTCGCACAGATCGTTGAGATCGGCGGGCGTCAGTTTTTCGAGCTGTTCGACCCGGAGAACGGGCGTGATCATCTGCGGCTGCTCGGACATGGCTTTCGCCTCCCTCATGGTTTTGCGTTCACGCCGGGTCCCAGTAAAGGAAATCCCGGATCATCCTCAAGCCGGCTTTCTGGCTCTTCTCGGGGTGAAACTGGACGCCCGCGATATTGTCGCGGCCTGCGATGGCGCTCACGGGGTGTCCGTAATGCGTGCATGCCAGAATGTCCTGCTTCTCTTTCGATTCAAACATAAAAGAGTGAACAAAGTAAAAATGGTCATCCGGCCCGACGCTTGCGGTCAGTGGATGCCCTTGGGCATGCTCGGGAATCGTCAGCGTGTTCCAGCCCATATGCGGGATTTTAAGCGAGGGATCCGGCGGGTTGATCGGCACAACCTCTCCCGGGATCCAGCCAAGTCCCGCATGCTCGCCGTGCTCCAGCCCGCGCGTAGCCAAAAGCTGCATGCCGACGCAAATCCCGAGAAACGGTTGCCCCTTGACGCAGACCGCCTCGCCCAGCGCCTCCCGCATACCGTCAATCGCGGACAGCCCCCGCATGCACGACCCGAACGCTCCCTGCCCCGGCAGGACGATACGAGCGGCCATTCGGATGTCTTCCGGCCTGTCCGTGACGGTAACGCTCAGGTCCAGCCCTTCTTCCCCGATCACCCGTTCGAACGCCTTGGCGGCAGAGCGCAAATTGCCGGAACCGTAGTCGATGATGGCGATGTGGTCTGTCATGGTCCCTTGAAGTCCTTTACCTGTTCGCGGGATTGTTTTATCCAGAAGCGAAAACTATTTCCACTGGCAATCGGGACGAACGCGATGAAAATAAACTTCCTGCGCTGGAAAGAAACCGACGAGGCCACAAAAAAACGGATATTGCGCCGCGCCGAAACCGATATCGAGGACATTACAAAGCTTGTCCGGCCGATTATCGACGCCGTCCGCGACGAAGGCGACGCGGCGCTCGTGCGCTTTGCAAAACAGTTCGAAAAAGCCGACCTGACGCCCGCCACCATCAAGGCGAGCGAGGAGGAGTTCGACCAGGCCGGAAAACGCCTCGACGACGACCTCAAAAATGCCATTCGCCATTGCGCTGACAACGTCCGCCGTTTCCACGAAGAACAGATGAAGCGTATCGAGAAACGCTGGATGGTGGAAATCGAACCCGGCGTTTGGGCCGGTGAGCAGGTGACGCCGATCGAATCGACCGGGCTGTACGTCCCGCGCGGACGCGGCGCGTTTCCGTCCGCCATGTACATGCTGTGCATTCCGGCAGTGGTCGCGGGCGTGGAGAACATTGCCGTGTGTACGCCCCCGACGCCGGACGGCGGGGCGGACGATGCCTCCCTCTACACGGCAAAGCTTTGCGGAGTGCGCAACGTCTACAAGGCGGGCGGCGCACAAGCCATCGCCGCGTTCGCTTTTGGGACCGAAACCATCCCGGCGGTGAAGAAGGTTTCCGGGCCGGGCAGCGCATACGTCGCCGCCGCCAAGCGGGTTCTCGCGCACCGTATCGATCCCGGCATGCCCGCCGGCCCGAGCGAATCGATCATCCTGTGCGACGGCTCGGCCGATCCGCACAACACGGCCCTCGACGTCCTCAACGAAGCCGAACACGGCGACGACAGTGCCGCGCTTCTCGTAACGCCGGACGAGACGCTCGCCCGCGCGGTTTGCGCGCTTTTACCGGGCCTGATCGCAGCGCTTCCGGACGAGCGGCGGCGTATCTGCGAATCCGTCATGGGCAATTACGGGGCGATCGTCCTGACCGACACCATGGACGACGCCATTGAACTTTCGAACGCGTACGCCCCCGAACACCTTCTCGTCAAGGTACGGAACGCGAAAGATATTCTGCCGCGCCTGCGCCATGCCGGAGAAATCCTGATCGGCGAACGCAGCCCCTCGACGCTCGCCAATTACGGAATCGGGGTCAACCACGTCCTGCCGACCGGCGGCAACGCGCACACCTTCAGCGCGACGGGCGTTTGGGACTTCCTGAAAATCTCCAGCCTCGCCTTCGTAAACGGCGATGTCTCCGACCTGAGCGCCGATATCGTGAAACTCGCCGGGTATGAGGGCTTCCCCGCGCACTGCAAGGCCGTCACCGACCGCCGCCGCGATCCCGCCAATACCCCCCTCGAACCGAAAGATTTCATCTCATGAATGATTGCCTCAAGGACATTCACGCGTTCCTGACCGGCACCCTCGCGCCCCTTGCAGAGCGGTCGCTGAGCGACATGTACGCGGGGTACTGCGCCGGAAGCGACGCCGGAGTGGAGATCAAAGGCGACCGAACCCCCGCGGGAATCGCGGACCGCGAGACCGAGCGGCTCCTGCGGGAGGAAATATTGCGGAGATACCCGGAGCACGGCATTTTCGGTGAAGAGTTCGGCGCGTACGAAACAGGCCGGGAATTCGTCTGGGTCCTCGACCCGCTCGACGGCACAAAAGAATATCTCGCAAAAAAACCCGGCTGTTTCGGAAGCTTGACAGCGCTGCTTCGAAACGGCGTTCCGGTCCTCGGCGCGGTCATCGACCCGATCTCTGGAAAGCTCTGGATCAACAGGCCCGGCGAATGCCGCCAGAGCCCGGACAACGTGCCTCCCCTGAAAGACGCCACCGCCGCCTGCACCAACCCGGAAAGCATGTTCAAAGGGCCGTCCTTCGCCTTCATAGACGCCGTGCGGGAGAACGCCGGACAATTCCGCACGGAGCTGAACTGTCTGGGCTTTGCGTATCTTCTGGAGGGAACCGTGGACGTCACCGTAGAGCGCGACCTCGGCCTGCACGATATCGCCGCTCTCATCCCGGTTTTGCAGGCGGGCGGCATGACCGTCATCGATTTCAATGGCCGTGATTATTGCGGCCGCGCCTTCGACCTGCCGGCAGCGGCCAACGAAACGTATGCGATGATCGCGGCCCGATCGACGGCGCTGGCGGAAGAAGTTATACAACTTTTGGAGCCTGATCTTCTCCCCTCCTGACGGTTAGAATTTACGGATTCTCCTGATTCCAGGGTTTCCGAAACCGGCTGAACTTGTGGTGTTCGACTTTTTCCCTTTTAGGCGATAAAGTTTTTCAATCTATTTTAGAATATGGGGACCGATAAATGAACGCACCCAACCATGACAGAAAATACGAATTGTTCTTTGGAATCATCGCTCCGGTTGGAACCGATATATCCAAGACCGTAGAAGCATTGTCCAGCAGTCTTCGCACAATTGCGGGCTATGAAGCTCACGAAATCCACTTGAGCAAACTTTTGCACCAATTCGATGACTCTTTGGGCGGTGACATGCCCGAAGACGAGAGAATTACTACCACCGCATATAAATAGATGACCTGCCTTAGGCTGCATACTTGATTTCCGGGGCGTTGAAATAGGAGCGGACTTTTGCGGGCGACTTCTGGA
>RZZS01000020.1 GCA_009929775.1 Alphaproteobacteria bacterium
TTTTGAATGCTACGGATCAATAAGTTGCAGTTTACACCATGCAAAACGCCATCGGAATCATTCACATGCAAGGCTTTAATCACTTTTTTGCGGCTGACTCGCTACGCTCGCAATGACGAAACTCGAGGGCGAACAAGACACTGTAAATCTTGTATTGTTTGTTGTACCAACCTCAATCCGGCGTGATTTTAAGCCGGAGACCGGCCGAAAAAATGACCCGCCAGGCCTCCAGCTTCTCCTCGAACCGCATGGCGGCGTGCGCGGGGCTTGTGGAGGGCAGGCGGGTGAGGGTCAGGTCGTGTTCGCCGCACGTTGAAAGCACGAACGTCCGAAAAGCCTGCTCCGCCTTGCCGCCGTTGAAAAAGATATGGCGGATGCGCGGGTTTTCCCGGAACAGCGTCTCGAAGTCGTTGGCGTTTTCCTCGCGGATGGACGAGTCGAGGCTTCCGGTCCGCACGCAACTGTGCAGCACGTCCCAGAGCGAAATCCCGGCGGCGTTCAGGCGGGCAAGACGCTCCTCATACGAAACCTCGCGCCCCGCGCCGATGAGTGCGCCCATGATCGGCCAGAACTGGTTTCTCGGGTGCGCGTAGTATTCGTTCGCAGTGAGCGAAGCCTCGCCCGGAATGCTTCCCAGAACGAGCACGGAGCCGTCCCGTGAAAGGGCGGGAGGAAAACTGAAGACGCGGGTCATGGGCGAACTGTACCAGCCGCGCGCGCGGGGATCGACCGAAATAACGACGGGAACCCTACGGAGTCCCGCCTCGTTGACCAGACTCGATTGCGGAATAACAAAGACACGCGATATGACCGAGACTGAAAAACCGCTCGTCATCGTGACGGGCGCATCCGGCAACATCGGCAAGGCGCTGTGCCGCTCGCTGGAAGGCGACTACCTCGTAGTCGGCATGGATATCCGGCAGGTCGAGGGTGTCGACGCAAGCATCGAATGCGATCTGACGTGGGAGGAGTCCGTCCGGAACGCCTTTGCGCAGGTGCGGTCGCATTTTGGCGGGACCGTCGCCGCCGTCGTCCATCTGGCGGCGTATTTCGATTTCACCGGCGAAGAGCATCCGCTTTACGAAACGGTCAATGTCGAGGGAACGCGCCGTTTGCTGAAAGCGTTGCAGGATTTCACGGTCGAGCGGTTCGTCTATTCGAGCACCATGCTCGTCCACGAACCGGCGGCTCCGGGCGAGGTGATTACAGAGGACTCGCCCGTCAAACCCGGCTGGGCCTATCCGCGCTCGAAAGCGCGGGCGGAAGACGTCGTCCGCAATGAACACGGGGTCATTTCCTATACGATCCTGCGGCTTGCCGGGCTGTATGACGACGAAACGGCCGTGCCGACGCTCTCGCAGCAGATTGCGCGGATCTACGAGCGGGATTTTAAAAGCCTCCTCTACGCGGGCGACCTTGAGGCCGGGCAGGCTTTCATCCATCAGGACGACATGATCGGGCTTTTCCGGTGCGTCGTCGAGCGGCGGGGCGACCTTCCACCGAACGATATCATGCTCGCGGGCGGCGGCGAGGTCATGGGATATCAGGCGATGCAGGACCGGATCGGTGGCCTGATTTTCGGCGAGGAATGGGGTACGATCAATCTTCCCAGGCCTGTCGCCAAAGCAGGCGCGTGGGCCGAGGACCGCGGCGAGCCGGTCATACCCGATGCAATCGACAAGGGCGAGCGGCCATTTATCAAGCCGTTCATGATCGACCTCGCCTCCGACCACTACGCGCTTGACATCAGCAGGGCGAAGACGCAGCTGGGCTGGATGCCCCGGCACCGGATTGCCGACGATCTCGCTGTTCTGATCGCCAATCTCAAAAAAGACCCGGCTGCGTGGTACGCAAAGAACAAAATCACGCCGCCTGACTGGGTCGCGGGCGCGGCGGAGAAAGACGCCCGTCCGGACGAAATGCGCACGCATTTCGAGCGCGAATACCGCCGCCGTCACCAGCAGTTTCTCTGGGCGCACTTTCTCAATATGGGCATGGGGCTCTGGTTGCTGGTCGCCCCGGCTACCCTGAGCTACGAATCGCCTTTCATGGTCTGGAGCGATATTGCCGCGGGCGTGTTGCTGTTGATCTTCTCGGCCCTGAGCCTTTCGTGGCGGCTTTCGCTCGCGCGCTGGGCGGCGGGGGCGGTGGGGCTCTGGCTGCTCTCCGCGCCGCTGGTCTTCTGGGCGCCGACGGCGGAGGCCTATCTGAACGGCACGCTGGTCGGCATGATCGTCATGGGCCTTGCGATTATGACGCGTCCGACGCCCGGCGTCTCGCCGCTTGCGGCCGAAACCGGGCCGACCGTCCCGCCGGGCTGGAGCTTTTCGCCTTCGGGCTGGTTCCAGCGCGCCCCGATCATCATGCTGGCTTTCCTCGGCTTTTTCATTTCCCGCTATATGTGCGCCTACCAGCTCGGCCACATCGACGCAGTATGGGAGCCGTTCTTCGCGGGCGCGAAGGACGATCCGCAAAACGGCACGGAAGAAATCATCACCTCGAGCGTCTCGGAGGCATGGCCGGTGCCCGACGCAGGCCTCGGCGCGATGACCTACGCGCTCGAGATCCTGACCGGTTTCATCGGCGGCACGGCCCGCTGGCGGACCATCCCGTGGCTGGTCATGCTGTTCGGGGTCATGATCGTGCCGCTTGGCGTCGTGTCGATCTTCTTTATCATCATCCAGCCGATCATGCTCGGTACGTGGTGCTCGCTGTGCCTGATCGCGGCCGCCGCGATGCTGATCCAGATTCCGTATTCGGTCGACGAACTGGTGGCCACGAGCGAATTTCTCTATCGTCGCAAGAAGAAAGGCCGCTCCGTCCTGCGCACGTTCTTTCTCGGCGATACGGACGACGACAATCCAGAGCAGGACCGCAAGGAAAAGGAAAAAGAGGACAATTTCGAGCAGTCGCCGCTCGCGATTGTTAAAAATATGTGGAGCGGCGGGGTAACGGTTCCGTGGAACCTGATGCTGTGCGTTCCGATCGGCGTCTGGCTGATGTTCACGCGCCTGACGATCGGGGCGGAAGGGCTGATGGCCGATACCGACCATCTGATCGGCTCGCTCGTCCTGACCGTCGTGGTGACCGCGACGGCGGAATCGGTGCGGGCGGTTCGCTTCCTGCTCGTTCCGCTCGGGGCGGCGTTGATGGTCGTGCCGTTCACCACTGAAGTGACGGCAGAATCGATGGCCTCGAGCCTGATCTGCGGCGCGCTGCTGATCGCCCTGAGTTTCCGGAAAGGGAAAATCGGCAATTCCTACGGCGTCTGGGAGCGGTTCATTGTTTGACGACTTCCCGCTCGCGGTCAATCTCGCGATTTTTGCCGTTCTGGCCGGAACGGTCTGGCTGTCCGGCACGCACCTGTCCTATTTCATCGACGCGATTGCCGAGCGGACCCGGCTTGCCCGGGCGTTCCTCGGGATCGTCCTGCTGGCGACGGCGACCGAATTGCCGGAAATGGTGACGACCCTCACGGCAGCGGCGCACGGCGAGCCGTCTCTTGCGCTGAACAATATGTTCGGCGGAATGATGCTCCAGCTTGCCGTGCTCGGCATTGCCGACTTCTTCGTCCGGCAGGGCAGTCTGACCTCTTGGCCCGCGACAACCCATCCGGCGGTAGCCGCGCTGATGTCCGTAATTTCTCTTTCGGTGCTGTTGATCTTTTACATGCTCGGCGATTTTGCGCTGGTCGCACATCTGGGGGCCGGGAGCGCGCTTGCGGGAACATTTTACGTTGTTGCGATGTACATGCTCCACCGACTTGAAGCCAGGAAAAGCTGGTCGCCGGTGGACGAACCGGACCAGAGATCCTCTGGAGACCGGGGCAACCGGTTCGATCTCTGGTCTTTGAAGAGTTTGGTAACGGGAACGGTGGCCGCCGCGGCGACGATTTTCGTCAGCGGCGTTCTTCTCGTGCGTCTTGCCGAGACGCTGGCCGATCAGACCGGGCTCGGAACGAGCTTTGTCGGCGTTTCTTTTCTCTCGCTTACAACCTCCATGCCCGAACTCAGCACGGCCATCGCCGCTGTCAGGGTGCGCGCATACACGATGGCGATTACAAACATTCTTGGAAGCAACCTGATCATGACGTTCCTTGTTCTACCGGTTGATCTCGTCTACGCAGAAGGGCCTGTCATCGGGCAGATCGACGAGTCGGCCTCGTTTGCGCTCGCGGCGGGGATTGGTCTGACCTCGGTTTATTGCGCCGGACTTCTCATGCGCCCGAAACTCCGGATTGCGGGCGCGGGCATTATCTCATGGCTGGTTATGACAGGCTATCTGGCGAGCCTGTTTGCTTTCTATATGTTGCGCTAAGGCCTGGATCGACAACACGAGGGGAACGCAAAACGCTAAGCGTCGTTTGTCTCCGTGTTGCCACGTTTTTGCCAGTAATCGCAATTTTCGGTCAAATTTTTTTTCCGGACAGCGGAACCACTGAGCGGCGATAGCGGTAAGCGAGGCAGAGTGACCCTTGTTCGAAAGGGGCGGATCCGGGAATGGACAGGTTTGTCTCTTGCATCGGCCATGCCGCTACCGCGCGGGGGAACAGTCGAAAACTTTGAAACGTGAATCTTGAGATAGGAGTCTCCATTATGCTCAAAACATTAAAATCAACCCTGCTGCTGGGCGCGTCGGTTGCCGCGGTGTCAATGGCTTTGCCGTCGGCGGCTGCGATTGCTGCGGATACGGACGTAGACAACGCGTCCGTAACGCGTTCGCTCAATGGTAATTCGGAAGTGACGCGCGATTCCGACAACGACGATGTCGATATCGCCTCGAACAACACCCTCAACGCCAGCGACGACGACACGACCACGACCAACAACAGCGATGATGACGATGTCGATATCGCGTCCAACAACGACTTCACTGATAACAGCGAAGACAATGACGACGTCGATGTTGCGTCGAACAACACGCTGAACAACAGCGATGACGACACCACCACGACCAACAACAGTGACGATGACGATGTCGACATTGCGTCCAACAACACGTTGACGGACAACAGCGAGGACAACGACACGGCAACGTTCAACGCCAGCGACGACGATGTCAATCAGGACAACGACGATGTTGACATTGCGTCCAACAACACGACGAACACCACAGCGAATGCCAGTGATGACGATGACGTTGACATTGCGTCGAACAACACGTTGACGGACAACAGCGAGGACAACGACACGGCGACCTTCAGCGCCAGTGACGACGACGATGTTGATATCGCCTCGAACAACACCGCCAACGCGAGTGACGACGATACGACAACGACGACGACCACCACCACGGCAAACGCCAGTGATGACGACGACGTTGATATCGCGTCGAACAACACGTTGACGGACAACAGTCAGGACAACGACACGGCGACCTTCAATGCCAGTGACGACGACGACCTCGACATTGCGTCCAACAACACCAACACGGCCACTGACAACAGTCAGGACAATGACGATGTTGATGTTGCCTCGAACAATACGTTGAGCAACAGCGACGACGATGATGTCGATATCGCGTCCAACAACACGGCGAACGCCAGCGATGACGACACGACCACTACTACCACTACTACCACTACGACGGCGAATGCCAGTGACGATGACGATGTCGACATCGCGTCCAACAACACGCTGACGGACAACAGCCAGGACAACGATGTTGCTCAGGACAACGACACGACGACAGCGGCGTCCTACAATACCGATAACCGTCAGGACAACGACGTTGCCCAGGACAATGATGACGTTGACATCGCGTCCAACAACACGTTGACGGATAACAGCGAGGACAACGACGTGGCGCAAGATAACGACACGACCGGGTCCTACAATACCGACAACAGCGAGGATAACGACGATGTCGATATTGCCTCCAACAACACGACTGATGTCGACAACTCCAATCAGGGAAACGACAACCGGAGCTACGAGGTCGAAGTCAATCTTTCTGAGGACGAAAACTTCGCGACTGCGTCGTTCGGCGATAGCGAACTGGTGACGTCGTCCATCCTTGGCGCTACCGTTGCAAACGCGACCGTCAACTTCGGTGCCGGTCGGAACAACATCGGCGGCAATGTGGTTCAGGACAACGCCTTCCGCGGAGCCACAGGCATCAATGCTGTAAACCAGAACTCGGGTATCAACTCGAATACCCAGCAGGCGATTACAGTTAACGCCAACATTGGCGATATGCCCTAACCGTATGACGCACGTGGGAGGAGGATTTTCCGAAAAGGTCCTCCTCCCGGTGCGATGCTCACGGATACATGAAAACAGTGCAATTTGACGGGTGCGACGATGTTACGGAACATTTTTTTCAGTCTTTCGATTGCGACATTCGCTTTTTCAGTTGCGGTGCTTCCGGTCGAGGCTTTGGCAGAAGAGTCTGATGGCTTTTCTTTCGACGAGAGACTGGTCGTAGATAGCGAGAGCCTTGGCGAGATGCGCGGCACAGCGCTGAGCCCGGAGGTTCTGGGCATTGTGGTATTCGACGCTATCTCGGCGAACAATACCAGCAACGGAACAGTCTCCGGCGGCAATGTTATCGACGCAGGCGCCTTTTCGCATTCGTCCGGTCTGTCGACGATCATCCAGAACAGCGGGAACAACGTCCTGATCCAGTCGGCAACGATTGTGAACCTGAATATAGACTAGGCGGACGTATCCGCCGACGGAAGCTCGTTTATTCTGATTGGCAAAGGCATTGTTCATGAAGACGTTAATTTGCAGTTTCGTTGTGTTGACCGGCCTGATGCTTTGCGGTCTGGCGCAGGCCAACGATTTTGGGCTCGTGGGCGGAAACCGTGCCTTCTCGCTGCAGGTCACGAGCTTCAGGGCGCAGCGTTTCGAATCTGTCATACCCCAGCACTACGACTACAGCTGCGGTTCGGCGGCGCTGGCGACGCTTTTGAAATACCACTACGACATCCCGGTGACCGAGCAGGAAGTTCTCGACGCGATGTATCAGGCCGGCGATCAGGAAAAAATCAGGACGCAGGGATTTTCCCTTCTGGACATGCGGCGGTATCTCGAAACGATGGAATTGAGGGCGGACGGATTTCAGGTCGACCTCGACAAGGTGAAAGCGGCGGGAATTCCCGGAATTGTTCTGATAAACACCAATGGTTACATGCATTTCGTCGTGCTGAAAGGCATCAGCCTGACTCACGTTCTTCTGGGCGATCCGGCGCTCGGCACGCGCAAGCTTGCGCACGGGGACTTTCAGAAAATGTGGAACGGAATCTTTTTCGTCATCCGAAACCAGACGGACCTCTCGCGCATGAGCTTCGATTACGAGGATGGGTGGGACGGGCGGCGCGCCGCCTTGTTCAGGACGGCGTTGACGAGTCAGACGCTGTCTTCGATCGGCCTCCACAGTGCGATGGCTCCGGGCATTCATTATTGAGGGTTTAATGAAGAATCGTCCTCTCAAACCTTTTCTGCTCGGCCTGCTCGCCGTCTTTGTTATGGACGCGCGCACGCAGGCTTGCGCTTTCCATGAGCCGGTGGCCTTCAAGACGACGAGCGCCGCGTTTCCCGCGAGCGGATTGCCCATCGGGACAGAAGAGCTCGATAGCATGCGCGGAGGGTTCGTCACCAGCAACGGCATGGTCATCGACTTCGCCTTCTCGGCCAACACGCTGGTCGACGGCGAACTCATCAATCAAGTCTTTCTCGACAGCGCCGCGCTCGGCGCGGACGCGGGCGCGCTCCGGAGCATCATCCAGCTCGGCGAGGGAAATGCGGCGTTCCGTGGCGCGACTGACATGAGCATACTTCCGAGCGTTCTCTCGGTCGTGCAGAACAATCTCAACGACCTGACGATCCAGCAGCTCAACGTTCTGGACCTCTCGGTTCAGAACATGGGCAATTTTACGCGACGTTCGATTGTTCCCGAAATGGCGTTCCAGAGCACGATGGGACTGGCGCCGTAAAGCCATACAGCATTCTTGCCTTCAGGTTGCCGGTGTCCCCCGACCACGTCTCGTTGCGGCGAAGGCTGGATGATGTACGAGGCGTGTTTCCGGCAGCCCGCTAAAACAAGTCAAACTTCACCGGGACTCGCAGGGTGACTTGCATGTCCGGGGCGTCGTCCGTGACGCCGGCGGCGACGTTGAAGTTCAGGCCCACCCGCTCATTGATCTGATAGGAATAACCGAAGCTCGTCGAGCCTACCTGTAGCACGTCGGAGTTCGGGAGCGTCACGCCGTTCTGCTCGGTTTCGAGCACAACGCTGTGGCTGTATCCAAGGCTGAACGACGTTTTGTCATTGATGGAAAAGCCCATGCCGAGCCCGAAATTGATGCTGTCGCCGGGATCGATGTCCCCATTGCCGCCGCCGACATCGTCCTCGATGTTCCAGGTGTAGCCGACATTAGTGAAAAACACCGCCGGGTCGCTCGGGTAGAGCATCGTAAGGCTTGGTTGGAGGGCGTGAAAACCTGAACCGGTTGGAGTTTCAGCCTGTAGGCCGGTTGCCGGATCGATCGGCACGTCGAACGGTCCTTCGCCGGTGGTGCTCTTGTAGCGCAGATTGCCGATGAAGAACGGCCAGCCGCCGGCTCCGTTGTTGATCTGGTAATGGGCGGCCATCTCGATATCGCCGAGGCCGTTGCCGTCGACATTGCTGATGACGTCCGTGGTGGCTCCGACTCCGATCGGGCGCGAAACGGAAGAATCATCGCGCCAGAGGTAAGGGACCGAGAATTCGACCTCGAGCCGGTTCGTCAGACCGGCACGCGCCGTCAGGGAAGCGGTCACGATATCCCGGTCGATGTCGGAAATGTTGAACAGGCCCACATTGATCGCCGGGATGAGGGTATACCCCTCGATAGCAACCCGCAGAGCGGACGAACGGCTGTATTGCAGTGACGGCTCAAGCACAATGCGCCCTTTCGGTAGCAAAACGCCGCCGCTGCTGACGGCGACGGCGGGAACTTCGGGCTTTTGCTGGCGCTTGCTCTTGCGGTCGGTGCCAACTTCCTGCGGTCCGCGCCCGCTCATCATCGCGAGGTGTTTCGGTTCCTGCTCCTGCCCCATTTCCTCATCAAGCAGAGCCTCGGCGCGCAGAAGCGCCTCGTCGAGTTCCCGTTCTTTCTTCGTGAGGGATTCCTTTTGCGCGCGGAGTTCCTCGACAAGTCTCTCAACGTCCGCGGTCGGTGAGGATGCGCTCTCGCGGGCGTACGAGAATCCCGGAGAAAACGCCAGGATCGAAAAAGCGCTGGCGGCAAGGGAATAGAGCCACAAGGATCGTTTGCTGTTCATTTTTCAAGCACAATTGTTGGTGATGGGTGCAAACCTGATACTACGTCCGGTATCGCATAGGTCAATCCGTTATCGCGGTTTCAGGCGATTAATGCCAACGCTTCTGTTGCATTCCGGTTCCCGCTTTGCGTTCCCCCAACCGGATGGCGGCGTAACTGCCGAGCGCAACGGCGAGTTCAAGAGCGCAGAAAAGCCCGAGCCACAAGGCGGTTCCTGCCATGAACCCGTAGGAGTGAAGCCCCACATTTAACAGATTGACCCCGAACCATGCGAGTGCGACGACTACATTGGTCAGCGCCATGCCCGCATTGTATCCGGCTTCGCCCATCCGTCCCGACAGGCGGCCATGCATCAGGAACAGAAGCCACAGGCAAATCAGCAACGCGCCGTTTTCCTTCGGGTCCCAGCCCCAGAATCGGCCCCACGACTGATCCGCCCAGAAGCCGCCCAGCATCGTGCCAAGCGCCGTGAGGAACAGCGCGACATATGACAGGCCCCGGACGTGTTTTGACAATGTCAAGGCCCGTTCCCGATCATCCGGGAGGGCGATGCGTACAAACAGGTAACCGTGCGCCAGAAGCCCGGTGGCAAGGCAGGCCCCGTAGCCGGTCGTGATGGTTACGACATGGGCCGCGAGCCAGAAATTCGAATCGAGCACCGCGGTCAGCATTCCCATCGTGTCGCCGTTTGGTGCGAGGCGCAGGGCTGCAAGCTGAAGCGAGGAACCTGCAAGGGCGGCGAGCAAAAGACCAAAGCGGCTTCGCGTGCGCGCTTCGTAGATCAGTCCGGTCAGGACGACGATCGCCCCGACGAACAGGACGGACTCGAAGAGGTCGGTGACGGGTGGGCGGCTCATGATGAACATGCGCATGCCAATGCCGGTTCCATGAACAGAAAATCCGGCGAGTACGAGAGCGAACGCCATCCGGGCGAGCGCTTTCCGCCGGATCGCAGCGGAAAGGAGAAGTACGGCAAGTCCCGCGGCATAAAGACCGGGAGCGACCCGGAACGGTTGGATTTCGTTGTAGCGCTGCTCGACGCGAAGACGTGGGGCAAGCGTGGCGTCTTTGCCCATATCGAGCGATTTTGCATGAATGGCGCTCATCACCCGGTCCCAGAGAGCCGGGTCGCCCTGCCTCCATGCCCCCGCCGCGTCCGTCCAGAGACGCAGAAATACGGCGTCCTCCTGCGGGAAAGCGGGCGCGGAGCGCATGAGATCCCAAGGAGATTGCCAGACACCGCTCTTTTCCTGCGCCGGGATGATTGCCAAAGTTCCGTCGCTGTTCTCCCTGCTCATAGCGTCCGCCCGGTGAAACAGCGCAAGCAGGTGGACGCTCTCGTCCGGAAAATTTTCCAGCGAGCCGTGGGCCAGGATTTCGTCAAGCAGTTTTGCCCGTTTCTTCAAGACATCCCGCCGGCTGTGTAGATCGACGAAACTGAAAACCGTTTCCTGAGGCACGACGAAATCTCGGGCCAGAGCGCTGTCACGAATCTCGACAACTGGAAACACCGGTACGAGCGAGCGGGACAGATCGCGGAACATGCGGGCTTTGCGGCCAAGGGCAACAAGCTCCCTTTGCTGGCGCGTCAGTTCCTCTGGCGACCGTGCCGACAGGTTTCGCCACGCTTCCGGATGGCGGGACATCGCCCCGGCGATTTCTCGCCAGGACCAGACGTTCCGTTCTCCCCGGTCAAGGCCGATGGCGTCCGCCACGCGAGGGTCTGCCACCTTGAATATCGGGCGCTCGCTGGCGAGCGCGGGGTCGAACAGTGTTTCTGCAAGCCACTCGGTCGCGCTTAAATTTTCCAGATGGTCCTTTCCAGAGAAAAGGGTCAGATATGCGCGCGCGAGCGTGTCAACGGGTTTGACGCGCCCCTGATCGAGAACCGGAATACGCCCGAAGGCGTCGAAGTCGAATTCCGGCGGCGACGCGTGGGCCGGTCCCGGCACGGAGAGCGACAGCACCAGAACCAGGGTTGCGGTCAATAGCGGGGGCAATCGCAAGGCCATGTGAAGAAGCAGTCCGAAAACGATGAAGGCGCTCGAAATATAGGGAAAGATTTTCCCCGTATTGCGCACGACCGCGAGAATGGTCCCTTCCGCATCGCCTTCGTCGATGAAGGACGACTGATAGAAGGTGTAGCCCTTATGGCGCAGGGGCTCGTTCATCCGGATTACGGCGCGCCATTCCGTCTGGCCGTCCTTTAAGAGAACGGTCGACTGAAAGTGGCTTGGGATATCCGTGCCTGGGTGGACGTCCCTGTCAAAGTCGACCAGATGAAGCGAGAAGGGAAGCTCTTCGACGAAGACCGGTTCCTCTGCGCTGAACACGACGTTGCCGGTCTCGCCCTCGTAGAGCATCATCGTGCGCTCCGTCGCGTGAAGGGCCGTGACAAGACCGCCTGCCAGCAGAAGGAGACCCCCGAGATGGATCAGAAGAATGCCGGAATTCCGGAGAGACCAGCGGCTTGCGAAGACCAGCTTTGCGGAGAGGCTTGTGAAAATCACGCCGAGCGTGGTCGCGCCGCCCGGGAGCGGAACCGGTCCTGCCCACAGGACTGGCGCGGAAAAGAACATTTCCCTTGCCTCGTGGACGCCGACATATTTCTGCGCGATCGTCCCCGCCACCAGTATGACCATCAGCCATGCCAGAGCAAAAAACATAATGTCGGGTTTCGCCAGAAAACGGCCTGCTTTCCCGGCCTTGTCGATCATCCTGAAAACAGGTTTCCCCTTTGCCTTGAGAACTCCCGGGGAGTGTACACGAAAATGCCTGCATGCGAAGCGGGAAAGGAGGCGGGCTACGGGGCCAGTCTCCGGACGATCCGGAAGAAAAGCGCATGGGGCAGGAGGCGGAGCAGTTTCATCAGGATAGTGAACCGCTTCGGGAAATGAATCTCGAAATTCCGGGAGAGAAGTCCATCCGCTATGGCACGGGCCGCTTCTCCGGGTTCGACGATCATGGGCATGTTGAAGTCGTTTTTATCGGTCAGAGGGGTTCTGACAAAGCCAGGGCAGATCAGTCTCACGTCGACGTTGGCTGACTCAAGTTCGACTTTCAAACTCTCGGCGAGATTGATAAGAGCCGCTTTCGTTGCGCAGTAGGGCTGGCCCTTAGGCAGGCCCCGGTATCCGGCGACCGAGGCACAGAGAGCAAGCTGTCCGCCGCCCTGTCTATCGAATTCGGGAAGGATCGCTTCAAGCAGAACGAACGCGCCTGTCAGGTTGATCCGGAGGGCTTGTTCGATCTCCGGAAGGCGGGTCGTCCGGATGTCTCCCGGGGAATAGACAGCCGCCATAAACATCACGCTGTCCACCCGGGGGAAGTTCCGGAGAACTTCCTTGAGAGCCATCCGGACGCTTTCTCTGTCCGCGACGTTCATCGGCGCGGCCAAATGGCCTCCGCCAGGCAGGGTCGCGGCGATTTCTCGGAGCGTTTCCGCTCGCCGTGCCGAAAGAGCAACGTGCGCGCCCCGGCCCGCCAGTTCCTTCGCGAGCGCTGCTCCTATACCGCTGCTCGCCCCGACGATCCACACATGTTTTCCTTCAAAGGAGTTCATTTAATCCTGCTTCTGCATGAACAGGGTCAATTCTGCGACCGTAACACCGAATTTCTTCAGGTAGGAGCGGTTTATCAGGACCCCGTCATTCATAAGGAACATCCAGTCATCGAACGTAATCCGGTAGGTGCTGTCGCCGACATCGAGATCCATCCGGTACGCCCAGCGCATGGCGTTGCCGTTTACCTCGCCGGTCGCCGTCCCGGAAATATCGGCGGCGGATCCTTCGTACCGCCGGTCGGCGATTTTGCGTATGGTCCAGACGCGTTTTTGCCGTTCGCCGTCATAATAGGCGAACTCTTCCTCGAGCGTTCCGACATCGCCGTCCCACGACCCGACCATCTCGACGTCAAAGCGTCTTGTGACCTTGCCCTGGTAATCCTGAACAAGGCCCCACGCCTTGATAGGCCCGTCGAAATAGTCTTCCGGAATGAAGGCGGGCGAGGCGTCGGCGTATTGCGAGACAGGAGGCTTCGCGCAGCCGCTAAGGAAGGTCAGCAGTCCCATGAAGAGTACTCCTTTCAACAGTTTCATAGTTAGTCCTTTCGCTGAGAATGAGGCGCCGGAGAAGGGCGGCGGTAACGAGCTTGATCAGGCAGGGAACCAGCGCATAAAGAAGCGGCAGGCTGTTCGCGGCACCGGCAGAGCTGGTTGCGCCTGTCTCGAACCCGGTTGCCTCCAGCACAAGAAAGGCCGAACCGGCCGCAATGGCCAGTGCGACTTTGGGAATAAAGGTCAGGACGGCAAAATACTGCGTTGCCATGCTTTCGGTCCGTTGACGGGAGACACGATCGGCCATGATCGAGGGCGGAAGGGCGAGATCGGCTCCGAGAGCGACTCCCGACAGGAAGCAGACAAGGCCATAGGCAACTACGTCGCCTTGCTGAAGCGTGAATGCCCATACGAAGGTGGCACAGGCCAGAACCATCGACACGAACCACGCTTTCTCCTTCCCGTGCCGACGGGCGAGCATCGTCCATGTCGGCATGAAGAGCGCACCGGAAACGAAATAAATGACCAGAAAAAGTCCCGACAGTTCCGGTGCGCCCAGATAATCCTTAATAAAAAAAAGAACGAGCGCCGCCGGTAACGCTGCCGCAAGGTGCGAGAGAAAGCAGATAACAAAAAAACCTCTGTCCGGTCCCGACAGGATGTGCAGGAATCTGAACCCTTCCGGCTTGCGCGTTCGAAACAGAGGGCGGTCGCGGGGCAGAGAGCGGGAAAAGGAAAAAAAGAGAACGACAGAAATTGCCATAAGGCCGGCGAAGACACAGAACATCAAAACGAAGGCGGTTTGTGGCTCAAAGTGAGTCTGCAGTGCAGCCGGAAGCACAGCCGCTGCCAGCAATCCGGCGAGCCCCAGCCCCTCGCGCCACGCGGCAATCCGGGTGCGTTCTTCGGGGTGATCGCTCCAGAACCCGCCAATCGTGTTCAGATTTATGGCGGAGATGCTGAGCCCTGTTGTGGCAAGGATCATCGTTGCGGCAAGCCAGGGCGCAACCGGAAACCTCTCCGGCGGTCCGAGAAAAAGCCCTGCCATACCCAGGGTCAGAAACGCGATGCCCGCGAGAATGACGGGAACGCGACGTTTCGCGTGAACATCGCTGAAATAGCCGATTAATGGATCCTGCACCGCGTCCACAAGCCGGACGAAAATGAGAATCGCACCGAGAACGCCAAGATTTAATCCGATCTCGCGGGCATAGAAATCCGGCGTGTGGATATAGAGTGGCAATCCCGCAAATGCAAGCGGCAGAGCGATAACGCTGTACTGAATTATCTCAGGTGTGTTCGGGCTCTCACCGCGCATTACATCCCCAGCAGCTTTCGCCTAAGGTCAGGGGCACTGGTTTTTTCGCCGAGCCAGATATCGAAGAAGGATCGCCCGAATTCGGGATCTCGGATGCGACCGATTTCACGTTCACCTTCAAAGAACACGGTTTCCCCGCCGGGGGTGAACAGGCCTGTAAGAACCGTTCCTTCGTAAACATCTGGAAATATGGCGCTCATTTGCGTGTGCCAGTCCGCAAGGCGGACTTCGTCACGAAAGCCCTGCTTCCGCATTTCCTGCACTGAGCGGTCGGCGATCTTTTGTCCGGCGAGGTCTTGCAGATAAAGGAGCTGCAGGGCAAACGGGCTGTCTTCATTCCATTGGCCATGCGGCGCATAGAGTTTGGCGGAATAAACTTCCCAGACCATGACGCTGAGCACGCCTTGCCCGACGATCTGTGCGTTGGGAACGGCAGTGCGAATGGGATCCATCGCCTGCGCCGGCGTAATGCCAAGAAGGGCAAGCGCGCAGACGGTGCGGACGACGCTACGCATGGGCAAGCTCCACTTGCATGACGCCGATGTGCCCGGTCCGGAAAGAGGCAGCGCAGGCGGCGAGATAGAAACGCCACAACCGGATAAAGCCGTCATCATAGCCCAGTCCTTTCACCTGCCCGGTGCGTCGGTCGAAATTGTCCAGCCACAGTTCCAGCGTCCTGCCGTAATGCGGACCGAAATCGAACCGGTCGCGTGGTGCCAGTCCGGCATTGCGCGCCGCGCGTTCAAAACCGGACGGGCTTGGCAGCATGCCGCCGGGAAAGATGTGGCTCCGGATAAAGTCGCTTCCCCGGCGGTAGCGCGGATAATCCCGCTCATTCATGGTGATCGTCTGGACAACGGCCCGCCCGTTTTTTGCGAGCATGTCCTTAAGGCGCGCGAAGTAGAGCGGCCAGTAGCGCTCGCCGACGGCTTCGAACATTTCGATCGAAACGATGTGGTCGTAGGTTCCGCGCTGATGACGATAGTCCTCGAGGCGAATATCGGCAGCCGGTCCGAGTCTGCTCGTTGCATACCCGAACTGCTCTTCCGACAGCGTGATGCCTTTAATTGCAAAATCACCTTTCGAGAGAGCGCGCTGCGCGAAGCCGCCCCAGCCGCAGCCGATCTCGATCAATCGGCCCGAGCTGCGGCCAAGACGATCGATGATGCGGTCGTACTTGCGGTTTTGCGCCTCCTCAAGCGTATCTTTGTGCTCGAACAGGGCGGCGGAATACGTCATGGTCGGGTCGAGCCAGAGCTCATAAAAGTCGTTACCGAGATCGTAATGGGCATGAATGTTCCTGCGACTGCCCTTTAGCGTATTGATCTTCATCAGGTAAGAAACGTTCGACAGCGTTCGGAACGCATTGTGCCCGGTTGTTATGCGGCCGAAAGCGTGCCGGTTCCGCAAGGCGAGACTCGTCAGCGCGATCAGGTCGCCGCTCTCCCACAGTCCGCTTCGATAATCGTCCGCGAGCGCAACGTCTCCCCTCTGGAGCATGTTCGGAAAGACGCGCCAGTCGCGCACATCGATCCGGGCGTGATCGCCATCACTCCGACCGCCGAAAACGCGGGTCTGCCCGTCAGGTGTTGTGACGGACAGCGTCCCGGATTCGATCCGTTCGAAATTCCTGAAACAGTAATCAGCTATTCTTTGCGTCAACATAACCACAACCCTATCATGGCGTTTTTAAAGCGGGCGTTTCGCCGGGATTAAACTTTTGTAAGGTTCCGCGTTGTGCTGAGTTTGCTCTCTAACTGTGCCGGCTTGCGGATGAGCGCAACGCGTTTGCTCACGAGTTTTAACGCCTGCCAGTGGATAAGAACGATGGCCTTCAGCGTCACGAGCGGGTACCGAAAGAACGCCTGCCGTAGAGTATTTTTGTCCATGGTCCTGACATCCCCTGTGAGAGCGGTCGAGAGCTGTTTGCGGCCCTCCCGGTCGAAATAATCGATCCACGCACCGAACCGGTCGCCTTCAACGTCAAACCGGAAGGTGTAATGTCCCTCTCGCGGCAGGAAAGGCGAGACGTGAAAAACTTTTTCTGCTTCGAGAGTATCGCCGGGCGTGATCGGTTGCCGGTCGGAGCGGGCGCAGAGATAACAGTGCCGCTCGCCGAATGTGTTGTGAACTTCGCAGATCACCGCCCGGAGTTTCCCCTCACGGTCACGGCACAGCCAGAAACTGACCGGATTGAACACGTAACCGAGTACGCGGGGCATGCAGACGAGTTCAATCCTGTACCCGGCAGCGGAGAGGCCATGGGCGGCAAGAACGTTGCCTGCCCAGTCCGCAAGGCTGGAGCCATCGCACGCACCGTGGTCTATGTCATAAAAGCTCAGCAAGCCGAATCGGTTGCGGGCGATGGGAAGACGGCTGAGCTCCCCGAGCGGCAGGCGCAAATAGTAAATTCCATACGAAAAAGCGTTTCGCTTCGGAAAAAGCCTCGCGTGCATGACTTTTCCAAAAAGAATAGCCGGGCCGCCTATTGCCATGGCGCCTGAATCCCCATGGCAGCGGCAACATTGACCGCGCTTAACAGACCGTCCTCATGAAAGCCGTATCGCTGGTAGGCGCCGCAGAACCAAAGGCCTTTCCTGCCCTGTATTTCCACGATGCGGGATTGCGCGTCAATGGCGCTTCGGTCGAAGACGGGGTGGGAGAACACATGTTCGTCCACGATCCTGCGTTCGTCCGGTCGTCGGCCGGGGTTAAGCGTCACGAACACTGGCTCCGGGGTGCGGGCGTTGCGCAGATTATTCATCCAGTAGGTCAATGAAACGGCAGGTGCTGAATCCTTTTTTTCTTCGGAAAGATAGACCCAGCTTGCCCAGCATTTCCTGCGTTCCGGCATGAAAGTCCCGTCGCTGTGCACGACGATCCGGTTTTCCTGATAGCGGAAAGACCCGAGAATATTACGCTCGTTCTCATCCGCGTCTGCAATCATCGCAAGTGCCTCATCCGCATGGCAGGCGAGGACGACCTGATCGAATGCCTCTTCTTCCAGGCCTGTCGCGCGGATCGTCACCGTGCCGTCAGCGTTGCGTTTGACGCTAGTTACCGGGGCGTTCGAGTGTACGGTCATGTTTGTCGCGGCGACGATTCGGGCGACATATTCCCGGCTTCCGCCCGTAACCGTAAACCACTGCGGCCGGTTCACAAGATTTAGAAGTCCGTGATTTTTGAAGAAACGCACGAAGGTTTTCGCAGGGAAGTTGAGCATGCCGTCGACTGGTGAGCTCCATATGGCGGCTCCCATTGCAAGAATATAATAGCGGCGGAACCATTCGCCCATGTTCAGTTCGTCAAGGCACTGCCCCAGAGTCACGCTGCTGTCTCTCTCGAGATAGGCCAGCGCCTGCTTGTTGAAGCGCACGATGTCGGCGAGCATCGCCCAGTAAGCGGGTCGGACGACGTTACGTGTTTGGGCGAACAATCCGCCGGACGCGTATTCCAGCCATCCGCTCCCGACACTGACGCCGAACGACATGCGGCTCTTGTGATACGGAACGTCGAGTGCCTGAAACAGTCCGGAAAGATTCGGATAGTTCCTGTCATTGAACACGATAAAGCCCGTATCAACGGGAACTTCCCCGGCCTGAGAAGAAAACTTTATGGTTCGGCTGTGGCCGCCGATATAGCCGTTCTTCTCAAACAGCGTGACGTGATGGTGGGGGGCCAGCAGATAAGCCGCGCCCAGTCCCGATATGCCCGCTCCGACAATGCCGATTTTCATAGGGTTATTATGCGGCGGTTCGTTTTAAGCCGCCATGAATGTTTCATTAAATATCCGTAATGATTCGCAAGCCCCGTTTCGTGTTTTCTGCCCGCACGGTTCCGCCGTGAAGTTCGATTACGGCTTTGACGAGACTGAGCCCCAGTCCCGTTCCAGCGGTTGTGCGACTTTTTTCCGCGCGGTAAAAGCGGTCGAAAATTTTTTCAGTCTCCGCCTCGTCCACGCCGGGCCCGCTGTCTTCGATGATCACGCGCGATTCTTGTTCCATGGAAACCGTTACCGTGCCGCCGTACGGCGTGAATTTGATGGCATTATCGAGAATATTGGCAAAGGCCTGAAACAAAAGATCTTTGTCACCATGAATATCGGCTGGCCTCAGGTTCTTTATCAGAGAAAGCTTCTTGTCTTCGGCAAGCGGCTCATAAAAGGCGCAGGCATCGTCAACAATCCGGTCAAGGCGAACAGACATGAAGTGGCTTCGCCGCTTTTCCGTCTCGATTCTTGCGATGCGCAAAAGTGCCGTGAAGGTCGACAGGAGGTGGTCAGCGTCCCGAAGCAAGGCGCTATGATCTGCATCTCCGTGTTTGTCGTTGAGAGTTTCGATGCGGTTGCGCATGCGGGTCAGCGGCGTGCGCAAATCGTGGGCGATGTTGTCCGAAACCCGCCGGATCCCGACGAGCAAGTCCTCGATCCGGGCGAGGAGGGCGTTGAGCGTTGCCGCCATGTTGCTGAGATCGTCCCAGCGCGACCGTATTTCGATACGCCGCGACAGATCGCCGGTTTGCATGATCTCGTGCGCGGTTTCAGCAATCCGGTTTGTGCCCCGCACGACGAAAATGCTGATGAGAAAGCTGACAAACACGACAAGCATCACGAACAGGATACTGCAGATTCCCATAAGCTGCATGAGCCGGAAATCCCTTGCCATTCCTGTGATGTTAAATCCGATGAGCGCTTTTGCACCGGCGCCAAGCGTGTAGATCTTCGCAGCGTAGAGCCTGCCGTTCGGCGGATACGTAAACACGACGATTCCTTCCGCAAAGCGCTCCACGTCCGCGGAGGAAACACCCGGGATGGTGCTGTGCTCGGTAAGACGCAGATGCAGGTATTCTCCGGATGCGCCGTCCTCCGGCAGTCCGTTCGCTTCGACGAGTTCTCGCTGGCTGTCCAGGATGGCGTCCGTGCTGTGGACGAAATGGCCCCGCGCGAAGAAATTGATGTAGTAGCCAAGGCACAGGGCCGCTGCTCCGCACAAGACGGTGAAAAGGACGGCCATGACGAAGCTTGAGCTTCGGATGTAACGTCGCCGGATGGGCTGGGAATCAGCCATCGACGATATACCCCGAGCCGCGGACGGTCCTGATGAGGGGTCGGTCGCGATCCTTGTCGATTTTTGAACGAAGGCGGCTGATGTGTACGTCGATCACGTTGGTCTGAGGGTCAAAGTGGTAATCCCAGACGTGTTCCAGCAGCATCGTGCGGGTGACAACCTTCCCCTTGTTTTCGAGAAGGTAGCGCAGCAGGCGGAATTCGGTCGCCTGCAAGTCGATGGTTTTGCCGCCGCGGCTGGCGGTACGCGCCAGCAGGTCGAGTTTGAGGTCTGCGGCTTCGAGGAACTGTTCCACGCCGGGCTTTCCGGTTCCGCTCGTGCGGCGCCCGAGGACTTCGACCCGGGCCAGCAGTTCGGAAAAGGCGAACGGCTTGACGAGGTAGTCGTCTCCGCCGGAGCGCAGCCCTGTCACGCGATCGTCAATATCGCCGAGCGCTGAGAGGATCAGCGCGGGCGTATCCGCTCCAGCGCCCCGGAGCGTCCTTATGATCGTGAGTCCATCCAGCGCTGGCAGCATCCGGTCGACGATCAGCACGTCGTAATTCTCGGTCGTTGCGCGAAACAGACCCTCTCTTCCATCGTCAGCAATATCCGCCGTATGGCCGGCTTCCTTTATGCCCTTGGCGATGAAGGCGCTGACGTCCTCGTCGTCTTCGATAATCAGAACACGCATCTAAAAGCTCCAGAACAGGGGGATGACGATGATGGCCACCAGCCACATAATCAGATTCATCGGGATGCCGATTATCAGGAAATCCCGGAACTTGTAGCCACCTGCGGCATAAACAAAAGTATTTGTCTGGTAGCCGATTGGCGTTGCAAAGCTTGCTGATGCGGCGAACATGACGGCAACGATGAAGGGGCGCGGGTCCATGCCGAGCGACGTCGCAAGGCCGATTACAACAGGAGTCATGACGATGGCCACCGCGTTGTTCGTCACAATTTCCGTCAGGACAGAGGTGAGCAAATACACAATCGCCAGAATGACGAACGGGCCGAGCGGCTCCACAAAGGCGACCGTGTGCCTGACCAGCCATTCCATTGCCCCGGTATTCTCCATTGCAGCGCCGATACCCAGCATCCCGAAGATCAGAAGCAGGATTCGCCAGTCGATCGTCCGGTAGGCGCGCTCAAGCGTCACGCAGCCGGTCATGATTACGGCAAGCGCCCCTAGAAAGGCGAGGCCTGCAATGGGCATGAGACCGAACGCACTTAACGTCACGACGGCCAGTATTGCAGCGATGGCAACGGGCGCGCGTCTTGTGTCGAGGTCGCGCTGGCGCATCTGGGATGCACTCAAAATTTGTTCATTTTCGAACAGCCTGGCAAGTTCCTCCTCGGGCCCCTCAAGGATCAGTGCATCGTTCTCCTGCAACACCGTATTGCCGATATCGCCTGTAAGGTTCCTGTCCATGCGGTGCAGACCCATCACGAAACAGCTGTAGCGGCGGCGGAGCCGCAGATCCTTGATCCGTTTCCGTACCATGTTCGATCCTGGCGCAAGGACGCCTTCGACCAGAATTACCGGGCGGGAGGGAAGGGGCTCCGAGAAACGTGCGCGTTCCGCATCGAATTCGATGCCGATGTGTCCGGCGAGTTCGATCAGCTCTTCCTTTTCGGCCTTGAAAACGAGACGGTCTCCGGCCTCAAGAGGGATGTCGCGCAAGGGTGAAACGCTCCGTTCCCCGTTCGCCGGATTCGATGCGTCGCGCCATGGTGCGACGATGGATGAGCGACTGCCGCTCCTCCCGAGGCGGTTCCCCTCGTCCCTGCGGACGAGATCGATAATTTCGTAACCTTCCCGGTCGGTGAACTTCACTTCGTTAAGTGTCTTGCCAATCAGCGGCGATGTGCCGGTGATAATGGCCTCCGCCACGAACCGCTTTCGCAGTCCCGGTTCGTCTATCTCGTCACGCGGGGGCATCCGTTCAGGCAGCAGAAACCTTCCCGCAATCCCGAGATAGATCATGCCTGCAGCCGCCATGATTAATCCCGGCAGTGTAATCTCGAACATCGTAAAGGCGGGCTGACCGTACTTCTGCGCGACGCCGTCGACGAGGATGTTGGTCGAGGTGCCTATGAGTGTGCAGGTGCCGCCAAGGATCGCCGCGTACGACAACGGGATAAGATATTTGGACGGGTAATGTTTGAGTTTATGTGCAAGTGTGATGACCACGGGCGTCAGGACGATCACCACGGGCGTATTGTTCATGAAGGCGGATACAATAACGACAATCGCGATAAGCGCTGCTACGCCCTGAATGTCACTTTTGCCTGAAACGCGAAGCAAAAAACGGCCCATGGCGTCGATGACGCCGGTGCGGTCGAGCGCGGCGCTTATTACGAACATGCAGGCGATGGTAATCGGAGCGCTGTTGGAGAAAACGCCGAGCATGTCGTCTGTGCTGATAGCCCCGGCGACGAGCAATACGCCCATCCCGGTGAGCGCCACGAGGTGCGGCGCGATTCGTTCCCGGACGAAGGCGGCGAAAACGACCGCCAGCACGACGAACGTGAACAGGATATTGAAATTTTCGAGCATGCCGGTCGGCCGCCACCGCTAATGTCAAAGAAAGAGCATAGTTTGGAATGCGGGACTTTTCCACAAGTAAGCATTATCGGTGCGTTCAGGGAGGGGCGGAGAGCGTTCGTTTGCCCAGCCGTTTGGCATCTTCGATCACCATGTAAAGCGCCGGAACGAGGATCAGCGTGACGAAGATCGCGAACAGGATGCCGTAGCCGAGAGAAATGGCCATCGGAATAAGGAACTTTGCCTGCCGCGACGTCTCGAAGATCATGGGCGCCAGACCCACGAACGTGGTGAGGGTGGTCAGCAGGATTGGACGGAAGCGCTGGCTCGAGGCTTCGATCAGGGCTTCGACCATTTCCATGCCGCGCTCCCGCTTCCGGTTGGCGAAGTCGATGAGGACGAGGGATCCGTTTACCACGACGCCCGCGAGCGCCATCATGCCGAACAGGCTCATGACGCTCAGGGAATAGCCCATGGCGAAGTGCCCGAGCACCGCGCCGACGGCGCTGAACGGAATGGCGATCAGCACCATGAACGGCTGCACGTAGCTGCTGAAGAGGATGGCCAGAAGCGCGTACATTACAAACAGGACGGCGAGCAGTCCCCAGAACAGGCTCGTCAGGCTGTCGCGTACCTCCGCCTGCCGCCCTTCAAAGGAGACGCCGAGTCCGGGGTATTTCTGTTGCAGCAGGGGGAGTGTTTCGGCTTTAAGCGCGGCGATGACCCGGTTGCTCTGCTCGGGCGGCTCGACGTCGGCGCGGACCTGGACGTTGCGCCGGCCGTCGCGGCGGTTGATGGTCGTGTAGGCCCGGCCTTCCGTCATGGTCACGACGTCCCGCAACAGGACGTCCGAACCGCCTGGCGCTTGCAGGACGAGGTTGTGCAGATAATATTCAGACGAACGCTGATCCTCGGGCAGGCGCACGAGCACCCGGACCTCGTCGCGGCCGCGCTGCTGTTTGAAGGCTTCGGCGCCGTAAAAGGCCGCGCGAACCTGCCGCGCCACGTCCTGGGTGGTCATGCCGAGCGTGTAGCCAAGCTCGGTCATCGTAAACTCGTACTGGTGCTTGCCTTGCGCGGAGCCGTCATCGATATCCTTCGTGACGGGAAATTCGGCCAGTTCCGCGGCGAGGTCGGCCGCCGCGCGGTCGAGCACGTCGGTGCTGCGGTGGGACAACTCGATGGTCAGGGCCGCGCCGGAGCCGGGGCCTCCCCGGTTGGACTGGAAGGCGAGCGTATCGACGCCCGCCAGCTCGCCGACCTTGTCGCGCCAGAGGTCGGTGAAGGCGGACGTGGTGATCGGACGTCTTTCGGGGGGCGTAAGAAACACCCGCACTTCGGTGTTTGCCCCGTCGATGGTGGCGTAGATGCCCGTCGAGAGCGTTTCGCCCCCGTGTTCGGCGACGATTTCTTCGGCGGCGGCCAGGAGCGTTTGCGAGACGGCTTCGATTTTTTCTTCGGGCGCGCCGACCTGCAGCGTCGCCGAAGCGAAGGCGTAGTCGCTCTCGACCCGGGGGAAAAGTTGCATGCCAAGCCGCCCGCTCGCCACGTACCCGCCAATGACGACGAGCACCGCCACAAACAGCGCCACCGTGAGATAGCGGTACGCGATCACGCGATGCATGAACGGGCTGTAATGGCCCTGCACGAAGGACTCGAAATGCTCGTTGAAACCTTTCTGCGCGGTGATGAGCCTCGTCAGGCGCCCTTTAGGCCGTTCGCTTGCCTTGCGGAACGTGAGGTGCGCCGGAAGGATGAACAGGCACTCGATCAGCGAAAGCAGGAAGACCGCGCACACGACGAGCGGAATTTCGCCGAACACCTTGCCCATCATGCCGGGAATGAAGAGCAAAGGCAGGAAGGCGATCATGTTTGTGACAACCGAAACGACGATTGGAACGGCGATCTCCCGCGCGCCGGTGACAGCGGCTTTCAGCGGTCCGTAGCCTCTCTGGCGGTAATGGTAGATATTTTCGCCCGAGACGATGGCGTCGTCCACGACGATGCCGAGTGCGATGATGAAGGCGAACATCGTAACGACGTTGATCGTGAAATCCGTCATCGGAAAGATAAGGAAAGCGCCCATAAAAGAAATCGGAATGCCCATCGCCACCCAGAAGGCAAGTCGAATATCCAGAAAGACCGCCAAAAAAATCAAAACGAGCACAAGTCCGAGGGCACCGTTCTTGAGCATGAGCTCGGCGCGCTGTTTGAACAATTCGGAATCGTCGTCGGCTATGCCGATGCCGACTCCTTCGGGAAGGCTTGCCTTCAGGTCTTCAAGCTCGGCATAGACGGCGCTTGCAACGCCTGTCGGCGTCTGGTCGCCTATACGATAGACATCCATCAGGATTGCCGGTTTGCCGTTGAACGTCGCGCTTTCGTTTGTGTCCTCGAAGCCCTCCTGAATGGTCGCTATGTCGCCGAGCGTCACCCGGCTGCCGTTCGGGAGGGTGACAACCGGAATGTCCGCGAACTCGCGGGCGTAATCGCGGCGCTCGGACATGCGCACGAGAATTTCGCCGCGATCCGTCTTGAGACTGCCGCCTCCGAGCTCGAGGGCGATGGAGCGAATGCGGGCGGCGATTTCGGGGAGAGTCAGGCCATAGCGGCGGAGATTTTCCTGCGAGATCTCGATATGGATCTCCACGCCCCGCGCGCCGGTCAGCTCGACGGGGCCGATATCCGGGTGGCTTTGCAGACGCTCGCGCAATTGCTCGGCGGCTTCCCGCAAAGTATGGTCGTCGAGGTCGCCATAGATCGCAAGTTCCATCACATCCCGGCGGCGGCTGTTAATACTGACCGTCAGGTCTTCGGCTTCCTCCGGGAAGGTGGATATCCGGTCGACGGCGGTCTGGATGTCCTGCTGGATGCGTATGACGTCGTCCGGATCCAGAACCTCCGCCGTCAGGCGGGCCGACCCTTCTCCGGCCGAAGCGGTGATCTCGCCGATCCCTTCGACGTCGCGCACGGCTTCCTCGAGGGCGAGAACGATCGCCTGCTCGACTTCCTCGGGGCTTGCGCCGGGATAGCGCATGCCGATGGAAATCGTATCGAGCGTGAAGGTCGGAAAGACCTCTTTCGTCGTCTGCGTGAGAAGAAAGAAACCGCCCAGCAGGAAGACCAGCATCAACAGGTTCGCGGCCACCGGATGGCTTGCCATCCATGCAATCGGTCCGCCACCTGCCTCCTCGATTTCTTCCCGGGTGAATTTTCCCATTCCGGCTTCCTAACGCGTTGTCTCCGTCTCGTCCGTCCTGATCCTCATCCCTTCCACGGGCACGGAGATATCGGACGTAACAATATTGTCGTCCGGCGAAAGGCCGTCCGTCACGTAAGCGTGATCCCGGTCGCGGTAAACCACCTCGATTCTGCGAAAGGCGAGCCGCCCGGCCTCGTTCAGCCAGATTGTATCACCGTCGCGCACCCAGAGGAGAGGAAGACGCAACGCGCCTTCGAGCTTTCGTCCCTCAAGGACGACTTTCACGTAGTCGCCAAGGATCAGGCGGGGGTCGCGGGCCGCGGATTCGCCGCGCAACAGGGGGTCGGGAACGCTGACCAGCAGCGTGGCCATCCGCGATCCCTCGTCGAGCGAGCCGGTCAGGCGGAACAGGTGTCCCCGCCGCTCGCCGCGCCCGCCGTCAAGGATTACGGTCGCCGGACTGCCGGCGTCAGGGGCCTGCAGCGGTATGTCGAGCCATCGGAGATCGTGAACGGGCACCGATATTTCCACCCAGTATTCGTCTGTACGGGCGAGCGTGGCGACGCTCTGTCCGGCGCTCACCCGGTCGCCGAGCGTCGCCGCACGGGACGTGACGAGCGCGTTGAAAGGGGCCGTTACGCGCGCCCGTTCGAGATCGAGCCTTGCTCTCTCGAGATCGGCCTGCGCCTTGTCCAGTTCGGCCTGTGCCTGGGCGAGCTGGGGACCTCGCAGGGCCAGCGCGGTATTCTCCGGTTTCCGGCCCGTCGAGCGTTCGAGAATGCCCAGCTCCTCCTGCGCGACCGACTGGCGGCCCATTTCGAGGTCCAGGTCCGCTTTTGCCTGCCGGAGGATCGCCTCCTGTCTTTTCACCGCGAGTTCGTAATCAGCCGGGTCGATGCGCAGGATCGTCTCGCCTGTTTGGAAGAACCCGCCCGGAAGGAACTCCGGCGCGGCCTCGACGATTTCGCCGGACACTTGCGGTTTGAGCGTCGCGGACAGGGAAGGAATCACCTGTCCCATCGCTTCGACCTTTGCCGAAAACGCGCCGGTCGTCGCCCTTCCCGTTTCAACGAGAAGGGCGCGTGCTTCGGGGCGCGGGCGTTTTTGGGCTTCTTCCGGGTTCGAGAAGAACCACAACCCGGCGCCAATCCCGGTGGCCAGAACGAGAATCGGAAGAAGTCCCTTTACCAGCAATTTCATTCGAGGTTCCTGTCGTTTGTTTCGGCGCGGGTCGTCGGTGCCAGCGTCCGGTATAGCTCCACCCGTTCAAGCGCCAGTTCCAGACGTTCGTTCAGCAATTGTTGCTCCAGCGACTGGACGTTCGTAAGGCCGTTCAGAACCGAAATGTACCCGGTCGTTCCGCCGGAATAGGCAATCTGTGCCTGTTCGAGCGCGTTGCGGGAAGTCGCGAGCTGGTGTTCCACGGCTTCGATGCGATCGATCTGAAAACGATTGCGGACCAGCGTGTTTTCAACTTCGCCGATCGCCTGAAGCACGGCTTCGCGGTAGGCATGAAAACGCTCGTCGGCGAGCGCTTCGGCCTGATCCTGCCGCGCCGCGAGTTCCCCGCCCGCGAAGACCGGCGCCGTGAGGCCGAGCGCGAGATCGAGCAGCCACGTCTCGAACAGGTTCGCAAATTTCGTGCTTCCTGTCGAATAGGCGGCGGAAATGTCGAAAACCGGCAGGCGGTTCACCCGCGCGGCCTCGCTTGTCCAGTCGGCCGAGAGCAGCCTCAGCCATGCGGCCTGAATGTCAGGCCGCGCCGCGAGCAGTTCCGCCGGAATCCCGGTCTCCGGTACAGGCAGTGGTTCCGGCAGACCATTTCCGGTCAGTTCGAGGGGCAGGGACGGGTTGCGGCCCGCGAGGACGGAAAGCTGGTTCAGAACGACTTCTTTCCGCGCGAGCACATCGGGAAGCTGCGCTTTCGTGCGGGCCAGAACTTCGCGCTGCTGCAGAACGTCAAGGGCCTGCGCTACGCCGCCTTCGTAGCGCTGTTGCTGGAGATCGAGAATGGTTTGGTTGGTCTCGACCTGACGGCGCAAGAGCGCTTCCTCTTCGCGCAGCGCCATGAGCGTCAGCCAGTTTTCGACGATGGAGGCGGTCAGGGTAATTGCCGCCGTGCGCAGATCTTCCGCCGCGGCCCGGGCCTGCAGCTTTCCGGCCTGCCATGTCGCCCGGTTTCCGCCCCAGAGGTCGAGTTCGTAGGACGCCGCGCCTCGCAGGGAAAAAGACGAGGGCCGCTTGTTGTCGCCGTTGGAGGTTGTGCGCTCGCCGCTTATGGCGGCATCGGGCAGGAGATCGGCGAAGTCCTGCCGCCCCGCCGCCGCAGCCTGCTCGAGACGGGCGCGCATCCGGGCCAGCGTCGGGCTGTCCGCAAGCGCCGTCCCGATCAGCGCGTCCAGTTCCGGACGGTCGTAATATTCCCACCATGGGCGGGCGCGCCAGTCGACGAGCCCGGCCGGAAATTCGATGTCGCCTGCCGCATACGCCCCTGTCAATAAAACGGCGTCGTCCGGCCTCCGGTCCGGTGCCGAAACGCATCCCCCAGCGGGCAGGACGGCCAGAATCGCCGCTGCGGCCATTATTATCTGCAACCCCGTTTTCTTCATTTCAGCCGTTACAAGCTTTCCCGATTCGTTCCTGAAGGGAGAATATTGCGCCGGAATGGCACCGAAAGTCGATATAGGATTCTGCAGGCATCGTGCCAGAGGTCCCGTCGTTCGGGCGCTGGCGGGAATTGGCCGTGTAATGCTTGTATTCGCTTCCGTTAGCGGTTAAAGACCAATCCGAGAGCAACATCTTAGCGCGGACGTGCGTTCGCAAAGGGGGAAACCATGAAAAGTGTTTACTGTGCTCTGGCAGCGATTGCTGCAATGTCGCTTCCGGGTGTGGCGGAAGCGCGCGACCAGATCTTCATTGTCGGCTCGTCCACCGTGTATCCTTTCGTGACGGTTGTCGCCGAGGAGTTTGGCAACAAAACGGATTTCGCTACGCCGATTGTCGAGACCAACGGCACGGGCGGCGGGTTCAAGCAGTTCTGCGAAGGTGTCGGGGAAAAGTATCCCGACTTTTCGAATGCCTCGCGTCCGATCAAGGACAGCGAGCGCGAGCTCTGCGCCAAAAACGGCGTGACGGACATAACCGAAATCAGGATCGGCTTCGACGGCATCGTTCTGGCGAATTCGCAGGAAGCAGAGCGATACAGGCTGTCGAAGGAGCAGATTTTCCTCGCACTGGCCGAAAAGGTGCCGTCCGGTGGAAAGCTCGTCGATAATCCGTACACGAAGTGGAGCGAGATCGACCCGGCGCTGCCCAACGAGAAAATCGAGGTTTACGGCCCGCCGACGACCTCGGGAACCCGCGATGCCTTCGTCGAACTCGTGATGGAACCGGCCTGTGTTGATTTGCCGGAATTCGTGTCGGCCTTTCCGGATGGGAAGGTGCGCGCCAAATCGTGCCATCTGATTCGCCGGGACGGCGCCTACATCGATTCGGGCGAGGACGACAACGTCATTATCTCCAAGCTGAAAAACAACCCCAAAGCCCTTGGCGTCTTCGGATTCAGCTTTCTCGACCAGAACCGCAACGTCATTCAGGGCAGCATCGTTGACGGCGCTGAGCCGACATTTGAGAACATTGCCGACGGAACTTACGGCGTTTCCCGATCGCTGTACGTTTATGCGAAGGACGCGCATCTCGATGTCATTCCCGGTTCGAAGGCATTCGTCGAGGAACTGGTAAGCACCGGGGCGCTCGGCGAATACGGTTACCTTTCGGAGAAGGGATTGATTCCGCTTCCCGAAGACGCGCTTGCCAGCGTTCAGGAAAAGGTACAGGCTGCGATCGGGCAGCAATAATCTGCAACGGGGCAGAGGACCGAAGACATGGACGCAACGAAAGTCCCGATGTCGCCGCAGGGAATGTTGCCCCCGGGTGGGATGCGGCGGTCGAACCGGCTATCCATGGCCCGGTTCGACCGCTGGATAACCCGTCTTCTTCTGATAAGCACCAGCCTGTCCATTCTGGTCACGGCGCTGATCGTTTTGTCGGTTCTGTCGGAATCGATCCGGTTTTTTAGTGAAGTTTCACCGCTCGAGTTCTTCTTCGGAACGGACTGGGCCCCGCACACGGCCATTCGTGCAGGACAGGCGGGCGGGCCCGGATCGTTCGGGGCTGTACCGGTTTTTGTCGGTACCGTTCTCATAACTTTCATTGCCATGGCCGTGGCGACGCCGCTCGGGCTTTACTCGGCGATATACCTGTCCGTTTACGCGACGCCTCGTTTCCGCCGTGCCGCGAAGCCGGTACTGGAAATTCTGGCCGGGGTTCCGACCGTGGTTTACGGGTATTTCGCGATTCTGACCGTCGCGCCGCTGCTGAGGGCGACCGGCGATGTCTTCGGCCTTTCCATTGCCTCGGAGAGCGCCTTGACGGCGGGACTTGTGATGGGAATCATGATAACGCCCTTCATCATGTCCCTTTCCGAAGACGTAATGAGCGCCGTGCCGAAGTCTCTTGTCTTCGGCTCCCTTGCCATGGGCGCGACCCAGTCGGAAACCGTCCGCCTTGTCGTCATACCGGCGGCTCTGCCCGGGATCATCAGCGCCGTGCTGCTCGGGATTTCACGAGGCATCGGCGAGACGATGATTGTCGTCATGGCGGCAGGGCTCGCCGCGAACCTGACGGCCAATCCGCTTGAGGCCGTGACGACGGCGACCGTCCAGATCGTCACGCTTCTGGTCGGCGACCACGAATTCGCGAGCGCGACGACCATGTCCGCCTTTGCGCTCGGCTTTGCGCTGGTTATCATGACGCTAATGCTCAATGTTGTCGCACTGGTTATCGTCAAGAGATACAGGGAGCGCTATGTTTAGGCTTGGAAGACAGGCGCGGGTCGCCGCGAAGCGGGTCTATCGCAAAAAGAGTCCGTTCGTCTATAAATCCTACAGCAAGAAAGCCAAACACCGCTGGGTCGCCCGGCGACGCAGGCGGGAGAAACACTTTCGCCTGCGCGGTTTAATCGCCGTTCTGATTTCCGCGTTCTTCCTCGCGGGACTTTTCTGGAGCATCGTCTCCAAAGGCTATACGGCTTTCGTCAAAACCCAGATACTTTTGCCGGTGGAATTCGCTGCAGATATTCTCGACCCGCAAGGAATCGCGGAGGCTGCGCTGCTGGCGAAGGGCGATTATGCCAGAATTCTTCGGGACTCTTTACAGGAGGTTTTTCCCGAAGTGACATCGCGCGGCCAGATGCGCGAACTTCAGGCGCTGGTAAGCCGGGAAGCACCGCACAAGCTCCGAAACCGCGTGCTTGAGGATCCGTCGATTATCGGCACGGCGCAAGACATCTGGCTGCCGGTGTCGAGCGACGTTGACATCGTCTTCAAGAGCCGTCTTTATCAGCTTCCCGAGAAGCGGGGACGGATTTCCGAGGAGCAGGCGGCCTGGATCACCGAACTGGCGGCGCAGGGTCGCCTTCGGCTCATCTTCAATACGACCTTTTTCAAGAGCGGCGATTCGAGAGAGCCTGAACAGGCAGGGGTTTCCGGCGCGATCGTCGGTTCGTTTTTCACGATCCTCGTATGCATCGCGCTGGCTTTTCCTCTTGGCGTGGCGACGGCCATGTATCTTGAGGAATTTGCACCTCAGAACTGGTTTACGGACCTGATCGAGATCAACATCAACAACCTTGCCGCCGTGCCCTCGATCATCTTCGGTCTGCTCGGCCTGTCGGTGTATCTGAATTTTTTCGATTTGCCGCGCTCTTCCTCGCTCGTCGGCGGGTTGGTGCTCGCGCTTCTTGTGTTGCCGGTCATTGTGATCGCGACTCGCAACGCGATCCGTGCCGTGCCGAAATCCATCCGCTTCGCGGCGGCGGCGCTGGGCGCCACGCCCACGCAGGTGGCCTTCCATCATACCTTTATCTATGCCCTGCCGGGGATCATGACAGGCGTCATTCTGAGTATCGCGCGGGCGCTCGGCGAAACGGCGCCGTTGCTCATGATCGGTATGGTGGCCTTCGTCGCCGACATACCGGGTAGCCTGACCGATCCGGCGACGACCCTGCCGGTCCAGGTGTTTTTGTGGGCAAATAGTCCGGAGACCGGATTTGTCGAGAAGACAGCGGCGGCGATCATGGTGCTACTGGCGTTTCTGGTTCTTGTCAACGCGCTGGCGATTTACGTCCGCCGCCGCTTCGAAATCCAATGGTGAGCTTTATGACTTCTCAGGCCGACATAAAAAACGAAAATATGGAAGACACCGACCGTGAAATTCGCATGAAGGCAAGGAACCTCAGCGTTTTCTACGGCGAAAAGCAGGCGCTTTTCGACATCAACCTCGATATCCAGACGAATAAGGTCACGGCCCTGATCGGACCTTCCGGGTGCGGCAAGTCGACGTTCATCCGCTGTCTGAACCGCATGAACGACTATGTCGAAGGGTGCCGCGTTGCCGGGAAGATCGAACTTGACGGTTACGATATTTACGAAAAGAACGTCGATACCATTCTGTTGCGCCAGAAGGTCGGTATGGTGTTCCAGAAGCCGAATCCTTTTCCGAAATCGATATACGAGAACGTTGCCTACGGCCCGAAAATTCACCATCTGGTGTCCGGAAAGGCCGAACTTGACCAACTGGTCGAGCAGACGCTTAGACGGGTCGGTTTGTGGGAGGAGGTTTTCGACCGCCTGGATGCGCCCGGCACGTCGCTCTCCGGAGGGCAACAGCAGCGCCTGTGCATTGCCCGCGCCATCGCCACCGAACCGGAAGTCATCCTTATGGACGAGCCGTGCTCGGCCCTCGATCCGATTGCAACGAAGATTGTCGAGGACCTGATCCACGAACTCGCGCAACGTTTCACGATCGTGATCATTACCCACTCAATGCAACAGGCAGAGCGGGTATCCGACTACACAGCTTTCTTCCACCTCGGAAAGATCGTGGAATCCGGTAGAACCGACCAGATTTTCCACGATCCGGGTAACCAGCAGACGAAAGACTATATTGGCGGGAAGTTCGGTTAATCTTCAGGACCGGACTGCGACACCTCGCGCTCGCTGCGCTTCTCGATTTCCTCGATGTGCCTGCAAAGTTCGATGACGTTTTTGCGCAGGGCCGGGCTCTCGATCGCGTTGAACATGCGAAGCAGCCGCTGGGTGTCGTTGTTGGCCGGTCCGAAATCGTCCTTGGTTCCGAAAAAGTCCGTAATGGGCATTTTCAGAAATTTTGCGATGAGAAAAAGCTTTCCGGCGCTGATTCTGTTGGCGCCGGTCTCGTATTTCTGGATCTGCTGGAAGGTTACGCCGAGGACTTTGGCGACCTCCTGTTGCGATCTCCCTCTGGAGAGGCGGGCGCTGCGCAAGCGCTTGCATACCGTTTTCTCAATTTCCTTTAGCGGCATCTGGTTCATGGTTGACTCCGGTCAAATGTGCGAACATTACAGCATTAGTATTGATTTAAGGCAAGATCAAGCCTTATAGTTGTGGCCATAATCCACATGGCAAAGTTGCAGACGATGGATCTTGTCGAGTTCATCCACGCCTCACACGATTGCTGCAGTTCCCAGGAGCTGACAGACAAGTTCCTTGCCTATCTCTCCCGTTACGGGCTGGACCGGTTTGTCATGAGCGATATGGCTCACGATTCAACGGTTCAGAAGGAGAACCACCATGGCCTGCTTGTCAATTATCCGGACGAGTGGATGAAATACTATGTGGAGAATCATTACATCGACCACGATCCCGTCTATCAGACGGCGCTCCGATCCCTGCGACCGTTTACGTGGGAGGAAGTCCAGAATCGCCAGAACGTGACACGCACCGGCATGCGGGTGATGCGCGAAGCCCGCGAGTGCAGGCTCTATGACGGCATCGGCCTGTCGATTCATCTGCCTCTTGGACAGGTCATCGGCATGGGATTTGCCGCTTCTGAAAGGGGGGTTTCGCTGGACAGGCGTACGCTGAGTGAAATATATGCGGCGGCGCACCAGTTCTTCGTCGCTTTTCAGGATATTTCGGGGATCAATTCTCTCGATGGTCAAAAGCACGAGCTGACCAAGCGGGAGCGCGAGGTTCTCCTTTGGCTCTCCCGCGGAAAGACGAAAGGCGACATCGCCGATATTTGTTGCATGAGTGAATCGGGCGTCAAACGGCACTGTGAGCGTATTTTTGCAAAGCTGAACGTGCTCAACACCGCTCAGGCCGTCGCCCAGGCACTTCGCATGGGCCTTATTAACCCTTTCTAATCTAAAAAGAATTTAGAGAACGTGGCCACCTGGCCACTTTTTCTGTTGTTTCGGCCTGCCTATTCTCCTCGGAAGGGAGGGCAGCTTCATGATTGTCGCCGTTTCGATCGAGAATGCGCATGTGTTCGGAGATATTCTTCCGTCAATTCTTCGTCTGAGGCATCAGGGCTTCAAGGAGCGCCAGAACTATGCCGTGCCCTCGTTCCACGGGATGGAGTACGATGCCTACGATACGCCCGCGACCACGTATCTTGCCTGGCGCGACAAAGACGGCTCTGTGCGGGGCTGTACACGCCTGTTCCCCACGACTCTTCCCTACATGATCGAGGAAATCTGGCCCGGTCTGGTCACGCGCGAATCGCTTCCCAAAGCGCCGGACGTCTGGGAAGCCTCGCGATTCGTGATCGACCGGACGCTTCCGGTCGAGGAGCGGCGGCGCGTTCATGGCGAACTGCTGTGCTCGTTTCAGGAATTCGGGCTGTCATGCGGCATTCGCTGGATGATCGGAGTTATGACGCCGCCCATCTGGCGCGCGGTCTTCGTTAACGCAGGGTGGCCCATCGAGTTCCTCGGCAACACGCAGGAACTTGCGCCGCGAGAGCGGGTTTCCGCTGGTCGCATGGTCATTTCCGACCGGATCCTCGCGGGCCTGAGAAAAACGTTTTCAATTCGCGGAGCAGTGCTCGACGCCTCCGCCTACCAATCGGACCGGATGTACGCGTAACGGAAAAGGAGACCAGATGCAGGTTCAGACGAAAGAGATGCACGCCGAGGAACTGGAGAACATCATGCTGTGCGCGCGATGGCTTGTGCATCAGTTCGAGAACATAAATTGTCACAGTCTCGCCGTGATCTTCCAGAAAGCGATTAACGACGCGGAAGCCTGGATACAGACGATGGTGCGTCACGGAACCATCCCGCCCGAATTTTCAGAACCGATCAAGGCCCGGGAAGCCGAGCTTATTCACGGCATTCTCGTGAAGTACGCCTCGATTGACGATCCTGAAATGCGCCGGGAAGCGCTCGACAAAATGCTCGAAGCGACCCGGCGGAAGATCAATTGAGGCCGGAATGAACAGGATCGCTAAAGGATCGCCCGCCGCTTTTGATGCCACGGAAGTCTTTCCTTGCCCGGATCCGGTCTCGATTTTCCGTGTCATGGCCGTATCGCGCGAGGCGGAGACAAGGGAGAGCATTCTCTTTCGGCAGGGGCGCGGGCAATTCCATCTTCCGAGCGCCGGGCATGAGGCACTCGCGGGTCTTTCTTCGCTGATCGGGCCGCGTGATTATACCTACTGCTATTATCGCGACCGGGCTTTGCTGCTTGGGATGGGTGTGCCCCTCTATGACATTGCGCTCGGGTATTTTGCCAAGGCGGAGTCCAGTTCGGGCGGGCGCCAGATGGCCAGCCATTTCAGCTTTCCGGAAAAGCGGATCATGTCCTGCGCGACGCCGACCGGGCTGCAATGTCTCCCCGCCGCCGGAACGGCTGCAGCGCTGAAGCGCGATGGAAAGGGAGGAATCGCTCTTTGCTGCATTGGCGACGCTGCCGCCCGGCAGGGGGAGTTTTTCGAAGCGGTCGCCATGGCGTTGCAGGACCGCCTGCCCGTCGTCTTTCTTATCGAGGACAACGGCTTCGGGGTCAGCACGCGTACCGACCATATGAACCCGGTCAGTCTCGGATTCTTCAATCCGGAGATTGTGCGTGACTTCGATGGGCGCGATCCACTCGCTCTGCGGAACGACATGCGTCCGGTCCTCGGTGCGATCCGGGCTGGGGAAGGGCCAGCGGTCGTTCGTATCCGTTTCGACCGGCTCATGTCCCATACTTCGTCCGACGATCACACGCGCTACCGGAGTGCCGGGGAAATCCGGGAAATGGAACGGCGCGATCCGCTTGTGACCTATGGGCGGCACCTCGTTGAAAGCGATTTGATCGATGCCCGGGAAGAAGCCGCCATTCGCGAAGCCGCGCAGCACTTCGTGAGGGAAACCTACAGGCGTGCCGAGGCCGCCCCCGCGCCTGATCCGCAAGGCGCCATGACCAACATTTTCGCCCGGCAGGAAAAACGCCCCGGCGCTCCCGTCCCGCCAGCGCCGGAAGGAACGGAAGAATGGACGATGGGCCGGGCGTTCAATACGGCTCTTGGTACGATTCTCGAATCGAACCCGAGCGCGCTCGTGTTCGGCGAAGATGTCGAGGACCCGAAAGGGGGCGTGTTCGGTCTGACGAAAGGATTGTCGACCCGTTACTCCGGTCGCGTAACCAATTCGCCTCTTGCCGAGGCAACGATTGCGGGCATGGCGTCGGGGTATGGAGTCGCGGGCTGTCTTCCAATTTTCGAGTTGCAATTCATTGATTTTATAGGCCCGGCCTTTAACCAGATCGTGAACCAGATTGCGACGCTGCGCTGGCGGACGGCGGGCCGCTCGGCCTGTCCGCTTGTAATCTACGCGCCGTGCGGGTCGTTCATATCCGGCGGCGGGCCGTGGCACAGCCAGACCAACGAAAGCTGGTTGGCCCATTCGCCGGGGCTCAAGGTTTACATGCCCTCGACGGCGGACGATGCGGCCTCGATGCTCCTGCATGCGGCGGCGGGGGCCGATCCGGTCATGCTTCTGCTTCCAAAAAACCTGCTTCAGAAGAGCATGCCGCGCGAGCCTGCGGCTAGTCTCCATCCGGAGCGGGCGAGGGTCCGCGTTTCCGGCGGCCATGTCACGATCGCTGCGTGGGGAAACTGCGTCTCGCTTGCGCTCAGGGCGGCGGGGTCCCTTGCGGAGGCGGGCGTGGAGGCGGAGGTGATCGATCTTCCCTCGATCGTTCCCTGCGACTGGCAGACCCTGCGGGCTTCCGTCCGCAAGACGGGCAGGCTCGTCGTTGTCCAGGAGGACAACCGCACCTGCAGCTTCGGGCAGGCAATCATCAGCGAACTTACCGGCGACCCAAAAACATGGGAAAGCCTGTATGCCGCACCGCAACTCGTAACGCGGGAAGACGTCCATGTCGGCTTCAGCGCCGTCCTTGAGACCGCGGTGCTCCCAAACCACGAAAAAATCATCAGGGCCGTTGAGCAAACTCTGGGAGAAAAACTATGAATGAAGATCACAAGGTTACCGTCCCCCGCGTCGGCGAGGGCGTCCATCAGGTGAGGATCGTCCGTATCCTCAGGGATACCGGCGACTGGGTCGACGAGGACACCGATCTTCTCGAAATCGAGACGGACAAGGCGATCCTCGAAGTCCCTTCGCCGGTGTCGGGCGTAATCCGCTCTATATTGTGCGAGGAGGGAGAGCACAAATCCGTGGGCGACGTGCTCATGGAAATTGGCGCGCGCGAAGCGGCAGCGAGAGGCGCGCAGCCTCGCACGTTCAACCAGACGCGTCGGCGCGACCGACCGGCAACGGCGGAAGAGAAGGCCGATGAGCAAGCCGGATCCCTGCCTGCCGAGCAACGCGCGTTGATCGCCCACCTGCAGGACAGCGCCGAGATCGTTATTCCGGCGACTTTGGAGCGTGCGGTCGACTGGGAGCCGATTTCAAAGGCACGGGTCGCCTGGCGCCGATCGGGCGAGTGTTCGGCGGTGCCATCATCGCTGGAAATCGTTACGTGTGCGGTTTCACAGGCCATGTTCACGTTCGAAAAATTCCGGGCGAGACTTTCGGATCTCAACGAATTCAGCGTGTCTCCGCAGGCTCTGATCGGTATCGCGAAGGCCGAAAAAGGCGACGTTCTCGTCACGCCTGCGGTCTCGATCAACGAAGGGGCGGATCTGGAAAGCGTCCGGGACCGCGTGCGGCCTGTCATCCGGAAGATCAGGCCCCAGGGCGGCTACCATAGTCTTGCGATCAGTGATATGTCGGCGTTCGAGGTTGTGCGCGCCGCACCGGTCGTCGTCTATCCGGCGGTGGCCACGCTTTTTATCGGGACCCCGCACTGGGCGCTCGATGCGAAGCGCCGCACCATATTCGCGAGCAATTTCGTCCTGACGTTCGATCACCGGATTATGAACGGCGCTTACGCGGCTGCTTTCCTGCGAGAAGTCGAGAGAAATATTCGTCGCATCGGTCGCGAGGTCGAACGCAGGTGTGAACAGTCGGTGTGCGGTGCCTCTTCGACGGAGGTCCTCAATGTCGGATCGTAAATCCGACCTTGCCGAGTTGCGGAGTTGCGCGGCTGTGATCGAAGGGATTTTCTTTGCGGCCAACGAACCCGGCACGCTCGATCACGAGCGGTTGAACGTTCAACTCGACAGCTACGATCACGAGTACGACCGGATGGTTCGTCGCCGTGAGTTCAATCTTGTCTATCTGATGCACGAACTGCTCATCGCGGTGGACGAGGATCCGGGGGATCTCCTGGCAAGCCTCAGCGATCTTGAGGCGGCCTGTCTTTCCTCCTCCATCTACCGCGATCTCATCTTCGGTCGTTCCGTTGCGTCGGTGCGGGAAAAAATCG
>RZZS01000162.1 GCA_009929775.1 Alphaproteobacteria bacterium
TGTCCGGAAACGGCTGATCTGTCGTTCGTGCACACGCAGCAGCTCGGCGGCCTTTTTAGGCCCGACCTGATCGGCCAGTTTCAAGGCCGCTCTTCGCGCGATCTCTTCCATAAACAAACGCTCTGGATATAGGGGATGAGAGTTCTGGTGGTCTCACGAACGGGACAATTTTGTCCCGCCGGGACCGTTTTGTCACTGCCCGGACACGAGACGCCCGAGCGGAAGAAAACGGCCCAAACAAGACAATCTTGTCCTCTTAACTTTCTGAATTTGCTGCATTTTTTTGTTGCGTTCGGCAAATCTCCCGGTATCATCGGCATCGTCGGCGGAGAAGACCGGGCGGTCCTCGTCCCCGACACAGGGCCGTGCGCCCTTTCCACGCCTGTCCCGCCACGGTCGGCGGGGCAGGGGGGTTCCTCATCAGATCAGGAGGCTCGAAGAGATGCAGAAACAAATCGTTGTTGAGCGGAATCCGAAAGTGGCGCTGACGCAATTTGTCGGACTCTGTGCGGGCTGCGGCCTGTTCTGGTGGATGAAGTCGATTGGCTTGCCCGGCGCGGGCGCCGTGTTCTGGGGGTTCGTGCTCGCCGCCGCCTGGGGATTGCTCGACGTGATCCGCGCGCACCGGCTGTGGAAGGCAACGCAAGCTTTTCGCGCCGCCGCCGAAGGCGTCACGGACCGCTACACCACGAACAAACTCCCCGCGAAGCCCAAAAAAGACCCGGATGGATGGCCGATAGCCGATGAATAGAAAACCACGCCTGTTTCTCGGCACCGACAGCCAGGACAATGATCCGGTGTTCTTCTCGGGGGAAGGATCGCTGCTGACGGTCGGTCCCCCCGGCACGGGAAAAAGCCGGGGCGTCGCCGTGTGGAATCTGCTGGAGTACCCCGGCTCGATGCTGGTGACGGACCCGAAGGGCCAGCTCGTGCAGTGGTCGGCAGCGCACCGGGCGGGCAAACACGGGCAGGACATCGCCGTGCTCGATCCCTTCGGGATCACCGGGGTCCCGTCGGCCTCCGTCAACCCGCTTGCAGGGCTCGTGCAGTCTGTGGCCGGCGGACAGGGTTTTCGCAGCGAGGCGGAGCGGCTGGCTCACCTGCTGCTGCCCGACCGTCCGGGCGACAAAGACCCGTTCTGGCGGGCGGGGGCGCGCGATCTCATCATCACCGGCCTGCTGTATCTGGCGAAGTTCGAGCCGGAGAACTGCGATCTGCCGGGCCTGCATGATGTGCTCTGGCGCAGCGAGGCGGAGTTTCTGGATGGCGTCATCCAGAAGATGCAAAAGGAGACAGGGGCCTGCCGGCAATATGCGAACGATGTGGCCGATACGCTTGAAACGCAGCCGAAGAGCTTCGGGTACTTTCGCAAGGAAGCGCGTCAGGCCCTGTCGATCTTCGCCCCCGACGAACCTTGCGGACAGGCGTGCAAGCACTCGGATATCGATCTCGGCAAGCTGATCACCGGCAAGCTGACGGTCTATCTGGTGCTGCCGCCGGAGCTGGTCAGCTCGCACGGCAAATGGATGGGGCTCATCACCGCGCACGCGATCCACGCGATCATGCGGGTGAGGCAGAACGGGGAATGCCTGTTCCTGCTCGATGAGTTCCCGAACCTCGGACGCCTGACCGGTATCCGGGACGCCATCGCGCAACTGCGCGAGAAAGGACTGCGGGTGTGGATTTTCGTGCAGGACCTCTCGCAGCTCAAGGCGGTGTACGGCGAGGACGACGCGGCGGCGATGCGGTGGCAGGCCGAGCTGTTGCAGGTGCTCGGTTGCCGGTCGGTGGAGCTTGCCCGCTACATCGAGTCACGGGCCGGCACGGTCAGTATGAAAGACGTGAGTTTTACGATCCAGGACCCGACGGGGGATGACAGCCCGCCCTCCGCCAGTCTGAAGGAGATGGCGTTTCCGGTGATACCGGCGGCCACGGCGTTGAACATGCCCATCGGAAGGCAAGTCATCATCCGTGCGGGGAGGCCGGTCATGATTGGCAATGTGATGATATGGGGAGGTCCTCATGCCTAGGTGGCTCTGGGAGTGGTTACGTGGCCTTGCGCTGATCCTGGCGGGACTCCTGGTCGCCGCGCTTGTGTTCGGCACGCCGCATGTCGGGTGGAACTATGAGTGCGCGATTCCGGCACG
>RZZS01000021.1 GCA_009929775.1 Alphaproteobacteria bacterium
GAGTGGGAGGGGAGAAATCCTCTTCATCCCGTGAGTTTTTCTGCCTTCAGCGCCGTCGCGTCGGGTTTCGCCTCGATCCGCAGCAAGTGGCCGACCAGCCGGTTTTCGAGTTCCTTCAAATCGGCGTGCGAGGCGTAGTTCTTGGCGACCTCGAGCTTGAAGGCCGACAGCCCCTCGCGAAGCTGGCTGCTGCGCGCCTCCATAACCTCGCGCACCGCCCGCGCGCCATCCTCGGCCTCCTTGCGGGTGCGCCAGACGAGAAGCAGAAGCCCGGCCATGGCCGGAAGATCGACGACCGTGATCCACCAGATCAGATCCTGAGAGAAAATGCCCATTTCACACCTCAAGTTGTGTTTTTGCCTGACGTTGTTTGTCTCCCGCGCGCCACTCCGGCAGGCTCGCGGGTCCTTGCGCGCGCAGCCGGACCGGCTCCAGCGACAAGGCCCCGGCCACGGCGTCGAGCCCGTCGTCACGGCCCCGGCTCGCGCCCGGCCGCCATTCCCGCATTTCGGTGAGGAAGGGCGTCGCATAAACGCTTTCATGCGCATAGAGCACCCGTGCAGCGAGAACGGCGTCAAAGGCCTCGAGAATGCGCAGATCCTTCGGGCGGCGGCTCGATATCTCGCGCACCGAGCATGGAACCCGTGCCTTGCCCAGTTCCTGCCGCAGCAAACCGGGCAGAAAACGCCCCAGACCGTTAATCTCCAGCGCGACGGACGGCAAAAGTAGGTCTTTGGCGATCCGGGCGACCTGAACGCACTGGGAGGTGGCTTCGTCCTCGTCCGAAGACGATGTGCTCAGATACGCCGCCCGGTGCAGGTAATATCGCCCGCCCTCGTCGGCGAAAACGACGGCCAGCACGCTGGCATCTCCGGACGCCCCGCCGAAAGCCGGGTCCCACCACGCGCTGGCGGAAACGGCCCGCTCGCCGTTCACGTAGAGCGCGCGCATCTCTTTCGCATAATCGGGTTCGCCCTCATACCGGCGCAGCAGGTCCGGATTGAGCCGCCCTTCCGCAATATTCACCGGCACGAGCATCATCTGGCTCGTAAATTTGTTCGGCCCGGTCGTCCGGCGGATGCGCTCGATATCCGCGGCGCTGAACCGCTCCGGCCACGCGCTCGCGCCCGCTTCGTCCAGAACCGGCACTTTCAGGGCCGCATAGCCTTCGAGAAACCCTTGCGGGTCGTAAATCGTCTCGAACGTATGCGGCGTGCCGACATAGATTTGCAAGCCGCCCGGCACGAGGACATAGGCGGTCTCGGCCAGCCGCTCGCGCAAATCCCGGCGCTTCTCGGCGCTGTCGCAGGTATTGGGGACCTCGACATCGTCGCAGATAATGACGTCCGCCCGGCTCCCCGTGATGTTCGAGGAAATCCCGCGCGCCAGCATCGACGGGTCGCGCAATTCGAGGGGACGATTGACCGTAAAGCGGTCGCTGCCCCACTGGTCCGCCGCCGCCGGTTTGAGATGGGCAGTCAGCGGATGGCGCTCGATAATGCGCTTCACATTACGCACCATCTTCTTCGCCAGCGCGAAATCCGCCGCCAGCACGAGAATGCGCAGCTCCGGCTGCCGAAACAAAAGCCACGCGCAAAACAGCCCCGTCAGCGTGCTCTTCCCGCAGGAGCGAAACGCCATCAACAGCAGCCGCCGCTCCCCGCGCCGCCACAAAGTCTCCAGCCAGTGCGCGATGCGGAAATGCACATCCGGCGTGCGCATACCCTGCCGCTGGTTCCACAAAGACAGAAAGATCGGAAAGGATTTGATATCGGTTTGCATGCACTTCGGCGCTCCTTGATTAGAATTTCCCCTCTCCCGACAGAGGGAGATGGATTAGCGACCCCCTGTTTCGCGCTCCTGGTATTCGCCGACCTCATCCGCCGCGCCCCGTATCATCGCGGCCAGTTCCGTGTCCGCGCCATCCTCTCCGCCTTCCGGCAAATCGGCCCATCTGGCGAGCTTGATAAGCAGTTCGATATGCGCGACCGCGACCTTGCAGGCGCTGTGGTGGGCGTTGAATTCCTTTGAATCCCCGCCCGCGTCGCGTTTGGAGAACTCGCGGTAGGATTCGAGCGTGCGGGCAATCGCGGCCGGCAGGAATTCGGCGATCTGCCGCCGCGTCGATTCTTCGATTTTGTCTGGCATGGATCGTTGGTACTCTCTTGTGGTCGTGACAGGCGCGCACGGCGGAAGATATCCGCCGTCATTCCAGAATCCGGACAGGTAGCTGACGAAACCATGACGGTCATCCCGAACACGACCTGTCCACCGAAGCCCGAAGGGCGAAGGTGGAAGCGGAAGGATCTTTATCAGCAACAACGGCCAAAGATTCCTCGCATTCGCTCGGAATGACAGTCATTGAGTCTTGTCGAAAGATTCATATAATTCAGGTAGCTCACCCAAACCGCCCGGTGATATACCACTGCCCGCCGTTGGACACGACCGTAATCGCGTCGTACTGGCCGCTCAAAGGCTGGGCGTACTGGTCGGGGCCGGCGCCGCCCTGTTCGCTCACGGTGACGGGGTTGGCTGAGCTGTCGACCTTCTTGATCGTGACGCTGCGCCCGACCGCTTCGGGCGCGTTGGCGGGCGGCAGGCGGGCCGTTAACGCCCCGCCATAGGCCGAAAGCAGGTACACATCCACTGCCATGTCGATGTCGTAAATCCCGCTGCCGTCGAAATAGCGCGTGTTGCCCGCGCTGCGGCTGGAGGCGATGACGAACCACTCCGCCCCGTTCGAAAGCACGGTCACATAATCGTTTTCGCTTCCCAAAGGAAAAACGCGCCCGTCCGGTCCTGCGCCGCCGTCTTCGGTGACATTTACGAGGTTCGCCGAAGCATCGATCTTCTTGATCGTCAGGCGCGCGCCAGACGCATCCCCTGCCGCCGGAAGCACGAGCGTCAGTTCCCCGCCGAAACTCGACACAAGGTGAACGCTGTGCGACAGATCAAGCTCAAGCACCCCGCTCGCATCGATATATTCGGTATCGAAACGCTGCAGGGCGGCCGTCAGGTCGGTGACCGAGGTTTTCTGCAAGCGGTTCTTGTACGGGTAGCCGGAATTGACGCTGGTATATTCGCCGCCCGAGAGATCCCATATCGCCGCCCCGTCGCTCATGGACAAAAGGTTGACGATAGAGGTCTCGACCGACCCGGCTTCGAGCTTGACGTTCGGCACGAGGTTAAAGCTTTCGGCATAGGGGTTGACCAGCAGCGTCTTGTTCGAACCGGCCCCGATCAGGAAACATGCCTGCGCGCTCGCGCCGTTGACATTGGCCTCGCAATCGATAAAGGCGTTGTTGTACTGGCCGTGTTCGATGAAAAACCCCGCCCCGCTCGTCGCCGCGCCCTTGGAATAGACGCGCACGCTATGAAACTTGTTGGCGTTGGGCGTATCGCCCGCCCCGCTTTTCGTGAGATGCACCCCGTGCACGAGCGGGCGTTCAACCAGCACACGCGCGAAATTGTTCCAGTAACAGGGCTTGTTCGTATCGTCGTATCCATCCAGAAGAAGACCGGTATTCGCCCCGACGATCACAAGATCCGTCACGGCGTTCTGGGTGCATTCGCCCGTTTTTCCGAATAGCTTGACGGCGGCGTCCCCGCCCTCGATCCGCAAATTGCGAAGCTCGCTTTGAAACGCCGGAAGTTCGAGCGCGTTGAAAGCGTTCGACTGGCATTTGATGACGCAAGCCTGCCCCGCCCCGATCAGACTTCTTCGTGCACCGATCTCCAGCGTTTGCGAAATCAGGTAGGTCCCGGCAGGCAGGAACACGGCCTCATGCGCCTGCAAAGCCTGTTGAATGGCCTGCGTATCGTCCGTGAGCCCGTCGCCCGCGGCGCCGAAGTCCTTCACGGAAACAAGGTCGTTCGCTTTGTCGGTCAGCGCGCGCGTAACCGCCCCCGTCCCGCTCGCGGTGAAAGAGGGCGGGGCCTGGCTGTCTCCCGGCGCATAAACGGACGGATTACCGTCGCCGTCGAACCCGAAGACTTTCCCGGCGCGCAGGCCCTTATCCGGCAAGATCGCCGCGCCCGGCGTTTCATGATCGTTATAGCGCAGCATGGCGCGCTGATACCGGTCGATTTGCTGAATGCTCGCAACGAGATAATCCAGCTCGTTATTGATCGCCCGCGCCGAGAAATCCCCGCCCTCCAGAAAATCCGTCACCCGCTCCAGCGGCAACAACCGCTCCAGCGTCACAACGGTGCCGGAAACGGGAGGCGCGTCGAACGTCACGCTTCCGCCGGGCGTATCCCCCGCGCCGTCCACAGTAAAACCGGAGACCTGCCGCGCGCCGTCCACAGTAAAACCGGAGACCTGCCGCGCGCCGTTCAAATACACGACCATGTCCTCGCTGGCAAAGATCGGAAACGGGTATTCGAATACGGTGCGCTCCCCGTCCGCCAGAATGCGGACAAGCGGCTCCACCGCAGGCATTTTGATGTGCTCTGTGGGCATGGGTTTTCCTTCTTGTTTTCAAGGGGGTTCCATAAGAACGACTTATAAAGTTCCCTCACATGCGTTCGGGATGACAACGAAAAAAGTTTGTCAGAAAAAGTGTGTCATCCCGAACGCGACCTGTCCACCGAAGCCCGAAGGGCGAAGGCGGAAGCGGAGGGAGCTTGTCTTCACAGGATGGGCGGGGCAAGAATTCCTTACACGCGCTATGACGGCAACAAGGCCGCCTGCGCGTGCATCCAATCGTAATTTTTTTCGCGGCCCAGCGAGCGCCAGCCTTCCTTCTCCCAGGCTTCCCACCATGGCCCATATTCCGGCCGGGCGAAACGCGCCTTGTCTCGTCCCCATCTCAGGCGATTATGGTCGGGGTCCCAGTCGAGGGCGATACCGTAAGCGTGCGTGGAATATCGCGCGCCGCCGCGCATATTCCGGCAATTGTAACTGCCTCCGTAAAGATGAAGATTCAACCGCCTGATATCCGCCTCGCCGTAAACATTGCGCACGGTGCCGAGCACACGTTCGAGGCTGTCCGCAACTTTCTTGTGGCAGGTAATCACATCCGTATGCTGCGCCGTGTTATATGCGATCGTCAAACGCCAGGGGCTGCGAACCTGCACCAGTTTCGACTCGTCGCATGGCTCTCCGTAAAAATCCCGCAAGGCCGTAGGCGTCTGAACCGGCCAGTCATTCGGATTGGGAAGAGAAAGCCCGCTTGTTCCCGGCGCCTCGTCGTCCCGCCACGGCCCCGGCAAAATGCCGGTTCTCGCCCTCTCCAGCAAAGCATCATAGCCGTGTTCCGTACGTTGTCCCCAAAGCCCGTCTACAGGTCCGGCGTCGATGCCCCGCTTGTTGGCGGCAAACTGCAGGAAAGCGACAAGCTGGCGGTTCGTAGACCACTGATGCCAGTCGGAGGGAAGAGCGCCTGCATTACTTCGTAGCCCTTCGAATACCGCCTCGTCGGTCTTCGGCCCCTTGATGCCGTCGATCTCGCCGTTATAAAGGTCGCGTTCCTGCAACTCGCCCTGCACGAGGCGAATGGCCGTTTTCCTGAGCGCCATCGGTCGTCTCCCTTTTCTTCAAAAGAAAACAAACATCAAAACCGTACCGCCCGTTCCAGCGCCTGCCTTTCCGCAAGTTGACTTCGCTGAAGAACGTTGATGCTCCTTTGCTGCGATGCGCCAAGGTCGAGGGCGCGGGTGCGGAGCGTATCCATTTTTTCCCGCGCCTGCCGTTCCTCGTCGCTCTCGTCGAACAGACCGAGAAGGACGGCTTGCGAGCTGCCCGCGCCCGAGCCGATCCCGGACGCGCCGAACGAAGCCGTCTGGCGGGCGACGGCGCGTTTCAGGGCCGCCTGCCGCCGCCTCGCCTCGTCCTGCGCCCCGGCCGCAAGCTTTTGCTTTTCGAGCGCGGCGCCTTGCGCGTTTTGCGCTTCCTCAAGCCCCTGCTTCTGCGCCAGTTGCTTCAACGCCAGATCCTGCTGCGCCCGGAGCGCCTCGCGGCGTTCCTCGTCGGGGTCGATCTGTTCGTTCAGATTCCGGACGCCGCCGATAATACCGCCAACGTCCGAAACGATCGGCGCAATAGCGCTTGTGAATGCCTGAATGTTATACAGCCCGCCCAGAACATCGGACATCGTCATCGTACCCATATCTTTTCTCCTTGGGATTTCCGTATTTTCGGTTGCTACATGTCGGACCGGAACGACAACGCCGATAACGACGAAGATTTTCATCCGCTACGGCAAACCCTGCCTCATTTCGCAGGCACATGTCTCATAGTTCCAGCGCCCGCCGGAGTCGAGACAAGTGTCGATTTGCATGAAGTACGGATCGAATCCGGACGCCGCCCACAGCCAGACCATCGCTCCGGCAAAAAAGAGCGCAAGCGCAAAAACCGTGGCGAGAGCGGCCCGGAGAATTAACTCTCTAGTATTTTTTATCAAGCGCTTCTGGTCTAAAGACACGGCAAGCGCTCCGGGCGGAAGAGAATTTCCCTGACTTTGCCGCTTGTCTTCCATATTTGTTAGCCTCCAGATCTTCTTCTATGTCTTTAAGGCCGTCGCCTTTCAAGGCGCCATATAACTCCCCAGCAATTCTAAATCGGGCCGGTTTCGAGGCCGCATTTTTCACCGCGAAGCCGCGAAGCAAACACGAAGGGAGCCTTTTCCTGCGTGCAGCGCCATGTCAAAGATGGTCCGGATCGCTTCTGTTTCCGTATGTTCAGGTGCCTGACGACGCAGCGCCCTTTGAGAACTTCGTGTAGCGAAGCGGCTTCGTGGCTTCGTAGTAAAAATACAAGGGCGAACGCGGGCGCGATTTAGAATTGCTGATAACTCCCGCCCCGCACTTAAAAAATACGCATCCATTTCGCCGCCCCGGCCAAGCCTGGCGGATTCATAATTTGCCTTGCAGTGGAAATACTTATCGGCTCCGATTGTATTTGCGCCAATCATATCCTGCCGATTTTTCTCAAAAATAAGCAGAGCATTTTTTGCCGCAGGTGTCTTGTCTATATCTCTGCTGATGGCTATATGCGTAGGACCATCAGGATTCACAACGCCGTCCGACTCCAGATGACTGCTTTTCTGAAAAGAACGAATGGCCTCGAAAAGTTCATTATTCCCGTAATCAGAAAACCCGTACGTCTCGCCATCATAATAACCCAATGAATACAGGGCAAGTTTCATGTTCCTCTTGTCATCCGCCGTACCGGAGACATTTCTGGCGACAGGTCTTTTCTTTTCAGTATAAGCATGCAGGGTCCCCTTTCTCCCTCAATCATTCACCTTCAACTCCGCGCTCACGCTCAACAACGTAAACGGCAAAGGCGTATCCTGTTCGATGCGCCACAACGGTTTCGTTCCGTCCTCGCGCCAGCCGAAAGCGCGAACCCTGATGTCTCCGCTCACGAGCGGGGGAGCCGCGAGGACCTCGTCCTCGCCGAACTGTTTGAGGGCGATGTCGCGCAGGCCCCGTCCTACGTCCAGACGCAACGCCGCCGTGTCCTGTACGCGAAAGACGGCCTCGATCATCCGCACCTTGCGCGCCCCGCCCGCCGCGCCGATTTCCGAAGGCGGCAATGGCTCGACGATATGGGCGTAGGAGAGGCCGATCTCGACCTCGGACGCCGCCGCGTCAAGCGTCACCGCCCCGCCGGTCACGGTTTGGTCGGCCTGCACCTCCCCGTCCGCGACGATCGAGACCGTCCGGCCTTCGAGATGGCTTAGCCCGCTCCATGTCGCGGTCGCCGGATCGGCCGTGCCGGTCAGCGCGGAGTCGAGATTGAGGGCGTCGTCGAAGATCTCGATGACGTAATCCCCGTTCCGCAGGATCAGCAGATAAACCTCCTCGCCCGCCACCGCGACCGATTTCACCGTCCCTTGCGTTTCGTGCAGAGTCCACGCCGCGACCTGCTCCGCCCGGAAGATGGTGAGCGTGGCGAGCTTTCCGTCCTCGCGCACAAGGAAGAGCAGCCTGCGTTTCTGGTCGAAATCCTGATCGACCGGCTTTTCGATCACATGTCTTGAGAGCAGCGCGAGGTCCGTGGCCTGATAGGCCTGCTCGATATCCGTGTAGAGGAACTCGCGGATTTCCTGGCGGTTGCGGGCCACAAACAGCGTCGCGCCGTCGACGTTAACGGGAGGAATATAGCGCCCGATGACCGAGCCGACACGGGTCTGGCGGTTGAGCTGCACCGATGTCGGCGTAAGAGGATTGCCGGTAACCATCCATTCCGCCCCGCTCGTGAAGACCTGCAAATGCCGACCTGAAAAAATGCCCCGGATCGCGTTGACCTGATCGGAGAGGATCGCGAATTCGATGGCTTCGTCGTCGAGTCCCTCGCCAAGATCAAAATTGAACAGATCGCCCGATTTCGAGAACCACAGCCGGTTGGGCAGATCGCGGCTTCCGCCGAGAACGAGCCGGTCCTGATGGAAGGCAACCGAAACCGGATAGCCGCGCACAGGGCTGAACGCCTGCTCGGCCCAGTCGATGGTGGGGTTCGTATCGGAAAGCGTTTCAATCACACTCGCCGTGACGACGGTCGGCGAGTCGTAATCGACGATCTCGACTTCCTTGCCCTGAACGCGCAGCCGCGTGCCTTCATGGCCCGGCGCGAACACGTCCTCGGAGGCGGTGAGGGAAACGCTCCCGCTCGTCCCGCCGGGCGTCAGGGTCACGGCGCTGCCCGCGAATTTGAAATAGGGCTGACGGATGACGTTCGCATCCGCAAACCACGCCCAGTCCGAAAGGCTCCACGCGCCCGCCCCGCTCCGCGTCAGTTTCCTGGGCGGCACGTCAGGATGGACGAGGAGCAGCGTATCGGCGCTCTGCGTCCAGACGAGCTGTGGAATCTGCGCCTCGCTCCACGGCGCGGCAATCGTGGCTTCCTTCGTGCCGTCCGTATAGACGTCGATCCTGAGGTTCGTAACGACCAGCAAATAGGTCTGCTCGGTATTGAACTCAAACGCGATCAGACGCCCGTCCCCTTCGGCCGTATCGACATAGCCAAGCCCCGCCCGGCGCCTCACGCCCCCGGTCGGCTGGATAAACACGTTGCGCAGGGCCAGCGCGCCGTTCTCGTACGCGCGCAAATCCCCGCGACCGAGCAGATCGCGACTCACCTCCCCGGCGGTAAAGGTGGTCTTGGTTTCACGAATGCGTGTCATGGGTTTCCTCTTGATATATGCGCATGAAAAAACCCGCCGGTGGGGGCGGGTTCTGGCAAGCTGCCGAAAAACTCTGAATTCGGCCTTCCTGCCGTCCTGGCGAAGGCCTGCACACCTATAAAAGTTACCCCGTCCTCCCGGAACGTATGTCGAGCTTTGAAAACCGCAGGTTTTCATTTAGCGAGACTTGTATCCGGGATTTATGCCGACATCCGGGCCACTTGAAGCCCGGGCGGCAAAAACCCCGGATCGCTCGCTTTTCCAGCCGGATTTCTTGCGAAATCCGGGGAAAACCGGCGTCCGGGGAGACGGGATTTCTGGTCTTCGCCGTATTTTACGGCTCACTTGCCGCCGGTCCGCCGCTTCGCGTAACTCTCATATCGACAACGCGGGTTCCGTTCTGCTGGCACGCGTATCCAGTCATACAGGTTTCGACCGTCTGGTCAGCCGTAGCGGCTTTACGAAGAACAGAGGCCAGCCCGTCCTGAAACAGAACGGCGGCATTTGCATTGTCGAATGCCGCAAGCGCCCCCTCGTCCGAATAGAAACGCGCGACCCTGCTCGACACCTCGGCCTCCTGACCGCCTTCCATGACCTTGAGGTCATCCGGCCCGGGCACCACGGCGGGAATTCCGTAGTCGCCGGCCTTCTGGTTAAACGCCTCCCGTAGAGCGGTATCGCCCGCGCCGACAAGAGCTAGCACATGATACTTACCCGTGGTTTCCTGCTTGTTATCGCTCATATCCGCACTTCTCATTTTCCGTAGCTTCTGACAAGACGATACATCTATGGCAATGGCCGACATGTTTCAAGAGGCAAGTTTCCCTATTCACCCCCGCACATCCACCAGCGGAAACCGCTCGATGGCGTTCGGCGTGTCCTGCTGGGCGTCGATTTGCCTTGCGCGTTCGTATTCCATTTCGGCGAGGCGAAAGGCCGTTTCGGCGCGCGAGGTGCTTTCGGTGATAGGGATCGTCAGTTCGGCGGCGAGGCGCGCGATCAGGGCCGCGTCGAAATAGGGCGGAAACTCTTCCTCCGCCGGGCGGAAGATATAGGTCAGGATGACGCTCTCCGCGTTGGTGTGCAGCGCGCCCCGCGCGATCCGGTAGCGCAGGCCCCGCCCGCGCCCGCCCGTCCCGGCGGACAGCGCCCGCAGGAAATCGACGGGCAATTGAAACGCGTTCGAAAAATCGGCGAGCGGCGAAGTGTCGAGCTTCACGAGGCTCGCCTGCCCGCTCGCGAAACTCCAGCCATAGGCCGAGAGCAGCGCGTCGCGCACCGGGGCGAACAGCGCCCCCGCAATCTCGGACTCGGCCGTGCCGTCGTCGAAGGACGTCACAGGCACCGCGCCAATGCTGACAAGCGCACGACTGGCGAGCGCGATATCGCTTAAGGCCATTTCAAATCTCCTTGTCCGGTAAAAACCCCTCTCCCATACAAGGGAGAGGGGCGGGTTCTCCCGCTTCAGCTTCAGGAATAGGCCGTCACGGTGACGGTGCTGCCGTCGTTTGCGGTCACGATGTAGAACGTCGTGGCCGGAGAGCCGTCTGTATCGGAAGTGACGATCAGCAGGTCGTTGACGCGCAGCATGTGCGCGGCATTGCTGAAATACCCCGCGCCCGTGACGGCGTCGTCCGCCGTCGTGTAGTGCCACAGGGTGAAGTTGTTCGCGTAGGCGAGAACGCTCAGGTTCGAAGCTGAAAAGCCAGCCATGGTATTTCTCCGTTATCTGGATTGGATAGAGGAAGTGAATCGAATCTCCGTTTTCTCGGAGATTCGGATCATCGGCTTCACGGTTAGTCGGGACTTTCGTCGCACTTGATCTCGACGACGCCCGTCTCCTCGATCAGCTTCGCTCCCTGACTCATCATGTTGTTGACGAAGTGTGAGGCACGCTCGCCGTGCCAGGTGACGTCCGCGACAACGTCCGAACCCGAGGCATGCCCGAGCGCCGTCTTGTGGTACCAGAAGCACGAGCGTATATCGTTCGCATCGACCGGCAGGCCCGAATGCGGGATCCAGTAGGTGCCCAGCCAGAATTTCGTCTGGGTCGGCGCCATGAACGGAAGAGCGTCGGGACCGACATAGTCGCTCGAGGCGAATTCCGGAATTTCAAGCAGCTCGCCCCATTGTTTCCAGCCGACAACCGCAAAGCGCTGGCCGTCATCCGGCACATCCTCATTGCCCAGGATGCCGAGCGCTTCCATGACTTTGGTCAACGTCATGCCGGTGTTGCCGTCGGCGATTTCCTGCCCCGACCCGACGCTCGCCAGTTCATTGATGATGAGTTCGTCCGTCTTGCGACCGAGCGCGTAGGCACCGGCATTGGCGATCACCTGCCGCTCGTCGATATTGACTTTCAGCTCGTCGAGCCGATCGATCCAGTCGCCGGCGTAATAGTCGGCGAGAACGCAGGTAACGCTCGTATGGTCGAGATTCATGACCGGGACCATCCCGTGCGTCGACTTCGTGGAGGCGATGCCCTTGCCGACCTTCTGAAAGACGGCCTCGGAGCCGTTCACGTTGGAAACGGTGCGAACCGTATTGCGCAGTTTTGAACCCTGACGCTGGTAGGCTTCGTGCACTTCGCGCTCGAACTGCTTGACGAAAGCCTGGTCAATCGATGTTGCCATGATTGTTGTTCCTTTTTGATTGCTGTGCTCTGGTTAAAGCCGTCCGGGAACCGGGTTGTCGTCGTGCGGCCCGCTTGCGCACCGGAAAAAAGACCGCGCCGGACCGAACCCCGCTTTCGCGGAACCGGTTGTCCGGCGGCGGCCAGTCGTTTCTGACGAAAGGAAGAAACGAGAAACGCCGGAGACTGGATACAGCTCCGGCGTTGATACGTACAGACTAGGTTTTTATTCCTACATTGTCAAGCGCTTTTTTTGCGCCGCGAAGGCGTTGAAACCGCGCGGAAAAGTATGATAGGATTGCCGTAACTACGATAATCTCCCGGCGGCGGGAATGAGGAACGTGTAAACATCGACCGCTAGCGGAGACGACATGCTCAAGCCCCTTCTCTCTTCGGGCACAAGATGGGCCACGAATGATTCGGCCAACACGCGCAGGCGTCACCCGCGCCGCGGCTGCGATCGCTGCGTCAGCGTGGTGAACGGCACCCTTCTGCCCGTGCTCGACTGGAGTCCGGGCGGCGCCCTCGTTAATGGCGACGACCGGATGTTCCGGGTCGGAGAAGAAGTCGAGGTTACGCTGAAATTCAAGCTGGAGCGCAGAATTCTCGATATCGACCACAAAGCGCGCATCATAAGGAAAGGGCGCAACAAGATCGCCCTGCAGTTCATCCCTTTGACAGAAACCATCTGGCGCGGCTTCCAGCGCGTCATCGACGAACACGTCACCCGCGAATTTGCCAATTCGCAATTGGTCTAGAGCATTGGGCCTTTGTGTTGACTCACATCGTCACCCCGGACACCCGGAGGGTGATCCGGGGTTTATGCCACTGAAGAAACAAACTTCTCCGGCATAAATCCCGGGTAAAATGCTCCGCATTTTTCCGGGTTGACGCCTTTGAAATGCGTCAACCTAAAACGCCAACACTCTAGCCGTAGCTCTCCCGCCTCGCCCGCCCATACAATATGTAACTACATCTTTACTTTTTTCATAACGCTAAATATGCTGGCCTGATGGAACCGACTGGCAACTTTGATTACGACGCACTCCCCTCTCTGGCAGAGAAGTGGGACTTCAACCCTGCGCGATTCCGCCGTGGAATACAGCTCACAAGGTGGAGCAATCGCGCCCTTATAGCCTCAAGCGCCGGAATCGCCGCCTGGCAGACGGGAAGTCTTGGCTTTGTAATTTTGTCGGCAGCCCTGGGGTGGCTTTGGAACAATTTCGCCGAAAGAAAAGATACGGGAAAACTTCTGGGCATCATGAACGAGCATCTCCACGATGCACCCCTCCCTATCGTTAATACCGTTTCTGCTGTTGCCGCGCGCGCCGGCATCAAAAAGCGTATCAAAGTTCAAATCGTCGAGATGCCGATGTCTTCCGGCGTTCGCAAAATGCCTTTCAAGTCAAAATACGAAGCGGTTTTGTACAATTTCGGGGGAATGGCCATGCCGTCTGCCCCACACAGCCCTGACCCTCATATCATCTTGCTCGGCTGTGAATTGATTAAAGACCGGGATGCAGCCGGGGCCACAATTGCCCACGAGGTCGGGCACCTCTTGAATCCCGACCTGCCGCAATTCGACCCGCTTGTCTCTGTCGGGCTGCGCATGCATTTCTGTATGGCCTGCGCCGCGTTGTCTATCGGGGAGCCGGCTCTGGCGGCTCTGAGCGCCGGAACCGGCTTCGTCGGCGCTGTAATTCGCGCCCAAAGCGCCCGCCTGGATGAACTTCGTGCCGACTATAACGGACTTGCTCTCAACCCCGACCTGGCAGCTTCGCAAGACGAACTGAAGACAACCCGTGACAAGGCCCGCGCGGCCCTGTCCTACCGTCCCCGGTCTCTCAGAGGAGTCTGGAATTCCGTCCGGTCTTTCTTCTTCGCCGGCCACCCGGCGACCGGGAGGCGCATAGCGGCCCTTGAGGAAACGTGGCCGAAGGTTCAAGCGCTATATGAGAAAAATCCGCCCATGATGCCGCACGCCTGAAAAATCCCTCATCCATTCGTGACGCGAACGGATGAGGGAGCGTCCGTCATAATCACTCTCCGTAAAGCTCCTTAAACCCTTCGGTGACCTTCGACACCATGGCAGGGTCACGGTCGCGCCAGTATTTCGGATCGCGCATCAGCGAGTGGAGTTCTTTCTCACCGGGGGGCGCGGCGGCATCCGTTTTTCCTGCAAAACCAGGCTCCTGCGCTTTCATCATGCGGTGAAGCGCGATCACGCCTTCATAGGTGCTGGAGAGACTTTCGAGAACGTCCCCGGGCAAGTTCTTCTTGCCGAACGCCAGCAGCTGGCGGGACGTTTCGCGCCATTTTTCCGGGCCGCCGAAGAATTCGACGAGCCGCTCGACTTCGCGCTCGGCCTTGAAATCCCCTGCGAGCTCGACAATCATCGGCACCATCTTCTCGGCGGCGAGGTTATAGACTTCCTGAACCTGATCGGGCGTCAGGCCCTTGTCGTGAAGGCGCCGGTTGACATCCGGGTCGGCGGGAAAAAGTCCGTGACTGACGTCGATCTCGTACTCGTCCGGCGTCTCGGGCAGGCCGAGCATTTTCAGCAGGCGGAACCGGTCCGCCTCGCCCTGCGGCGCAGGGATCATGGTCGAAAGCTTCTTCTCAAGCTCGAGATAGGATTTGACGAGCGCGTCAAGCCGAACCTCCCCGGTCTCCGCGTCCCGGAATTTGTCGGGAATCAGGTCGGGTTTTAGATCGGCGGCTTCGGTGGTTTGTAGTGTCATGGTGTGTCTCCTTCTTTAAGTTTCGAGTTACGAGTTGCGAGTTCGAGTTGCGAGAGACGGGGCACGAGCGGTCACAAAAAAATCTCGTACCTCGCAACTCGAACTCGCAACTCAAACCCCATTCCGCCCCCGGTCGATCAGGCGCAAAATGGTGGCGACCAGCGCGCGCTGTCCTTCGACGTAGCGAAGCTGTCCCTCGCCCGTTTCGGGACCGAACGCGCGCTGGAAAGTCAGGACCTGAAGATGCGCGAGCACCTTCTGCCCGTCGTCACTGGAAAAGAGCCGCGCGAAACATTTTTCGATGTCGCGCTGCTCCATTTTCTTCGGCGCGCCAGGTCCGTAGACGAGCCCCCTCTCAACTGCCGTCATGGGAGATTTCTGTTTAACCGGAAACATTTGCGGCCTCCTGTTGCGCGAGAGGTGGAAGTTCGTTGCGGATCAGGTCGCTCGGCACGCCCATCGCCTGCCCGAGAAAGCGCGCGGCTTCCGGAAGATTGACGGCTTCCGCGGCCTGCGGCCCCATGGCCAGCACCGAGGAAATCCAGTTGAGCGTATTTTGCACGTTGCGCTGCCCCTGCGCCCTTGCAAGCGGCGAACGGTAATCGAGCGCGACGGTGCGTCCGTCGAGATTGACGTCCGGCACCTCGCCGCGCCGCCGCAGGATCGTAAACGCCCGCTGCACGAGCGGTGTCAGCAATTCGGCCTGAAGCCGCCCGTAGGTCGCGCCGAGCAGCAGCGCCATCTCGGCGGAGCGCTCGATCACTTCGGTCGCCGTCATCGTCGCCGTCCCGACCGGCCCGAGCGTATCGGTCAGGAGCGCGTGGCGAATGCGCCCGCGCAAATCCTCAAGCACGATCTGCGAGATATCGAACCGCCCCGGCATCTCGAGCGGCGTCAGCCCTTTCGAGCCCACCGCCTTGGGAATGATCGAACCCGGTACAAGCTCGATATTGGCCGGATTCAGCACCCCGTCATCGTCCGCCTGCCAAATTCCGGTGACAGATATGGAGGCGTTTTTTAAAACAAGCTCAACCACTTTGTTGGCGGTTTTGATGTCGGGGAGCGCCTTCATCACCGGCGAACGCCCGTAAATTTCGCCGGGCGTCTTCACCCAGCGGAAATTGATGACCGGCGAGACGCCAAGGCGCGCGCTCTCGAGCGCAACAGCCTGCGCGCCGACATCGAGCAGGAGCGCGCTGTATCGAAACGCGCCCTCTTCCGGCAAAACGCTTTCCAGCACCCGGAACCTGAGCTGCGCGTCGCGCCCGCCGTCCTTCAACACGCGCGCCGGAAGCTCCGCCAGCGGATAGCGCGCCGTCAGTTGCGCGAGCGTAAAATCGGACAGCCGGAACGTGCCGTCCAGAAGGCCGCTCTCCCCCTCTTCGAGCACCGTGTCGCTCAACGGCACGGCGGAAAAGCGAAAGGCGGAAAAGCCGCCCGGCTCGTTCTCCTCGAAAAACAGACTCGCCGTGCCGCCGACGATCAGATCCAGAAAACACTGATGAATTTCGACAGCAAAATTCGAACGATCGAAATGATCCTGAATCGTCCGTGCGGCCTTTTCCAAAACCGGCGAGAGCGCTTCGGATTCCTCTGGCGACAGGTCAGGGCCGGGCTTCAGCCCGAACCACTGCGACCATGGCGGCGTCAGGTTGGCCAGCAGGCTCGCGGCGAGTTGATCGACCGCATCCAGCGCGGTGCCGTCGTAAAGGCGCGCCATGCGCGGCTCGCCCGGCGCAAGGCTGCGCGTAAAAGAAGCGCGCTGCGGCAGGGCGTAATCGTAGGAATCCTGCCAGAGCGGCTCCCAGCCCGCGCGGCGCGCCCGCGCACGCTCATAGCGCCCTAGGATCCTCTCAAGCCGCGCCTCTTCCGGCGGGCGTTCGTTGGGTGCGATATCAGGCATGTTCACTCTCCCAGAAGGGTTTTGCGTTGCGGCGCGCTCTCGTCGGCCCGCGTCCCGAGGAGGCCGCGAAAGCCGGTCAGAACCGTGCCGAAACGGCTGCGGTCGCGCCTCAGAAGACTGGCCGCCCGCGCCTTGGCACGGCTTTCCTCCTCGCTCTCGACCGGCGCGGCGTCCGAAGGTTCGGACGGCGCGAGGGCCGGAGCGGGAGCCGGTTCCGGCACAGGCTGCCGAACATAGACGACCTGCGGCTGAGAGGACGGCGCCTTGGGTTTGGACGTTAGACTGCCCATTGAACATCTCCTTTTTGTGCTCTGTTTTCGTTTGATTTCTGCAAATGACGGCAAAGCTGCCAGGGCGTCAGCACGTACCGCGCATGCAACCCCAGAACCCGCTTCACCGCCTCGACGCAGGTAAACACCATCGCGGGCGCGGGACGCCGGTCCGAACGCTCCAGCCTTGCCGGAACGACGACAAGCCCGCGCTCCGCCAGCCAGTCCGGCAAATCGAAATCCCCCGGCAAATGGTGGTAGACGGTCAGTTCCGTGCAATGCGCGAGCGGATCGAGTGACACCCACCGCCGCCCGTCATGCAGGATCAGGAAGCAATGCCGGTATCCGGGCTTCAAAAACAGGCGAAGCCAGTGCAAATCCGTCTCGCCGGTGAAAACGACGTAGGCCGCCATCACCGCGCCCCCTCATTCTCGTAAACCGTCATATCGAACAGCCAGTGCTGTTCGCCGAGGCGGCGTTTGTGAAGAATGCCCTTCGCGTCCAGCGCGTCTCCGAGCCGGTCCATCGCCTCGCTCCAGAGCCGGGCGGCGCGCGCCTCGCGCATACGGCGCGGATCGGGCGGCAGAAACCGCACGCCGTAATGGCGCAACACGAGCAAATGATCCATCACCAGACGGCGATTGCGGTAAAGCCGGTCCACGGCCTTGAGAATATCGATCGGCTCGCACGGCCGCGCGACAAGCCCCTGCCCCGCAACGAACCGGGCCCCCTCCTCGCGAGCCTTCTGCGCGGCTATAAACCAGAACCATGCCTCCTCGGCGGATTCGAACGGGGTTGTGTCGGTATCGGAGGCGGTTTTTTTCGGAGCATGGATGTCTCGGGCCATTGCGCGTTCGCTTTCCTGTCCTTTTTGTTCCCTTTATGTTCTCGTTTATGCTACGATTGCCGTTGCGAGTCAACAAAAATTTATGATTATTTTCCTAATCATGTACTTGACTGCACAGACTTTACGGGTTACTTTTAAATCATAAGGAGTTAGCCATGAACCTGACAGACAAGATATACAATGACGAAACCGCAGCCAGAAAACACCTTGAAGGCATTCGCTGGGTTGACGGCGTTGCGTGCCCTCATTGCGGCGGCGTTGATAACATCAAGCCTACCGTCATGAAGAACAAGCCCACGGCTAAGAACCCTAATCCCAAGCCTGTAAAGGGCTACTATCATTGCGGCGATTGCCGTAAGCGCTTTACTGTGCGCACTGGCACCGTTTACGAGCGTTCACACATTCCCCTGCACAAGTGGGTACTGGCTACACATCTTCTTTGCGCTTCCAAGAAGGGCATGAGCGCACACCAGCTACACCGCATGATCGGCGTTACCTACAAAAGCGCATGGTTCATGTTTCACCGCATCCGCGAAGCCATGATGGACGGCAACCCCGGTCCTATGGGCGGCAACGGCAAGTCTGTTCAGGCCGATGAAACCTATTTCGGCAACAAGGCCGAAAAGGTCACGGTCAAGACTGACGGAACGCCCTTCCTCAAAAGCGGCAAGGCTGCGAACAAACGCGCGGTTGTCGGTCTGGTTAGCGAAGGCAAGGCCCGCATGTTCCATGTCTAACGCGCTGACGCATTCACCGTGCGCGATATTCTCGTTACAAACGCTAGCCGCGAAAGCGACCTGCACACCGACGAATCCCGCCTTTACGTCAAGGTCGGTAGCGAGTTCTCGAAGCACAAGACCGTCAAGCATTCGGCTGGCGAATACGTCCGCGACGGTGCGCACACAAACAACATTGAAAACTACTTCTCAATCTTCAAGCGCGGCATGAAGGGCGTCTATCAGCATTGCTCTGAAAAGCACCTGCAACGCTACCTGTACGAGTTCGATTTCCGCTACAACAGCCGTGATATTTCAGACTTCCAACGTGCCGAAATCTGTTTCAAAGGTGCAGAAGGCAAGCGCCTGACCTATCGGCGGACTCACTACAGAGAAGCCGCGCAAGCATAAGCCGCGACGCCCTATCAAGAATCGCGACTGATTCCATAAAACGCCCACGAAAACAAGGGCGATTTACCCGCAATGCACAGTATTGTTTGCTTTTTCTTTATGGGTGCGTCTGCTAGCGTTAGAGCCAAGCGCTACGCTTCCGCTCTCTTCTAGTGTCTTCGTCCTCTGCCGATTGATTAGCCCTTCCAGCAGCAGAGAGACGGAGTGGAGGCCACCGCGCCGAGGGGTCGTTAGTGTTAGCCGCACTTTCGGCCCCTCTCTTTTTTTAACGTAAACCACTTAAGAAAGTGTTACCCCAGATGGGGAAAACAACCCCAATGCCCTAAAGCTACGCTAAGCCGATTCCCGCGTAAAGAGTCAAAGTATAAAAATCACTAAAAATAGGGATGCCACTTACCCACACTGTCCACAGAATCATCTTGATGCATATTTTTAGAAAGTCGGCAAGAGCCCTTCAGCGGCTTTTGCTCTCTCCCTTTGATTTAACGCACTTTGACTCCTTATCCTCTTTCTTCTTAGGCTTCGGCGGGGTATTAAGCATATGCTCTAATACCTTGTCCCTTTTTTGATCGTCTGTAGGTTTTTCTGTCATGGTTCAACATTTTTCATTAAACGAAAAATACTTCCTTTGCCTTGGTGAATTCGTGCATTACTTCTCATACGCAGAATATGGCTTTCATTTTTGCCTCAGAAACTATTGCCACAGCATACTGAAACAGCCAAATGACACACACTTTACTAATGTAGTTTTGCAGTCAATGATAGGCGAAATGAACATAAAAACGATATGCGATAACCTAAAGCGCGTATCTAAGGAGGTTGAAGACCAAAAAACTAATAACTACATTAACGATATAATAAAGCAATTTTCAGAAATACAATCTGTGAGAGATTTGTTGGCACACAAACCTGCTAATTATACTGAAACTGTAAACGGAGACGTTCTAATACAGATCACAAACTTCGTTACCGCAAACAGGGCAGACAAGGTTGAAAAAATATTGTTACACGCTTCTACATTAAAAAATATGTCCGTAGACCTATCAACAATGACGCACCGCATGTATGTGTCTCTTGGTCTCCATAAAAATGGCGCCGACCCCAAAATACCCATCACTGACCCGCAAGAGGTCTTAAATTGTGCATGGCTATATAAACCTTCTCAGCTAAAACGAATGAAGGCATTGAAGAAGCAAAATCCTCAATAAGACTCGCCCCCACTTCAATCATCTCTTCAGTTATCACCGGCCTGTCACCGTTCTCTTGTACCATATTTGATTCGTGCAGTTAAGTATATAATTAGGATTATGTTCCTATTTACCGAGAATGCATTCCCACGCCATAGTCAACGCCATGATCTCACACGACGACATCTGGAGAGGAATCGACCGTCTGGCGACCGCGCACGGCTATTCCCCGTCGGGCCTCGCCAAAAAGGCCGGGCTGGACCCCACAACCTTCAACAAAAGCAAGCGCCACAGCCCCGACGGCAAGCCGCGCTGGCCCTCGACCGAGAGCCTCGCGAAAGTCCTCGCCGTCACCGGCGCAACGATGAGCGAATTTGTCGCCTTCATCGACGGCGTCGCCGAAAGCGCGCCGCCACCCTCATCCGCCATGTACCGCCTCCCGGTCATCGGATTCGCGCAGGCAGGGCGCGCGGGCTATTTCGACGAGGACGGCTATCCGTCGGGTCAGGGCTGGGACGAGGTCGATTTTCCCGTGCGATACACCGGCAAGGATTCCTGCATCTACGCGCTTGAAGTCAGTGGGGATTCGATGGAGCCGCTCTACCGCGCGGGCGACCTGCTGATCGTCTCGCCGGACGCGGGAGTCCGGCGCGGCGACCGCGTCGTCGTCAAAACGAAAGGCGGCGAAGTCATGGCCAAGGAACTTTCCCGCCAGACCGCGAGCCGCCTCGACCTCAAATCCCTTAACCCCGCCCACGAAACCATCACCCTGCCCGCCGATAAAGTCGTCTGGATGGTCCGGGTGTTGTGGGTGAGTCAGTAGATTCGTCTCCCGATTTCACCTCTCCCCGTGGAGAGAGGTCAACGCGAAACGGCAGGTGAGGGGCATTGCGTCCATTCGCTATTACCCCCAACCCAAATCCAACAAACACTTGAAAAACCCCGCCATGGGCCCGATAGTGGGCCGTAAAGCACAGTCACTTGATGGGGGCACGATGTCCGATAAGACGGTCGCGCAGGAAACCGCGAAAATCCTGCTGGATACGAAATCCGTTCTGTTCAACTCGAGGGAGCCTTTCACCTATACCTCCGGCAAAATCGGCCCCGTTTATACGGACTGCCGCCGCCTGATCGCCTTTCCGGACGAGCGCACACGGCTGATGGCTTTTGCCGCCGAGACGCTGATGAACGAGGTCGGCCTCGAGAATATCGGCTATGTCGCGGGCGGCGAAACGGCCGGGATTCCCTATGCCGCCTTCATCGCCGACCGACTGGACAAGCCGATGCTTTATGTGCGCAAGAAGCCGAAGGGCTTCGGCCGCATGGCGCAAATCGAGGGCCATATCGGGGACGAACCGAACCCGAAGGCCATTCTTGTCGAAGACCTCCAGACCGACGGCGGCTCCAAGAAAGTTTTCATCGACGCCCTGCGCGAAGCCGGTTGCACGGTCGAGCATTCCTTCGTCGTCTTCCATTACGGCATCTTCCCCGCAAGCGAAGCGAACATGAAAGCAATGGGCGTCACGCTGCACGCGCTGTGCACCTGGTGGGACGTGCTGGCCTACGCGAAGGCAAAAAATTATTTCGACGCCGAAACTCTTGTGGAAGTCGAGAGCTTTCTGAAGGATCCGGAAGGCTGGCGCGCCCGCCGGACGACAGAAGGGTAACGCCATGACCGGCGCAACCCGCTTCGCCTTTTTCGCTTCCGACACCGACGGTGCCATTGAAGCCGCCGAAAACCTGCGCGAACTTTACGGCGAATCCGGCCCTGAAGACGCAGACGTCTTCGTTGTCCTTGGCGGCGACGGGACGATGCTGGAAACGTTGCATAAAACCATCGATCTCGACAAGCCGGTTTACGGCATGAATCGCGGCTCAGTCGGTTTTCTGCTCAATCCCTACCGGAAGGAGGGACTGACAGACCGCGTCGCCCGGTCCGAATCCGTGACGATCCATCCGCTTCGCATGAAGGCAACCGCGCTCGACGGCACCATTCACGAAGCTCTTGCTTTTAATGAGGTCTCGCTGTTCCGGGAATCGCGCTACGCCGCAAAAATTTCGATCACCGTCGACGATGTCGAACGACTTGAAGAACTGGTCTGCGACGGCGTTCTTGTCTCGACTCCCGCCGGAAGCACGGCCTACAACCTCTCTGCCCACGGCCCGATTCTACCGCTAAAAGCGGAACTGCTGGCGATCACACCTATTAGTGCCTTCCGCCCCCGCCGCTGGCGCGGCGCGCTTCTTCCCGGAAACTCGACCATCCGCTTCAAAGCGGCCTCGCCCGAAAAACGCCCGGTCAGCGCCGCGGCCGACTTCATCGAAGTTCGCGACATCGCCGAAGTCGCCATTCACGAATCCCGCTCGATTTCCCGTACGCTCCTGTTCGACCCGGATCACAATCTTGAGGAGAGGATACTGAAGGAACAGTTTCTGGTTTGAATGCCCGGGATCAAATGCCCGGGCCTTCCCCAAAAATACTCGTGACTAAAGCCGGTGCTCCGGTCCTGGTCGGTGCTCCTCCTCTTCGCCTGTGAAAACTATGCGCGATTTCACCGCGTGAAAACCTTCCGGCCACCTGAACCAGTTCATCAGGAGTATCGGCAATCGCGGGTGATAAAACATCAAACGGTGTCATATCCGGCCGGGAGTCTGGGTTGTAGCCAATCATACAGATTGCGTGGGGCGCATCCTTGATGCGACCGGCATGCCCGCCATCAAAAAGTGCGGCTGCGTGAGCTCTCATCAATACAGAAGGCTTACGCCTCGTTGAATCGGAAAGCAATCCGACATGGTTGGTAAAAACCAGAACATCCCTGTCAGCAACGCATTCGAGCTCAGGAAACAGATCTTTTACCCCAAACCGCTCAAGTCCCGTGTGGGTAGTATGACAAAAAAGGACATCCTCAAGAGCACATTCCTGCTTGAGCATATCAAACACATTTACAGGCATCCCCGCGAAATCTTCCCCTATGTGTATGATACAAATCTGACATCCAGTGTTGATAATTTCCCGAAGCCCGCCCAGAGCCTCCGGAATAAACAGCCCGTCGCGCACTATATTGCTCTTTACCGCTGCATCGAACTGTTCTCCTCGTGGCTTTAGCGCTTCTGTTATCGCCAGGTCTCGTTGCATAAAAAACCTTGTCTCGTGAAGGCTTCCTTCCCCGGTTTCCTCGAACCGCTCCCTGACTATCCGTTCCGATGGAGACTGTTGGTTGATAAGTTCCGCAGTCAGCCGCAGCGCTTGCGCGAGCAGCGCATCAGGGTCGGAGTTCCAGCCGCCCACCCGCTGGCCATAGAGAATTCCGTCCAGATTTTCTTTAAGGGAGCAATTGCGGCAAAGAACATCGCGCAGAAACAGCTCGTCAGGAACCTCTACCTTTATTCCGTGATGCTCTTGCCCTATGAATCCGGAAAAAATTTCTGTGTACAGGTCCCGGATTGCTTCCACATATGGCGCCTTCGTATCAACGAGAACATCTCTGGCGGTAAGAATGATCGCCTTGTTTCCAGGCTTTCCTGACATCCGTCATACACCCCGTTCACAGAACTGACATTTTTATGTCAATACACAGAGGATTGGTGCGAGTCAACAAAATACTACTGCCCGTTTAAATGCCACAACAACAGGCACGCTGCCGTCCGGTAGGGTGCGAACCGCTCTCCAAATGCCACGGACTCGTGAATGAACGGCCTTTTATGTCCGCCGAGATATTTCTGGATCCCGAGTTGAATTCCGGTATCGCCCGGTGCCCAGACATCCGGACGTCCCAAAGCGAAAATCAGATACATCTGGGCACTCCAGACACCCAGCCCCTTCAACGCTACTATCTGGCTGACTGCTTCCGAGTCGCTCACAGCCTCCAGCTGATCGGGATCGAACTTTCCCCGCTGAATTGCCTGCGCTAGCCCCGTGATGCAGGCGATCTTCTGCCTGCTGAGGCCCATTTCCCGAAGCTCCTCCTGCGTCAAAAGCAAAAACGCTTCTGGCGTCAGCGGATTGACGCGCACAGCCAGACGCTCCCATATCTTCCCCGCCGCCGCCATCGAAACCTGCTGGGCAATAACGATCCGGACAAATCCCGGAAAGCCCGGATCGAAGACCGGCCACAGGTGACCTTCATAGGCTGGCAGTTTTGAAAACACGGGATCCCGCTCCCTCAAGAGAGCCATCCCCTCGGAAATCGTCAAGACCTCATGGATATGCATCGATTTATGCCCAACCGGAAAAAAGCGTACGCCAGAAATCAGAAAACAACCCAAAGCGTCCTGTAAGATTACCAGCAAAACCAGTCGTTGTCATTCCAGCGAATGCCGGGATCGGGCATTTGCTGAATGCAACATGATCCCGGACTGTGCTGAAAGGGCAAGCAGAGCCGGATCCCGAAATCCCTCACCCGAATCCGAACTATACTGTCAGAGCCTCGTCCACAAGTGCCGCCTGCTCGCGACTATGACGTTGGAGAAGCCCCGTTGCCGTCGACGCCATTTCCGAGCGTCCCACGTAGCGGGCGCGCTTTGTCTTGTGACCGGTTTCGCCCAGGATATCCTCGAACCGCTGCCCCACATAAAACCACGCCCCCTGGTTTCGCGGTTCTTCCTGGCACCAGACGATATCGGCGTTGGGAAACGCGGCCAGCCGCTCGCCCATCGTCTTCCGGGGGAAGGGGTAAAGCTGCTCGACCCGCAGGATAGCGACATCGTCGATCTTGCGGTCGCGCCGCCCCTGCAAAAGGTCATAATATACTTTTCCAGAACAGCAGACCACGCGGCGGATCTTGTCCGGCTTTACCAGCGTACCCATGTCATCGTCATCAATAACGCGATGGAAAGTGCTTTCTTCCGTCATGTCGGCCAGTTTCGACACCGCCAATTTGTGACGAAGAAGGGATTTGGGGGTCATCAGCACCAGCGGCTTGCGAAAGTCGCGGCACATCTGGCGCCGAAGCACGTGGAAATAGTTGGCGGGCGTCGTGCAGTTGCAGACCTGCCAGTTATCGTCTCCAGAAAGCTGCAGGAACCGCTCAAGACGCGCCGAGGAATGCTCCGGCCCCTGTCCCTCATAACCGTGTGGCAGGAGAAGAACGAGACCGGACATGCGCAGCCATTTCGCTTCGCCTGATGCGATGAACTGGTCGATGATCACCTGCGCGCCATTCGCGAAGTCGCCGAACTGCGCCTCCCACAGCACCAGCGTCATCGGATCCGCAAGCGAATACCCGTATTCGTAGCCGAGCACCGCCGCTTCGGAAAGCGGGCTGTTGTGCACTTCGAACAGCGGCGGATTTTCGCCCCGGACATGCTGAAGCGGCACGAATTTGCGCTCGTTTACCTGGTCGTAAAAGGCGGCGTGACGCTGGGAGAATGTTCCACGGCCCGAGTCCTGCCCGGATAGCCGAACACGAAAGCCCTCGGAGAGAAGGCTGCCAAAAGCAAGCGCCTCCGCCGTCGCCCAGTCGAACCCCTCTCCGCTCTCGAACATCGCACGCCGGGCATCCAGAAAACGGGTCAGCTTGGGATGCAGGTTAAAGTCGTCCGGGATCGTCGTCAGAATGCGTCCCACCCGAGCAGCGTCCTCAACGGCGATCGCCGTCCTACCCCGGCGGTCGTCGCCATAGGCCACCTTGAACCCTTCCCACTGCCCGCCGAGAAAATCGGCCTTGTTCGGCCTGAAACTTTTCGTTGCTTCGAAGGCATCTTCCAGATGTTTTTGCGCATCCTCGACCATGGTCTCGACCTCGTCCGGCGTGACGATTTTCTCGGCGATCAGGCGCCGGGCGTATATCTCACGGGTCGTACTCTGGGTGGCGATACGCTGGTACATCAGAGGCTGGGTAAAGGAGGGTTCGTCTCCTTCGTTGTGACCGAAGCGACGGTAACAGTATATGTCGATTACAACATCTTTTTTGAACTGCTGGCGAAACTCGGTCGCGATCCGGGCTACGTGGACAACAGCTTCTGCATCGTCCCCGTTGACGTGAAAGATCGGCGCCGCGAGCATTTTGGCGACGTCCGTTGAATACGGTCCCGAGCGCCCATGCTTTGGCATCGTCGTAAAGCCGATTTGATTGTTAATGACGATGTGCATTGCCCCCCCGACACGATAGCCGGGCAATTCGGAAATCATCAGCGTTTCCGCGACAAGCCCCTGACCCGCGAACGCCGCGTCGCCGTGCAGCAGGAGCGGAAGAACCTGCTCGCGCTCATTGTCGCCGAGCAGTTTCTGTTTCGCACGGACCTTGCCAATCACGACAGGGTTGACCGCCTCGAGGTGCGAGGGGTTCGCGGTCAGTGAGAGATGAATGACATTCCCGTCGAAATCGCGGTCGCTCGACGTGCCAAGGTGATATTTCACGTCGCCCGATCCCTGAAAACTGTCGGGATTGGATTCCATTCCCTGAAACTCGGCAAAAATCGCGGTAAAGGGTTTACCCATGACATTGGCCAGGACATTCAGACGACCGCGGTGCGCCATTCCCAGCACGATTTCCTGTAAGCCCAACTGGCCGCCGCGCTTCATGATCTGCTCGATTGCCGGAATCAGAACCTCGCCGCCGTCGATGCCGAAACGTTTGGTGCCGGGATACTTTTTGTGAAGAAAGCGTTCGAATATTTCGGCGGCAGTAATGCGCTGCAAAATCGCCCGCTTACCGTTCGTCGTAAAGTCCGTGCGGTTACGAACGTTCTCAATACGCTGCTGAATCCAGGCTTTTTCCTCGGGATCTGTCAAATGCAGGAATTCGCAGCCAATTGTCGCACAGTAGGTTTCCTTAAGCGCCGCTACGATCTCCCGCAGCGTCGCGTACTCCATTCCGAGCACTCCGTTGATAAAAATCGGGCGGTCGTAATCCCCGCCGGAAAACCCGTAGTGCGCCGGGTCGAGCTCCGGGTGGTAATCGTGCTTCTTGAGCCTGAGCGGATCAAGGTCGGCGATAAGGTGCCCGCGCGCGCGATAGGCGCGAATCAACATCAGCGCGCGAACGGCGTCGAGCGTCGCGCGCCTGATCTCGTCCTCGTTAGCCGCGCTCTGCTCCCTCGAAGGTGCCGCTACTGCCTTGCCCTCATCGAGTGCCACATGTGTACCCGCTACCGCCCGACCCCCGATATCGAATCCACCTTTGTGACGCCTGTTCTCTTCGGGCGTCCAGCTTGCGCCGGACATCTCGTGCAAAAGCGCGATCTCATCGTCAGCCAGATCGTCGAAGAAGCGGCACCAACTTTTGTCAATGCTTTCGGGGTTGTTGAGATAACTTGCATAGATGTGCGCGATGTACCCGGCGTTGGCGCCGGAGAGGAAAGTCAGCGTGTCTCTGTCAGCCATGAGGTTGTGAACGCCTTTTTGGAATTGAACCCGACCTGCAATACCAGATTTCTTTTTACCCGGTAACGAAACAGGCGGAAAGAGAAATCCCCATCACCGTTGGAATGTCAAGACTTTGAGCGGGCGGCAAGACTCCGGTATCCCTCGGCCACTTCTCGCATATCGGCGGAAAGCGCCCGCGCGAGATCCTTCAGCGCGTCCTCTTCCTGAGGCGATATATTGACGGCGTCGTAGGCGCTCACCCTGTCTTCACCCACACCGTTAATACGAGCGAGCGCCCGCTCTACCCATATACCGGCATAAGTGCTGATTTTCTGACGAAAACCCTTCTTCTCGAAACGTTCATTGTAGGCGCGCGCAACAGCCAAAGCGACTTCCAGAAGCGTCGATTTGAAAGACACGACATCTTCAGGAGAAACTTCGCCCGCAATAATCTCGATCGACCGCTGACACTCACAGGGGAAATTGTCCGGGTTTTTCTGCCAGTCATCCCAGCGATCCCTGCGAGCAAGCGTCTGTTCGGCCACTTCCTGCACGAATGAGCTTTCACAGAAATTTTCCGCGGTCGCCTCGATAATGCGTGACAGAGCCTGCGCCTCCCTCTTGAAAGCCGCCGTTCCTCCATCCATATCCGCATAGCTCATCCATATCCCGGCCTTGTAGGGCATTGAAACGAGCAATTCCTGATCGCATTCCTCAAAATCGTCCAGATTCTTGTATATCTTCGCTATCAAAAAAAACTCCCTGAGCGTAACGCCCGAAATGTATTGGAGACAACTCTAATCCTCGACATGCAGGGCGTTCGCGACACGATCGATCTCGGCCTGCTCCGCCGGGCTGACATTCGTCTGGTGTGACTCCTCCCGGCCAACTTCGGGTTTGACGGTCTTTACGACTTTTTCGACGAGGGCGCCAAACCCGGACTTTTCTTCGTCCTCCGGATTGAAATCATCAAACTCGTCAGCAGCCTTCGCGACACTGCGCGCGACCACCAGCATCGCCATACGAAAATTCTTCGCCTTGTTCTTTCCCAGCTTTGCCTGAATGATTTGAATCGCGCGCCCGCAATCTTCAGCGACATCGAAGATTTCCAGCCTCCACGTAGGCCAGCGATCCTTGTGACGCAACGTACCCGCCGCGACCTCGCGCGTAAACGGCGTGCCTTTCTCTCCTGTAGCGAGGGCAGTCAGCATTTCCTCAAGCGCTTTCTCCTCCTGCTCGTCGTCATGCCCCCCGTCCTCGTCATCGGCATCGCTGATCAGGCAACCGATGCGATAAGGAAGCGACACCAGAAGTTCGACTTCGTCCGAATCCAGTTTCTCAAGATTTGCCATCTTCTCCTCCTTAAACCCCTGCCACGGAGAACGCTTCGTCAGCGCTCGCCAACGGAATATTTTAACGCCATTTCGTTCGTTTGAGAAACAGTGTCCTTCCCAAATCCGGCAGAGGACCGGAAACTTGCGAAAGAGCAGATTCAGGCCGCCATGGCTTCCCGGACGGCTTCGCCAAGTGTCGCGGGGCTGTCCGAAACCACGAAACCGGCGGCCTTCATCGCATCCATTTTGGACTCGGCCGTCCCCTGACCGCCGGAGATGATCGCACCCGCGTGCCCCATGCGCTTGCCGGGAGGCGCGGTGGTTCCCGCGATGAACCCGGCGATCGGCTTGCGGCTTTTGACGGAACGGTAGAATTCGGCGGCCTCTTCCTCCGCCGTGCCGCCGATCTCGCCGATCATCAAAATGGCTTCGGTTTCCTCGTCGGCCAGGAACATTTCAAGGCAATCGATAAAGTTCGTCCCGTTCACCGGATCGCCGCCGATACCGATACAGGTCGTCTGGCCCAGACCCGCCGCTGCCGTCTGCGCCACAGCCTCGTAGGTCAGCGTGCCGGAGCGCGAGACGATCCCGACCTTGCCGCGCCTGTGGATATGGCCCGGCATAATGCCGATCTTGCATTCGTCCGGCGTGATGATGCCGGGGCAGTTCGGCCCGATCAGCCGCGACTTGCTCCCCGCGAGCGCCCGCTTGACGGTCACCATGTCCATGACCGGAATGCCCTCGGTGATGCAGACGATCAACTCGATTTCCGCGTCCGCCGCCTCGAGAATGGCGTCCGCCGCAAATGGCGGGGGCACGTAGATCACGGAAGCGTTGCAGCCGGTCTTCTCCTTTGCCTGCGCCACCGTATCGAACACCGGAAGCCCCAGATGCTCCATCCCGCCCTTGCCCGGCGTCACCCCGCCGACCATGCGCGTGCCGTATTGAATGGCCTGCTCGGTGTGAAAGGTCCCCTGCGAGCCGGTGAGCCCCTGGCAGATAACTTTCGTTTCCTTGTTGACGAGTACGGACATTGGTCTTTTTCTCCCGTTATTTCAGTTTCCCGGTTACCCGGCTTTCAGCTTCCCAGAACGCCACGCCCTCGCGTTCAATCTCGCTTTGAAGAGCCATGTTGTCCAGACGGTTCATATCGACCACGTCGATTTTGAATACGACCGGCAGGTCGTCCATCCGTCCCGCAAGATCGAGATAGTCGCGAAACGAAAAATCCTCATCGCCGTAGACGGCCAGATCGATATCGGAGTCCGGGCGGCAATCCCCCCGAGCCCGCGACCCGAACAAAGCGGCACGCCGGAGACGGGGTTGCGCGGCAAGCGCTTCGCGCAACTGGCCGACAATCTCGTTCGACAATCCCCATGTCAGGCTCAATCCGGCGCTCCTTCCCGTTCCATGCGCGCCGCGAAATCGTGGAAGGCGGGCAAAGCCTCCGTCCGGATCGCGCCGTAGACCTCCACGGCCGTTGTCTCGTTATAGGTGTGCGAAGTCAGGTTCCTGCAGCGATGCAGCGCCGACCATAAGTTACCGTCCGCAATCAGCCCGTTTTCCAGCGCCGCCCTGAGGGCGTCTTTCGCATTGCCGACAGACACGTCCTTTCCGGCCAGCCAGAGCTTCATGGTTTTCCATGCCAGTTCGTAGGTGAATTCGAACCGCTGGATAATGCCGTCGCGGTGCAACTCGTCCTCCGCCATCGCCAGCCCCTTTTCGAGCGACGCGAGCGCTTTCCGGTAATCGGAAAATCGTTGCTGCAAGCGGGCGTTGGTCATGGGCCTATCCCGGTGCCCGGGAAATCGGCGGGTCGCCCGGATGCCATATATATTGCCCTTCCCGGCGGGTCCCAAGTGCGGTTCTGTAACCGTCGTTCGCTTGCCGATACCCCGTCTTGCCTCCACTGGCCTGCCCGAAATGATTCGCCGGCTTTTCGGCGTTGGCTCTATTTCCAGTATCCCCCATTTTTTCCTCCGTCGCGCCTATGCCTCTCCGATACCGGCGAGCACCCCTCAAGCCGCCATCGCCCGTTCCGTCTCCGCGACCACCTTCGCCGCGGCGTCGCCCAGATCGTCCGCCGTGATGATCGGCAGGCCGGAATGCGCGAGGATCTTTTTGCCTTCCTCGACATTCGTGCCTTCAAGGCGCACGACGAGGGGGACGCTTAAATCCACTTCCTTCGCCGCCGCGATAATGCCTTCGGCGATGATGTTGCAGCGCATGATCCCGCCGAAGATATTGACGAGGATGCCTTTGACGTTCGGATCGGACAGGATGATCTTGAACGCCGCCGTGACCTTTTCGGCATTCGCCCCGCCGCCGACGTCGAGGAAGTTCGCGGGCCGGCCGCCGTGGAGCTTGATGATATCCATCGTCGCCATCGCAAGCCCCGCCCCGTTGACCATGCAGCCGATATTGCCGTCGAGCGCGACATAGGACAGGTCGTAATCCTTTGCGACTCGCTCCTTCTCGTCCTCCTCGTCCTCGTCGCGCATGGCGGCGACGTCCTTGTGACGGAACAGCGCGTTATCGTCGAAATTCATCTTGGCGTCGAGCGCCATGACCTCGCCCGCCTTTGTCACGACGAGCGGGTTGATCTCGACCATCGAGGCGTCAAGCTCCGTGAAAGCCTTGTACATGCCCGTCATGAATTTAATGCCGCTCCTGAGCGCATCGCCCGTCAGGCCAAGGCCGAAGGCGATCTGGCGAGCATGGAAGGGCTGCATCCCGGAGGCCGGATCGATAGAGACTTTCAAAATCTTTTCCGGATGTGACTCCGCAACCTCCTCGATTTCCACGCCGCCTTCGGTCGAGGCCATGAACATCACCCGGCTCGTGGCGCGGTCGAGCAGCACGCTCAAATACAGCTCGCGGCCGATATCGCATCCGTCCTCTACATAAAGGCGGTTGACTTGTTTGCCTTCCGGCCCCGTCTGGTGCGTGACCAGGGTCATGCCGAGCATGCGTTCAGCTTCCGCACGCACCTCCTCAATGCTCTTCACCACCTTGACGCCGCCGCCCTTGCCGCGTCCGCCCGCATGGATCTGCGCCTTGACGACCCAGACGGGTCCGCCGAGCACTTCCGCCGCCTTCACCGCCTCGTCGACGCTCATCGCGGGAATGCCTCCGGGAACGGCTACGCCGTATTTGCGGAGCAGCTCTTTCGCCTGATATTCATGGATGTTCATCGTTCAAGCGCCTTCCTTTTGAAACAAATTCTCCTCAGAGCGTATTAACATCCTCGAAGTGAATTTGGAACAGATTCGTCGAATTTTCCGCCTTCCCGGTCAACGATCAGGACATTATGCCTCTACACAAGCACAATCAGTACCTTACGCATGTTTTTGGCATTAATTAACACTCCTCCGATAAAATATACTCGGGTAGGTTTATCCTACCAGAATGTTTTGAAAACAACGATTTGGGAAAACAGCGAAGGGTATATGGTAGTCGTCAACCCCAAACATTTCGGAAATTTCGAAGAGGGCAAGGCAGCCTTCAAAGGCGCTGTCCCCGGGGGATTGCCTGATACCTTCAACGAGAAATCCACTTTTGGTCTACATTCCTTCCGGGAGCTGCTTGAGCTTATCGGAGTCACCGATGGCGTAAAGGACACAGGAATCGGGCGGCTTCCCGAGGGGACAGAAATCGCGGATGTGGCCCTCGACGCGGTTGCCGACCTTTCCGGGCAGACGGTGCCCCAAAGGGAAAGCGGGGCTTCCGAACAACGCCTCGGAGCGACGACATACCCTGGTGCTCCGGAATCCGAAATCATTTACGAGCGGGCCCCGGATCGTCCTGCGGACGACCGCGGCGTTCAGGAAACGGACATCGTCGAGCGACCGGCACCAGACCGGAGCGAGCCCCTCATGGCTGGCGCCATCGGCGCCGGAGGAACCCGTTCGACCGACGGCTTCAATAGTGACGCGAGGACAAGAGAAGAGCGTGGAAACGGAAGGACATCTGAGGAGCCCTACACCCACGAACACAGCGAAGACTATTACCTGTTCAACGGAGGCGCAGTTCTCGACGGTGGCCTTTTGGCCGCCGCAGGAGGAAACAAAGGCAACACGACACGGTTCGCCGGTCTCGAAAGCCATCAGGAAGAACGCAGGAAAGAAGAAGAACGATACGATAGCGGATCGCACATCCTGCGCTCTTTCATCGCCAGCGCCTCATCCTTTGCCGTCGAAGAAATCGCCCGCCTCGACCGGGAAATCGCCAATCTCGAGGCAGAAATCGCGGAGCTTGAGGAGAAACTTGAAGCCGCGACCCTGCGGGCAGACGTATCTCGTGAGCACCTGATCGAAGTCGCGGCGGAGAACGATGCCGCGCAAGCGGAACTGCAGGAAGCGGCGCAGGCCGTCGCCGACACCGAGCAACAACTCGACAGTCAGGAAACCCAAGCCGAAATCCGCGGGCAGGCAGTCGGATCGGTTCAGGAAATCAGCGCCTTGCGACTGCAGGAAGCCGGGGAAGCGCGGGAGAATTACGAAGCCGCACTTGAAGAACATATGGTGGATGACACCGGCAACCGGATCGAAGTCGACACATCCAACCCCGATGACCCTAAATTTTTCATCAGGAACGAGAGCGGTGAGACCGTCGAACTCAATAGCGAGCAACAGGCCCGCTATGCCGCGATCTGGGAACAGGAAGCGAAGCCTTTCCTCGAACAGGAACAGGAACTCCGGGAGCAGGCCGAAGTTCTTGCGGTTCACGCGAACGAAACGCTTCATGACATCCATATCGAGGAAGTCGCCATCGCAGAAGCGACCCGGCAGGAACTTCAGGAGTTGCGGAACGACTTCCGTGACGCAAAAGTAAAGGCCGAAACCCTGCAACAGGAATACGAGAAAGCGGTCGAGACATACGGAAAGGACAGCGCGCAAGTGCAGCGCTTGCAGACCGAACTCGATGCCGCTAATGAAGAAATTGCCGAACTGAGAGTTCAGCGGCAGGAAACGCTCGAATTTCAGCGGGATCTCCAAAACATGGACGTTAATGGCGCATCGGCGACCGAGATTTACGATGCGATGCCGGAACACATGCGCGAGCGGTATCTTGAGAGGAACCCTACCTTTGCCAATCGGCTGGAACAGGAAAGGAATGGCCCCTTCGCACATCCCGAGCAGGTTCAGATCGCTCAAACCGACCCGCGCAGCATACAGTCCGCCGCCAATAGCGGCATCGAGACAAACATCAGCCCTACCGTTGCCTTCAATTCAGCCGCACCCGGAACACAACCGGACCCAGCCCCGATCGCGCCCGGACAAGACCAAGACCCGACCAATTCCGTCGTCGCCCAGACCTATCAAAGTCGCCCCATCGCTCCCGCCGGTATGGCTGTGTAGGCAAAAAAACACGCACAATCCGCCAGTTAGACGAACGCCATCCGCCGTTTTTGGCAAAAATACCGGCAATTTGCTATAATCTAGACAAGCAAGCGGGAAACCGGGCCAGAAGAAAAGCGAGGGTGGCATGACGGATTCGCTGCAATCGGGAGACCCCCGGGCAGGTGCGAAGGCGCAAAACGGAAAAGGCAGCATGGGGCCGATGGTTCAGCAATTGATGATGAACCCCGGCAACTTCATGCAGTTGCTCGGTTTGTTTTTCCTTGCTTTTACCAATCCCGAAGCGCTTCGAAACGGCGGACTGGAAAAAGGGCTTGCGAACCTCCTTGGATTCGACAACCCCGATGCCATGAACCAGTGGCGCGAGAACGCAGGCGGAAATTTTCTGAAGAGCCTGAAGACAGCCCATTGGGACAGGATTGACGAAAGTCGCGTTCAACAGGAATACCATAAATACGCCCACCTCGCCGACAGCGGGAACCCGCTTCTCGAGCTGATCGGCGAACATGAATCGGCGGGAGACTATAACCGCGCCTATGGAAGGGGCATCGTCCGCCCGGAAATCGGCGGAAAGTCGGTCACCGAGTGCACAATCGCCGAAGTTCGCCAGTGGCAACGCGACTACGTTGCAAGCGGCTCTGCCTCCTCGGCCGTCGGCAAGTATCAGATTATACAGAAAACTATGGATGGGCTGGTCAACGAACTTGCAGCGGAGGACGGAGTCAGCCGCCAAGAATTTATGGCCAGCAATCTGTTCGATGCCGCCATGCAGGACCGCATGGCCGTCAAACTTTTGGAGCGGCGAGGATTCGCCAAGTATATCGACGGACAGATGAGCGAACGGGACTTTATGCGCGGCCTGTCACAGGAATGGGCCTCCCTTCCAAAAGATGGCAGCGGGGTCAGCTACTACGCCGGCGATGGACTGAACGCCGCGGGCGCTCGCCCGGAGGAAGTCCTTGGTGCCATGCGCGCGAGCCGCGATCGGCCGAAAGAAGAAGTGCACATCGCGGCTAATTCCGAAGGCGACAACCGTCTGACCGCGAATTTTGCCCGCGCCGACGCCGCCGACAAACCCCTTGCGGCACCTGCAGAGCCGGACTCCCGCAACGGGCTTCCGGGCAGTTGGGATATTGCGCAGGCAGCTACCACCCCCCTCGAAAAACCAGTCATACCGGATCCATCCCCTGTGCCTACACTCTCCCCGCAGGAACCAGCGCTCCTCTCACCAGCTTCACCTGCTGCTCTGGCGTGATGACCCGGCATCGATTTGATTCAAGTTTTTTCGACCGATAAGGAATTCTTTACGGCCCCGGATCATTATGGGGTAAGTTATCCACAACGTCCGTCAGCCTCGCCATGTCGATGCGGCAATTTCATTTTTTGCTAGCGACGCTTCCTGCGCTATGCCTGATCTTCATTGCCGGGCATTCAAATGCAGGCTCTCCGGCGATGCCGCCGCAACCGGAAGTCCGCGGAAACTGTCTTTCCGGCCTCGACGCCGTATCCAGCGTCCGCGACCTCGAAGCGCTGAAAACCGCAGCCGTCTGGGCGAGACACCTTGAGGCCGAAGGACGGAACGCGGAAAGCGTCCTTGCCATCTACGCAGCAAGCGAGCGAACAGGAATCAGCTTCGAATTACTGCTGCTGAAAGCCATTCTCGAGAGCAATCTCGGCGAAGCCCTTGTCGCAGAGAGAAGTTCGGCGCGCGGACTGTTTCAGTTTATCGAGCCGACATGGCTCGTCCTGCTGAAGCGTTATGGCGCGGATGCAGGCTACCCAGCCTACGCGAAAATGATCCGGATCGGCGGCAAGACCGGCATCCCACACCTGAAAGCCAGTGACAGAAAGCATCTGGCCGCCATTCTCGAACTGCGCAACGACCCTTACGTATCCGCCTACATCAAGGCTCGGCAGATCGAGGAAGAGACAGCCGTGATACGCGCACTCAAAAATGACAAGGAAGTGACGACGACCGACCATTACCTCGTCCACATGCTCGGACTCAAACTCGCCCGCGAGTTCTACGACCTGATGAACACAGGCTCGGTAATCACCGTCGCCCGGCTGGGAAATCCGTCCATGCGCGAGGCCGCCTCATTGAACAAATGGTTCTTCTACGAATCGGGTCGCCCTCTTGTTGCGAGAGACGTCTACAGACGCGCCGAAGCCCGCGTGACCCGGGAAATGCGCAACATCGCCTTCATCCGAGAAAAAGCCGGGGAATCGGTCTGCATCCGCCCATCGCTTTTACTGTTGATCGCTGGCCGATAGACTTAAGGATTCACCGCATCCGTCAATTCCCGCACCGCGGCGACGGATTTTTCAAACATGGCCTGCTCGTTGTCGTTGAGGTCGATCTCGACGACTTTTTCAACGCCATTTCGACCGATAATCACCGGCACGCCGATATAGAGCCCCCTGACACCATACTCCCCATCCAGATACGCAGCGCACGGCAGAATACGGCGTTTGTCCTTCAGGTAGCTTTCGGCCATCGAAATCGCGCTCGAAGCCGGGGCGTAGAACGCCGAGCCAGTCTTCAGAAGACCGACGATCTCCGCGCCGCCATCGCGCGTGCGCTGCACGATTTGATCCAGTTTTTCCTGGCTCATCCAGCCCATTTTCACGATATCCGTCAGCGGAATGCCCGCCACCGTCGAATAGCGCGTCAGCGGCACCATCGAATCCCCGTGTCCGCCAAGCACGAACGCGGTCACGTCCTCGATGGACACCTGCAGCTCTTCCGCGATAAACGTGCTGAAACGCGCGCTGTCCAGAACGCCTGCCATGCCGACGACCTTGTTCGTCGGGAACCCCGTGACTTTCTGCATCACGCCGACCATGGCGTCGAGCGGATTGGTGATAACGATCACGAACGCGCCCGGCGCGTAGTTTTTGATATTCTCGCCCACGCTTTTGATGATGCCGGTATTGATCTCCACGAGATCGTCGCGGCTCATGCCCGGCTTGCGCGGCACGCCGGCCGTGACGATCACGACATCCGCCCCCTCGATCGCCTCGTAGCTGTTGCTGCCCACAAAATCGAAATCGTATTTTTCGATAGCCGAAGCCTGCGCGATATCGAGCGCCTTGCCCTGCGGAATGCCTTCCGCGATATCGACGAGCGCCACGTCCCCGAGATCCTTCAGCCCGGCCAGCAGCGCGAGCGTCCCGCCGATCTGTCCAGCCCCCACCAAAGCGATTTTATTTCTCTTGACCATAGCGCGTTTGTCCTTTTCGCTGTTTGCTCGCTTAATCTCTCTCCACAGAGGAGACGGTTTCGCTTTTGCATTCCTGCCACCAATCTATGAGTTTACAGCATAACGGCAAGAGCTTAGCGTTTCTTTTCCAGCCCTAAAAATTCCAGCTGCCAGTTCATCTCGTCGTCGCCAAGCGGATAGTCGGTGCCCTCCCTTGGATAGACGAGTTCGCGGGGCGGAATGTGGCACAGCTCCTTCTGGATCCGAAGCGCAAGACGCATCGACAGTTCCGCCCGCCAGCATACGGCGATAACCGGCTTCGCCGCTTTCATGTTGACGATTCGGACGACGTCTTCAAGGGCAATGCCGGAGCGTTGCGCCAGCGCCGCCAGCACGAAGTCCCGGTCGCGCATGCCGAGCGCGTCGGCGACCGATTCTTCATCGAGACGCCCCAGCGCCTTCAGTCGCGCCGCCCGTTGCGGCGGCGTCTCGTCGCGCGCCTCGTCCCGCTCGGCCTCGTAGTCCAGACGCCGGTGAAAAACCTCGCCGATCTCGCGGATGGTTTCGCCGTCGAAATCGCTGCGCTCCATCAATGAACGACCCTCGAATAATATTCGAGGGTTTCGTAAAGCGGGCTGAAGCCACGCATGTTCCGGCTAAAGCCGGTTTTCCTCATCCCAGATTTTCA
>RZZS01000163.1 GCA_009929775.1 Alphaproteobacteria bacterium
CTGTGCCTCGCACGGCTCGGCACAACCGACTTGCCGATCGGCTGTCCGAAGCCGTAACGCCATTCAGCGCATCCGCTCAAGCATCCGCGTCTTGTAGGCATCCTGCATCGACCCGGACGTCTCCCGCACCGCATCGACACCTCCCCGGGTCACGGGAAACCGCGAGCTGACGCCCTCCAGGCTTGAAGGCGGCTGAAAACGTTCCGACTGCGGGATTCCGCGGGGGACATCGGCACCGGAGGCCACAGCCGCGCTGTCTCGCTGAATGGTGATGTCCGTGCTGCGGCCGTCCTGCGTGACGATGGTCTGTCCGTCCCGGTGACGGGTCATCTGCGACTCGACCGGACGGCTGCCGCCGCTCTGTTGGATCATCGCCGTCGACCCGCCGGTCGTGTGGGTCTGCGCAACGGCACAGCCCGTCACAACGCTCATCGAAAGCACAGCCAGGCCGATCAACCCCGGACCCACGCCTCTCGCATTGATTCGTTTGATCTTCATCGATCTCTCCCACGGGCGTGTCTACCAGAAGGGACAGGCACCGGCCCGAAGCGCCGACCTCGGTCGATTGCCCCGTGCGTCTGCGATCCGGCCCACCGCATCGGTCGCCGTGAGCTCGGGCCATCGCGCCCCACGCGTGCTACCGCGCCTGCGCGGCAAGCGCCGAGCGCCCTTGACCCGTCTGTGTGCCATCGGCGTTGACCCCGCCCCCGTGACCCTTCCAGCTCCTTCGGTCGTTGCAGCCCTGCCTGGTCGTGTTGATATTCACCTTGCCGTCTTGGTAGGTGGCATTATCGTTGGTGTCGCCGCATTGGCGGGTATGATTGATGTTGACCTTACCCACTTGAACCGACGTATTGGCATTCTCCTGCGCCCAGACCGGAGTGCACAGAACAGCCAACAGCCCCAAGACAACCACAGGAAACGGATTGAAGATGACGTGCGACATTTTCTTGACCCTACTCGGCTGAATGAAATCAGCTTGACCTCAAAAAGAACAGCCAAGCCAACACCCTGCTCGTTGCGTCGCTCCGCGGGACATCGCAGGGTGGACGAACGAGAGCGAAGTCCACCAAGCCCCGCACCGACATCGGCGGACCGCGCCGCGCATGTTTACCCGACCGTCCGAACAGCGAGTGGCCGGATCAGTGAGCAAGACCTCCCACGGCAAGTCGCGAAGCAGCGGACAATAGATCGATCCCAATGCTAATCACGCTCCCCGGACATCCGGTCCCTCGGAGGCGCATACTGATACTGCCGAACCTTGTTGTTGTTCACATCGCCGGTCTGAATCGTCGACGCTCGATTGTCCGTTCCGGCCTGCACCGTCCGGCTGAAGTTCATATCGCAGTCCTGTTGAACATCCGATTGATTGACATGATCGTTCTGAATGTTGACGCTGTAACAGGGACCCTGTGCTCGGTCGCGCCCCCCATCGGCTTGCGCCAGTGGAACCATTAAAAACAGCGGGATACCAACCCAAAAGATCGAGGTCTTCATATGTAAACCCATTCGTTTCGTAGGAGGACTTCACCGCCGACACCCGCTCCCGGGTGTCGGCTTGACGGCCCATTAGGTGAATGATCTTGCTTTTTGGAGTCCCGGTCCTAGTTGCCCATAGGACCTTGACTGGTCTCGTTGTAATTGTTCTTACCGAACTGACCCGTCTGATTCCAATTTTCCTTCCCGCGCTGCTTGGCGCGATTTGCGTTGTCGCGCCCTTCCTGATAAGTCGCGTTGTCGTTGTACTCACCACGCTGAGAGGTATCGTTTGTGTTGATATAACCCTCCTGGATGGTGGTATTGAAATTGGTTTGTGCCGATGCGGCCCCGCCCAGCGTAACAAGGATAGCGGCAAGAGCGAGGGGGAAGCGCTTGGAGGTCGTGTTGGTCATTGGTTTACCCTCTTCGGTTGATCAAGCATAGCGGACAGATGAAGTGGATTCGGCGAGATGCGGTATGCCGCTGCGTCTCCCGGCGAATCGGCCCTCCCCTCATGTCAGGGATTCATGACGACGAGATCGGTGTATCCCGTCGTTGGATCCAGAATACGCAAGACAGCCTGAACGAGACCTGAACGGTAAGAGCGTGC
>RZZS01000086.1 GCA_009929775.1 Alphaproteobacteria bacterium
CAAGACTTTCATACATTTGCGGACTCCTTGATTCGCAACAAAGAATCCCAAATTATGAATCATCTCACCGCCTTATCCCACTGTGTCGGGTACTGTGATCGGTACCTTATCAGAGCACTTTCCTATTAGATTGACCCGTCCAGCGCCCCCCACCCACTCGGCTAATTGCTTTGGCTTCGCCAAATCAAAGTCTCATTGCCCTCCCCCGCAAGCGGGGTGGGTTGGGCGGGGTGAGTCAACCTATTTGGAAAACGCTCTAAAGACTCGCAGCAGCCGTTCATTTTTTCAAGCGATCCCCGTGGCGCATACGTGGAGGCGGTTATCCCGCTTGAGGGGCTGGTGCGCATCGGCCTTGCTCCGGGGCAATGCCTGAACCGAAAGGCCGTTTTGTCGATGCGAAAGCAATTGCGGCGGCAGCAACTGCGAAGGACAAGACAAGGGGAGACAACTCCGGAGCGGCACGTTTGCCTCGTGTCCGGGCGAACTTTCCCATCTGGTTGCCGAAGCGCCATGCGTCGGCCTCGCCGGGCTGGGCGCGATAGGCGGCTTCGCAGATTTCAGCCGGGATGTAAGCGCCTTTATCGGCGATTGTCATGAACAGGATGGCGTCGCTGCGCAGGGCGTGGCGATCCGGCATGTGCCCCTGAATTTGCGCGTGGGAGATTGATTTCTGGAGGTGGTGCGCGCCTTCGTGAGTCATCGTGTTAAGGAATTCGGGGAAGTCGACTCCGTGGCTGGTTTCCCGGTCAAGATTCACACGGATGTAATAGGTCGACGGATCCTGCCGGTAGTCTCCCGTATGACTTCCGTAATTCAGCGTATCTTCCGGCGCGCGCGGTTCCCGAAACAGAACGAGTTTCGGAGGGGGGACCTGGATGCGGGCGAGCCCCGACTGAAGTTCGCACATTGCTGAAAGGATGCCTTCCCCGATCTCCTGCTTGATGTCGTCGGAATAGAGGCTCCAGTCGGTGTTCAGTTCTCGGACATCGTAGGTTTCGTCGAGGATGTTCCGAAGCGACACGACGATCAGAGCCTGCATCCCGTCATAGGCCGCGCTGGTATTGAAGGATGACGCAAGCGCGGTGAGCCGGGTTTTCGTGTCGTCGGCGTTGGCCGAGCGCTGGGATGACGTTGATTCGCCGAGTCTTCTGGCATTCGCAACGTCCTGTTTGATCGCCGCGATCATGTCGCACCTCTCTCCGATGTCGAGAGTCGTGTACGTGACCGGCAAAGGACGCGGGCCGCGTGAGTCCATCGTCAAAAAGCCCCGCTTCAATTGGTGTTTGTCATATTGGCGGAAAAAATAACCGAACTTTCCGTAAATGTAAATTGCTAAAATTGCCAGCCTTCGCAGTCAGTCCGGATTGACGCCGTTTAAGGGGGGAGCGGCAACGGACGTCATGGCATATTCCCAAGCATCCAGAGGGTTTCGATTTCAGCGGAAGTCAGGGCGCGGTTATAGATGCGGACGTCGTCGACGCTGCCAGTAAAGGGAGCTGATCCCCAAACGTTATCGCCAAGATATATGGTTGCAGCATTCGTTACGTTGGCGGTTGAGCCGCTCGCGCTATCCTCAAGGTTTCCATCGACATAGATGTAGTTGGTGCCGTTACGCCGGACACCCACGACGTGGTGCCAGGAACCATCGTCAACGGTCGTGGTGGAGAAAACGCCGGTTCCCTGATCGCCCCATCCCGTTGTCCAGACGTAGAAACGCGCCTGCGTCTGGAGATGAATAGTAAAACCGGTTGTGGTAACCGTGTCTCCCTGGAAAAGGACCCGCTCATTGGCGGGTATGCCATCACCCTTGATCCATAGAGAAACACTGAAGTCTCCGGTGCCAAAATCGAGCGTATCGTCATCGGGAATGGAAACGCGGTCGTCGTTTCCGTCGAATTCGAGCGCGCCGCTGAAAACGCCGCCACTATCCAGCCAGGGATCGGCCGGAAAATCGTTGAGCGTTCCGTTATTGCCGAGAGCGGTGGAATCGCCGGCTGTCGTGCCGCTCGTTTCGTCGAGTTCGAGATGCATGACCAACCCGCCGCCCACCGGCGTGCAGTCGCCGAGCGCGACCCAGTTCACTCCGTCGCAGACCTGCATAAGGTTGTAGGTGTCGTTGTAGGCGAGCACGCCCGGTTCCTTGCAGCGATGCTGGTCGACGGTCGAGTTGTAGAGTTTTTCGACTTCGGCGGGGCTCAGTTCGCGGTCGTAGATGCGGACGTCGTCGAGTTTGCCGTCAAAGCCGCAGCAGGACTCCGAGGGGCTTTCGTTCCCTATGGCCAGAGGCGAGTCGTTGAGCATGCTTCCGGAGGTAAAGTTGTTGCTGGTGAGATCGGTGCTCTGTTCGGAGCCGTCCAGAAATAACCGAAGGCCCGAAGCGTCGCTGCTACCGTCGTAGGTTACGGTCACAAGGTGCCATTGGTTCAAAGTAACGGTTCCTCCGACCTCCTGTAAAAAATACCCGCCATCGCGAAGCCCTGCGTAAATCCGGTCGTCGGAGCCGTTCAGGAACACATAGTAACCGACATTCGGGGTGAATTTCTCGACGATGTCGTCTTCGCTCGTGTCGGTTTCGCGGTAGATCCAGGCGGAGATCGAGAACGGATCGGTTCTTTCGAAATCGAAATGCGATTCGTTGGCGATGTTCACGGAATCGTCGTTGCCGTCCAGCAGAACGGCGTTTCCAAGTTTGCCGGAGGTAAAGGCCGCGTCGCTGTCGAGCGTCCCGTCATTGCCGTAGGAGGTCGCGTCGGCGGCGGTGGTGCCGCTGGTCTCATCCATCGGCCAGTGACCGATCAGACCGTCGAGGAGGTCGAGGCCCTGTTCGTAGAGGGTTTCGATCTCATGCGAGGTCAGGGCGCGATCGTGGACGCGGACGTCGTCGATCTGGCCGTCGAACATATCCGAGGCGTCACTGCGACCGCCAATGTTCAACGGGTATGAATTGGCTGTGCCAGTGTTAGTGAATATGTTGGAACCGTCCTCTACGCCGTTCACGTACACTTTGGCCACGTTGCCATCATAGGTGCCGGCGACATGATACCAGGTTCCGGTTGAAACAGTTGTTACACCGCGAACGCAGAAATCGTCCGTTGCAACGCATGCGGAGGAATCAACTCCCGGGGCAAATCCATGCAGAGCGAAAGCGATAATGCCGTTGTTAACCTCGAGGGTGTAGAGATTGTCGCCATGGCCCCCTCCGCCTTTGAAAACAATCCTGTTTTCTTCCGTCCCCGTGGTGAGCGAATCTGCTTTTATCCAGGCACTTACCGAGACGGTGGACGTCAGGTCCAGCGCGGGGTTGTCGGCGACAGAAACGTGATCGTCAGTACCGTCAAAGTCAAGGCCGCCGCTGATGGTCGCGGCTTGTACCCAGTCCTGCGCAGCCTCCATGTTTGTGAGCGTGCCGGTATGTCCGTTGCCGGAGGAGTCGGCGGCGGTTGTCGATCCTGCCCCGTCATCCAGTCTCCAGTGTCCGACGAGACCATCGTCGGGATTGATTCCTCTTTCGAACAGCCTTTTCGCCTCGTCTTCACCTAGAATGCGGTCGTAGATGCGCAAATCGTCGATCATGCCGTCGAAGGCGCGGATCGGAAGGGTGATATCGGTGTTTCCAATGGTGAGGTCGAGCGCGCTGTCGTCGGGCGGGCTGCCGGATCCGTCTAGCCTGCTGCCATAGGCGTCCGGTTCCGACCCGTTGATGTAGAAACGGACATTGTCCGCTTCGCCGGTGCCGTCCCACGTCACGACGACGTGGGTCCATTCGTTGATCTGCGGCCGCCACGGATCGACGAGCCGGACCCGAAGGTCGTCATTCTGGGTTAGCTGGTCGCCGTAGTTCACGTGAAACTGAAAGTATTCGGTGCTGCTGAAATAGTTGTAACGGAGCGCCCATCCGTCTTCGACATCCGCGGTATCCGCCTTGCCAACGATCCATCCCTGATTGTTGCCTCCCTGCGAGCGCGGGTAGACCCAGACGGATATGGAGCCGGGCGCCTCGGCGATGTTGTCGAGACTGTCCGGTACGACGACGTTTACGGCGTCGTTGCTGCTATCGAATTCGAGGGTGCCGCCGACGGGGCCGCTGCCCGGACGCCAGACCGGGCCGTTCGTGAGGGTCCCAACGGAACCGCCGACGGGATCCAAGGTCGTAATTCCGCTGCTTTCGTCGAGCGGGAAGTGCGCGACGATGCCGTCATAGAGGTTGCGGTTGACGCCGTCTTCGTAAAGCGCCTGGATTTCGAGCGGGTTGAGGGCGCGGTCGTAGAACCGCGCATCGTCAATCAAGCCGTCGAAGTAATGCATGTTCTTGTCGTTGCCGATGTAAAGGTCGAGGTTTGCGTCCAGAAGGCTCGCCGAATTATCGGTTTCGTCCTGAAGTTCACCGTCAAGATAGAGTCTCAAATTATAAGTCTCGTCCAGCACCGCAGCGATATGATGCCAAGCACCCGTTGTGACCGGGGCGTTGGACTGGATCGCCGTTTGGCTTCCCAGGGCATCCTTGACGGCGAAGTGACCCAACATTGTCGGAGGCAAAATCTGGACGGCCCAGGACCGGACTGGCAATCCCGTTCGTCTTTGGGAAAAAAGGTAATTTCCTTCTGTTGTCGTGAAGCTATTGGCCTTGAACCATGCGGAGGCCGTGAACGGCGCTGCGTTGAACTGTCCCGGAACAAGCACATAGTCCTCTATCCCGTCTAATTCGAGCGCGCCGCCGGAAATTCCGCGGCTCCACTCTGTTCCTGTCATGTTGGTCAGCGTGCCGCCATTTCCGTTGCCCGAACTGTCCGCCGCGCTCGTCCCGCTCGTCTCGTCGAATTTCCAATGGCCGACCATGCCGCCCTTGTAGTCGGAGCAGGAGCCGATGGCGATCCATTCGTCGCCTTCGCAGTACTGGAGCGTGCGATAGTCGTCGTTGTAGACCATCGTGCCTTCAACGGCAGACGGTCCTGTGCAGCCGCCCGCGCCGCCGTCGCCTGCTTCGGTGGCCAGCGCGCGCCACTCCGTGCCCGTGCAATATTGCGGCACGTGGGAATTCTGGTTGTAGATGAGTTGTCCCGCAATCCCCGCGGGGCCGGTGCAATCGGCGCGGGCGGGGGAGGGGGGCAGAAGGCAGAAGGCGAACAGGAGGAGGAAGAGGGCGGTGACCGGCCTTACGAACGGACCCTCTCCCCTGTGGGGAGAGGTCGACGCGAAGCGGCGGGCGGGGGGCATATAAAGTCCGCGCTTTGCGCGGCTCCACATGCCCCTCACCCAACCCTCTCCCCACGGGGGAGAGGGCTTTTTTAGGTGCATCATGCCATTCGCGCTCCACTTTGCGGAGGTCCCTCCGCGCTTCGCGCGTTCGGGATGACGGGTGATTTCTGTGTTCGCTGTCATGAAGAAAATTTTGCCTCCCTATGGCGCGCCCATACTGTACAGGGCCTCGATTTCGGCGGCGCTCAGGCCCCGATTGTAAACCCGCACGTCATCCATCCTTCCATCGAAATACTGACCGAAATTCGGTCCGTAGCGTCCGATCTGGACGTAATCGGTGGCGTTGGCATTGTCGGCGATGGTTCCGCCGATATCGCGGCTGGTGACTTCTACGGCGTCCACGTAAAGCCGAATGATCCCGCCGGAGAAAACACCCGCGACGTGGTGCCAGTTGGTGGTATCGGTGTAGGCGACGGACGCAGAATAGTCCGCTGTCTGATTGTTGATCCACATCTGCAACGCATTGGAATTGAGCAGCAGGCCGTACCGTTCACGTCCGCTATTTTCATTGGCGGGCGCCGAGACGATCCGGCGCAGGCCGCTGGTCGTGTCGGGCCTGATCCAGGCGGCGATCGTGACCTCGCCGCCGGTCAGGTCGAGCGAGGCGGGAAGGCCGAGATTGATATAGTCGTTCGTCCCGTCGAACACGAGCGCGCCGTCGAAGACCCCGCCGGTTTCGTCCCACGGGTCGGCGGGGAAATTGTTCAGCGTGCCGTTATTGCCGTAGGTCGTCGCGTCGGCGGCGGTCGTGCCGCTTGTCTCGTCAAATCTCCAGTGGCCGACCAGCCCGCTCGCAGCCACGGCGCAATCCTGCCCGACGGCGACCCATTTCGCTCCGTCGCAGTATTGCAGCATGCCGTGGTCGGTGTTCCATACGGTTTTGCCGGGGGTCGTGCAGCCATAGCCGGGGGCGGAGTCGTTGTAGAGGACCGAAACCTCATCGGCGGTCAGGACGCGGTCGTAGATGCGGACGTCGTCTATTTTTCCTTCGAATTGCCAGTTACTGGAAGTCAGTCCCTCCTTGCCGATATGTGTGTTTCGTGCCGTTGAATAATCAATGGATTCAGTATAATTGGTCGTGTCGGCAAGCGCGCCGTTCAAATAGAATTTCTGGACATCATTGCTGTCGTCGATTGTATAGACGACGTGGTTCCAGCCACTTCCCCCGATCTCCGTCGTTGATCCGGTGCGCCGCCAGACGCCGCCGACCCCGTTGTAAAAACCCTGCGTCGGGATTCCCGAGGCGCTCCAGTCGATGTTGAGGCCGACATGGTCGCCGATGGACACAGGCTGGTTCTGGTCGTCGCTCCCTTCATACATCACCCATGCGGCAATCGTTATATTTGGCGGATTTCCGAGTTGTCCAGCGACTTGTATGTATTCTCCCGCGCTATCCAGAGAGGCGGCACGACCTGTCTTGCCAACAACGAAATCTGTAGATGCATCGATCCCGCCTTGAAGAGAGCCGTCATTCCCGTTTCCGGAGATATCGGCGGCGGTCGTTCCGCTCGTCTCGTCCAGCGGCCAGTGGCCGATTTTTGCGGTCTCCATCCGTGCCCGCAGGCCGTCCTGGTACATCTGGTCGATTTCGTCGGCACCCAGAATTTTGTCGTATATTTTGACGTCGTCGATCTGGCCGTCGAATGTGAACGTAGCCGCCGGCGAGTTGCTTCCCACATACCACATGCCGGAATCGGCTGAAAGCGAGCCGACGGGGGCCTGCGTTTCGTTCACCTGCACGCGTTCACCGTTGACATACAGGTCCGGTACATTGGCAATCGAGGTGAAACTGTAGGTCGCGGCAACATGAAGCCAGTTTCCGTACGGTGACAGGACGCTGTTCGTCGTGCTCCAGAGGCCGGGGGTCGTATTCCAGCGGGAAACGCGAACGCCGATCTTTGAACCGGTGTCCAGCGTTGCGATATTGATGGTTCCGTCGCGCCCCATGACCCAGGCCGATCCGCCCTCGCCGGCTGATTCCGGCCTGATCCATGCACTCATTGTGATTGCGCCGAGACTGTCGAGGCTGGTTCCTGCGTCGATTTCGACGTAATCGTTCGTGCTGTCGAAATCGAGCGCCTGTCCGTCTGTGATGGCTGTCGTCGTCCAGAGGGGTCCGTTGTTCAGCGTGCCGTCATAACCGTTTCCGGAAATATCCGCCGCCGTCGTTCCGCTACCCTCGTCTATCGGGAGATGGACGATGTTGCCGATTCCGTAATCGCTGCACGTTCCGACAGATACCCACGCGTCCCCTTCGCAGTATTGCATTACGTTCAGGTCGTCATTGAAGACAAGAGTGCCTTCGGCGCCGACCGGGTTCAGGCAGCCGCCCGCCGCGTAAAGACTGCCTATTGCCGCAGGGGTCAGGGCCGTGTCGTACACGCGCACATCATCGACCTGACCGTCGAGGAAGCTCAAGTCACTCCGAATTCCGCCGATAAGCAGATCGTAATTGTCAGAAACATCGATCGAACCCCAGCCGGAGATGTCTATCGTTTGGGTATCCTGAACGCCGTCGATGAAGACCTTGATCAAATTTTCCGCCCGATCGACGACCATGGCGACGTGATGCCACTTTCCGAGCGTGAGGGTATTTACTGTGTAGATTCCAGCGAAAGCGCCGCCGTTGACGCGCGCCCAGGCCCGCAGACTGCCTGTGTCGGAGAGAGCGAATTCCCATCCGGCGCCACCATTGACGTTCTTTTTCGCGACGATTCCGCCAAGTCCCGAAAACTGGGTTGTCGGGAGCGAACGCGGGTTGACCCATGCGGCTACCGAAAAACTCCCCGTTCCGAAGTTATGAGCAGGATCATCGCCGACCCGGACATATTCGCCGGTTCCGTCAAAATCCAGCGCGTTCCCGACTCGTCCGGACACCCAGTCGGTCGCCGGATCCATATTCTCGAGCGTGCCGTTATTACTTCCGCTGCTGTCCGGAGCGCTGGTGCCGCTCGCTTCGTTCAACTCCCATCGACCGACGAGGTTGCCGGTCGGGTCTGATGCGGAGAATCCGTTCCCCGCCTGGGAGACGAACGCGATCCAGTTCGTGCCGTCGCAATATTGCGGGACGTGTTCGTTCGTGTTGTAGATCACTGTCCCGGCCTCGCCGTCCGGAGCGGTGCAGACGGCTCGGGCGGAACCGGGCACCAGAAGGCAGAGGACGGGCAGGAGAAGGAAGATGGAGGCCAATCTTCCCCCACCGTCATCCCGAGCGCCAGCGAGGGATCTCATAACGTTAGCGCTCCACTTCATGGAGGTCTTTCGTCGCGCCGTACGTCGATTGCGCTGAAAGAAGTCTCTCGTCCTCAATGTGTCTGTCGTTCTCACGTTCCGCTATTCCGCCCTAATAATTTGCCGGCAATTCGTTCTCGTAAAAAAGCAGGTTGCTGTTGAGCGTTGCGTTCGTCAAGGTACTTGCCGCGGTACCGGCGCGAATGCCGGATCCGCCGACGACGCCGTATCCGGCGACGTTCGTGCCGCCCCATTCGTTGTTCCGCAGGGGTCCGCCGCCGGTCGTGACGCCGCTGGCGACGACGCACCCGTTAATGTACAGCTTCGCGCTCGCGCCCGTGGTCGGGTCGCTCGCCGCGACGAGATCGACGGTCCGGCCGACGAGAGGGGAGAGCGGGTAACTTATCACGATGGAATCGTCCGTCGTCGTCGTGACCCCGCCATCGCCGACGCCGAAGTACAGGTCGTTTCCATCCGCCCAGATCGCCATACCGGTTCCCGTTCCGCCGCTCTCGAGAATGACGCCATATGCTCCGGCTTCGAAGGTGATGTTCATTTCAAACGTCCCGGGCTCGGTCGCGTCCTCAAGGCTGGTGCCCAGCGCCGTACCCGGTGTCGTGGTGTTGCTGTCGACGGTCATGCCGGACGTGACGTCTCCGCAGTTGAAGTCCGGCGTGTATGCGGAATAAAGAGTTTCGACTTCCGCCGGGCTGAGAGCCCGGTTGTAAATGCGGACGTCGTCGATAAGCCCGGTATAGGCATCGGAATCCCAGGCAACGGAATAGCCGATGGTCGCGTCCACGGCTGTATCGATACTCTGGGTAGCGCCCGCATAGGTTCCGCGCAACTGCCCGTCAACGTAGATGTCAAGATCGCTTCCATTCCGGACGCACATGATATGGTGCCAGTTTCCATCCCGGACGCTTACTCCGGTGGCACTGGCGAAGTACCAGTTTCCGGAAACGATCCATTCGCAGGAAGGATAATCCTCGTCGTTGGAGCCTGAAATCCAGACGCCAAATCCGAATTCGGTTCCGCTTGAGTCGATTTTGTCATACAGTTTCGGGTATTCGTCGAGGACGAGGCTGTAATTGCCGTTGACCCATCCTCCGATGGAGAAATCGCCGGTTCCGAAGTTCAGACTCGGGTCGTGGGCGATGGAAATATAATCGTCCGTTCCGTCGAACTGCAGCGCGCCATCCAGAACGCCGCTCGTCCATTCCGTACCGGCCATGTTGGCAAGCGTACCGGCATTCCCGTAACCGGACGAATCCGCTGCGCTCGTTCCGCTCGCCTCGTCAAGTTTGAGGTGCGCGACAAGCCCGCTCGTAACCGCCGCGCAATCCGCGCCGATGGCCACCCATTTCGAGCCGTCGCAATACTGGAGCATGCCATGGCCGGAATTATAGACGACATCCCCCGCTTGCGTGCAGCCGTAGCCGGG
>RZZS01000164.1 GCA_009929775.1 Alphaproteobacteria bacterium
TACAGTCGTGGCACGTAGCACCCCAATCGAGCGGTATCGCAATCTCGGCATCATGGCGCACATCGATGCCGGGAAGACAACGACCACCGAACGCGTTCTTTTCTATACGGGTGTTTCGCACAAGTTGGGCGAAGTGCACGACGGCGCCGCCACTATGGACTGGATGGAGCAGGAGCAGGAGCGCGGTATCACTATCACCTCCGCTGCGACGACCTGTTTCTGGAAGGGAATGAGCCGGGAGCGTCCGGAGCACCGAATCAATATCATCGATACACCCGGACACGTCGACTTCACGATCGAGGTCGAGCGTTCGCTGCGTGTTCTCGACGGTGCTTGTGCGGTCTTTTGTGCTGTCGGCGGTGTCGAGCCACAGTCGGAAACCGTCTGGCGTCAAGCCGACAAGTACGGTGTACCGCGCATCGCGTTCGTGAACAAGATGGACCGCATGGGAGCGAATTTCTTTCGCGTCGTACAGCAGGTCAAAGACCGGCTCGGCGGCAATGCAGTCCCGATTCAGGTGCCGATCGGTGCCGAAGAGGATTTTAAAGGCGTTGTCGATCTGGTCCGGATGAAGGCCGTTTACTGGGACGAAGCGTCCCGTGGCATGGAATACGAGCTGCGCGACATCCCCGAGGATCTTCAGGATCTTTGCGAGGAGTGGCGCGAGCACATGGTCGAGGCGGCTGCCGAGGCCAACGAAGAGCTGATGGAGAAGTATCTCGAAGGCCAACCGCTGACCGAGGCAGAGATCATGGCCGGTCTGCGTGCCCGCACGCTGAGGAGTGAAGTTGTCCCCATGATGTGCGGCTCGGCCTTCAAGAACAAGGGCGTGCAGGCGATGCTGGATGCAGTCATCGACTACATGCCATCGCCGATCGACGTGCCGGCCATCAAGGGTATTCTCGACGACAAAGACGAGTCCGAAGGCGAGCGCCCGGCATCCGACGACGCGCCCTTTGCCGCACTTGCGTTCAAGATCGCAACGGATCCCTTTGTCGGTACCTTGACTTTCTTCCGTGCCTACTCGGGTGTGCTCAAGTCCGGGGATACCATCTACAACCCGGTCAAGCATAAGAAGGAGCGCATCGGCCGTATCCTGCAGATGCACGCCAACGAGCGCCATGAGATCAAGGAGGTCCACGCCGGCGACATCGCCGCAGCGGTCGGCCTGAAGGATGTCACCACCGGTGACACCCTATGCGACCTCAATAAGGTGATTACGCTCGAGCGTATGGAGTTCCCGGAGCCGGTCATCTCGGTTGCGGTGGAGCCCAAGACGAAGACAGACCAGGAGAAGATGGGTGTCGCCCTCTCGAAGCTGGCTCAGGAGGATCCGTCCTTCCGTGTCCACACCGACGAAGAGTCGGGACAAACCATCATCTCCGGGATGGGCGAGCTGCATCTGGAGATCATCGTCGATCGGATGCGTCGCGAGTTCAAGGTCGAGGCCAATGTCGGCGCGCCGCAGGTCAGCTACCGCGAGACGATCCGCAAGAGCGTCGAGCAAGAGACCAAGTTCGCACGCCAGTCCGGTGGTCGCGGCCAGTACGGTCATGTTTATCTCCGCATCGAGCCGCAAGAGGCGGGCGTCGGATATGAATTCGTCAATGCGATCGTCGGCGGTACGGTTCCGAAGGAATATATCCCGGCGGTCGACAAGGGCATTCAAGAGGCCATGAAAAACGGCATCCTGGCTGGCTTTCCGATGGTGGACATCAAGGTCACGCTCTACGACGGCTCGTATCACGAAGTCGACTCGAGTGAAATGGCCTTCAAGATTGCCGGTTCGATGGGAATCAAGGAAGGTGCGGCCAAGGCCAAGCCTGTGTTGCTTGAGCCCATCATGAAGGTCGAGGTCGTGACCCCCGAAGAGAACATGGGCGATGTCATGGGCGATCTGAATAGTCGTCGCGGAATGATCCAGGGGATGGACGATGCGCCATCCGGAAAGATCATCCGTGCAGAGGTCCCCTTGTCCGAGATGTTCGGCTATGCGACGGACCTCCGGTCGGCC
>RZZS01000087.1 GCA_009929775.1 Alphaproteobacteria bacterium
GGGCCGTCAGATTCGGGAGGGCAAACCAGGGCATATCAGTGAAGAAATTCTTCCGATACTGGAATCGTTGGATTTGGATGCACAGGAGTGGGTAAATACCGTTCAGGAATACAGCAAACGCTTCTGTCTGGTGGCCGGAACAATCGAAAACATTCGCAAAGCGGCTGACAAGGTCGGAAAATGCTGGATGAAGGGGTGTCGGAGCGCCCAGACGGCATTCATAAAGCCCAAAGAGGCCGAAATGGCCCCAGCCTAGCCATTTTTGACCGCAGAAATCCCGATCCACCATCCCCCAAAATGACACAACAGGAGGGGTGTGCCCATTTTCCGAGCAAAAACACCATTCACCCGCCACAAGTAATCAAAAATGACCCTCCACAGCCCGTCCGACGGGCTACTGCGCCCAATTTCCCCCCGAACGGCATGTTTTTTGAAGTTCGACTATGAAAAATGCGTGTCCTATATCCTACTATCCTACCAAAAAACACCCAAAAGGTGCTTTACAATCGCTCCCTCCATCGCAATAATTCATCTCATAAATACGAAAATAGGACAATTTGACCTGTTTTCCGCCCCTAGGCAAAAAGCGATTTCTTGTCAGGCAAAAAATGACTCCGGACTTGACGGGGTTGTTGTTGGCGAGCCGAGTACCGGAAAAGGAGTCGTGTACACTTGGTTGGGGAGTCTGTTTGTTCTAGAGTGATAACTGCAAACGTATGAGGAGAGGTCTAATGAGGAAATTCATCTGCCGTCTGCGCAGTGACCAGTCGTTTGCCATCTGTGTGCTGGGTCTCGTGCTTGCTGTCACGGGGCTTTTTGTTTTTCACACCTACGCGTTGCTGACGCCTGAAGAGCAGGCCAAGCGCCGTTACGATCAACTCATGGCCGAAGAAGTGGTCTCGGTTCTGGAACTGTCCGACGCGTGGTCGGACGTCGCGTGGAACTATATCGAGGTCGCGATTCCGGGCGCGACCTGCTGGACGCAAACAAAAGGTCCCCTCCCCGTAGATACCACCAAGGTCTCGAAGGACTTTCTGGAAAATGTCATTTGGTATCTCGAAGGTGACTCTGAAGTTCCTGTCGCGGAAATCTTCATCTACCAGGACAGACTGAATCGCGACATCTGTTTCCTGAACAGCGACTACAAACCGGTCTACGTGATCGAGTGTCCGTACGGCGATTACTGCGCCGACGACGTCTACGCCCTCGAACGGTATCCCGACCTCTATTCCGGCAAGTACGACGAGAAGGAAATCGAGGAGATCATTGCTCATCTCGATCCGGCTCGTGTCTTGCTGAAAGTCACGATGGTCCCTTCTGACCGGCTTTATGATTACCTCCTCGACCAGGCCAAGGGCGCCGCCGTCAAGGAAGACGAGAAAGAGGACGGCGGCGGTGAAGGCGCGAAGTCGGGCGGCGGCAGTAACGATCTGTGGGTTGCGATCGTCGGCCCCGGACAGGGCGCGACCAACGGTATCGAGGTGACGGTGCACCTGCCAGTCGGGTTCACCAACATGATTGATGTCTTCACCTTTGACGCCGAGCCGGAGAACACGTTTGACGGCATTCAGTCGGACCCGTGGATACTTTCGGTGACGAATGCGGATACCACAGGCACGAATGAAATCCTCTGGGTAGACACCGACACGGATGGAATAACCAATCGCTTCTACGTGGCGGGATCGTCGTGGGACCAGGACGGCGACGGCCTCGCGTCCGCTCGCGAAATCTTCATGCACCGCACCGATCCGGGGTTGTGGGACACCGACGGTGACGGGTTCTCGGACGGCGACGAAATCAATGTCTACGCGACCGACGCGCTGGACAAGTACTCGGTCCCGCCGCCGCAGATGCTGGCCGTCGATGGCATGCACATCGTCGATGAATCCACCAACACCGCCGTGCTCAAAACGGTCAACATCGGCGCATGGCTCCAGTGGGAGCAGTGGATGATGATGTACGAGCCCAGGGCGTACACGAACGACTGGGGCAAGGTCTACGGCGTGGACGACAACGCGGCCGACGAGATCGACGAGGCCACGGCGCGCGAGCTTCTTCACGCCAATCTCGACAACAGCCTCACTTTGCTCGCCACGAACGCCGACTTCACCTACAACGTCAGCATGGGGACGACGTGGGGGTATCTCTGCGAAGACGGCATTGGCATTGTTGAAGGCTTCGGCAACGGCTCATACGTTGGATTTGATGATGTCGATTTCGGTTCGGGCGTAAGCAACCTTGCGATCGGCCTGGCCGTACCCGTCTACGACGCGGGCAAGAGCATCCAAATACGTCTCGGCAGTTCTTCGGGGACGCTGATCGGGACGCTCACGACGAAGAGCACATCGCCCGACGTGTCAGGCTGGGATGAATGGTGTTCCTTTGCCGAGCAGTACGTCACGCTTTCCACGAATCTCTCCGGTACACACGACATCTACTTTGTCGGGATCGCCGCAGGCGGTTCGGTCGCCAACCTCTACCGGTTCCGGTTCTTCAACCAGACCACCAACACCGAAGCGCTGTTCGACACCTTCCGGGACAACTACTTCACGACCAACGACCTCGACCGCATCCGCGAGATGGGCTACAACGGCATCCGCCTTTGTTTCTTCCATACACTGCTCGAAGACGACCACAACCCATACGTCTACAAGCAATCGGGATGGGATCGACTTGACTGGGTGATTGAGCAGTGCCGCATTCGGCATATGTGGGTGATTCTGGACCTGCACAGCACCCCCGGTAGCCAGAACCCCTATCACGCTAGCGGATACCGCGAGCCGTTCCGAAACCGCGTTTGGCTCAGCGATGAATATCAGAACCGCACGGCCGCGCTGTGGGTTGAGATTTCGAGTCGTTACGCGACCAATACCACCGTGGCGGGTTACGACCTGTTCAACGAGCCCGATCCGCCGCGCCAGGGAAGCACCAAGGCCCACTATCAGCAGGCGTTCTCGAACGATATCTTGCCGTTGCTCAGCCGCCTGTACACGGCGGTTCGCTCCAACGACACCAAGCACGTTCTCTTCATGGAGAGCAACATGCTCTACACGAACATGTGGGACGATACGCTCTGGTGGCCCGCGCCCGCGTCCAGGGGTTGGACCAACGTCGTGTACGAGTTTCACGTATACGATCAGACGGTGTACGGTCAGAATGGGAATGACGACTGGTACTTCACCACGCAGAAAGGCATTGCCGACAACATGGTACGGGCGTTCACGAGATTGCGCGAGAAGAAGACCGTCCCGGTGTACGTCGGCGAGTTTGCGCCGTGGACCGAGCAGAACATGGACTACTGGACGCGCCAACTGAACGCGCACGATCTGTCCTGGGGGCACTGGAACTACCGGTCCTGGGGTTGGGACGACGAGACCATGCCCGAGAAGGGCAAGACCCTCTGGGGGCTGGACTACCGGTCCAAGGACACCACCAATCATATCCCCGACCTGGTCAACGACAGCTTCGCGACGTTGGCCAGCAAGTTCGCCCTGTACAACCAGGCAAACTACACGGACAACACGCACTTACAGGACGTGCTCGGAAGGCAGGCGAGCCAACCTGAGCTTTCCAAGGGCAAGTGCGAGTTCTATCTGAATACTTTCAGTGGCCCGAACAAGGACACGCTGTCCGGTGCTTGGCCATGGAGGAAAGTTTCGACCGTCGGCGCAGATAATCTTTTCCGCATTCAGAACGTTCGAGCACGAGTCTACGTCAATACGGATGTTCCTGTGATGCGCTTCAGATCACGAGAAGAGGCGGACGCTCGCTTCGTCATCAATGATGACTCGGGCTGTTCGTTTTCATTGGATATTACCTCGTTCAACGTCCCAAGTCCATCCGCTACAGGGGCGGAGGCGCGGGTAACTCTCTCCGCTGTTCGCGACAGCATCAACAAATCCACGTATGACTATGATACCTTGGGAGTCATGGGGCTCCTCGAATACGAGCAATCGAATACCACCGTCCGGCTGTTCCTCTACTCGAAGGGTGGAGGAACTAACACCTACGGTACTCTCTTAGATTCTGCCGGTCCGATTTCCTTCGTAGCGGGAGCGACGCTGAAGCTCGTCGTCGACGAGGATAGTGCGTCTCTAGACTACAATGGGACCAACTACTGCAGCGGTACCCACACGAATCTCTCCTTGGATACTTGGCCGGATGGGGCTGTCTGCGTCGTTGACGTGTGTCAGGTCACCACGGGCGCGACCCTATACGCAGACTTGGACAATTTCAGCGCATGGAAGGATGACGCGGGGATGGACACCATGTATGCGGATCAATTCTCAGTCTATCCCGACGGCGTGGAGGTCCGCGCGGAGACGGAGTATATCCACGCGGAGGACTATTTCGCCGCATCAAGGAAGACCGCGAGTTTCGCCACGAACGGACACGCTTTCTGGATTCCAAAGGAATGGACCAAGGGCGGAACATGGATGAGTCCTCGAAGAGACTACCACAACGGCGTGCGCATCGCGTCGTCTTCCACAGATATCGTGGAAGTGTGTGTTGCTTTCAGCGATTTTACCGACGGCATCGCGAAGATATGCTTGCTTCCCGAGTACTTCCCCACGGAGATTTACAACGAGTATGAAGGCCAGGCCCTCTATGTGAACGTCGAGAGGCGGACCAACGACGTCGAGTTCATCGCCCGTCGGCATGAAGGAACAGCAGCGCGTCAGGATCTGCAAACCAATTACGTGGCGTATGCGGATGGACAGACCATATCGCTTCAAGCCAACACTAACTCGCTCCAAGTGTTCTATGGGGCGAATCTGGTCATCGATGTGCAACACGGGTTGAGCGCATTTACGAACGTATACGCAAACGGCATCTGGCCGCACTACGAGTTCCAGAATAACTGGGCCACTAACGCCTACGTCCTCGTGGGCGGTGTCTCCTGTCGCCAATCGGCCACGTTCGGCCCGCCAGAGGAGTAGTCATGGGAGGGCGTGTCCTACAAAATCGGAGCCAGTGCCGCCTATGGGGGGTGTCGTTTCTCTGTCTTGTGGCGGTTTGCTCGGCTGCGAGTGCCGACCTCACGCTCGACCTTGCCTACATTGGCGCCCCCGGAAACACGGCGGACAATACGGGTTTCGGGGCTGTCTCGTACCCGTACTACATCAGTACCTATGAAGTAACGGTGGCGCAGTATGCTGATTTCTTGAACAGCGTGGCGCGGTCGGATCCATACGGCCTGTACAGTTCTTCGATGGCATCTGACCCGTTGGGAGCGAGCATTCTGCGAAGCGGCTCGGACGGTTCCTACGCATACACGCCGGTCTCCGGAACAGAAGGGCAACCGGTTCGGTGGGTGTCTTGGTATGACGGTCTTCGCCTTTGCAACTGGCTCAACAATGGGCAGGGCAACAGCAGCACAGAGACGGGATCCTATGATATGGCTGAAGGTGCCTGGGCTCTTCGGAGTTCCACTGCCACTTGGGTCCTGCCGACAGAAGATGAGTGGTACAAGGCTGCCTACTACGATCCCGATACCGGCACGTACTACGACTACCCGAACGGGACCGATGATGTGCCCGCCGAGCCCACCGACGGGACGACCCCTCGCGTTTTCAACTTCGGGGATGACCCCTACTGGCAGGGCGGCGTCTACTTCACGTCGACTGGACAAACTACGGGGGCAAGCCCTTACGGCACCTATGATCAGGGCGGTAATGTGCGGGAGTGGATGGAAACACGTTCGGTTCAGTTTCCCGATCACATGATACGCGGAGGCGCTTTTACGGAGCCCGCCATGTTCTTATATTCCGGCACCACGCAAGGTACGGATCCCGACACAGAAGGATACATCGGTTTCCGCCTCATCCACATCATCCCTGAGCCGTCAACAGTCATGCTCCTGATTCTTGGCGGCCTGGCGTGTCTGCTGTTCAAACGGAGGTAGTGTTGTGGTCTCTGATGAAGCACGGATAGTCACATTGTTCACAGATGCATTCGCCGACTATCCCGGCGGTGTCGAGTTGCGCGCGGAGACTGAGCGGCTGAGCATCGAGGACTACTGGGCGCCCTCGCGCAAGAGCGGGTCCTTTGTGACGAATGACGCGGCGTTCTGGATGCCGAAGGAATGCGCGCTTGGCCAGAAGTGGGGCACGTGGCTCAACGTGAAGCGGGATTATCTGGATGACGTACGCTTGCCCATGACGGCGACTAATGTGGCGGAGGTTCGGGCGGCCTACAGCGACTTCATTGGCGGGGTCGGCAAGGTCTGCCTGATGCCGGAGTACATGCCGACCGAGATTTACAACGAGTATGCCGGCAAGGCGCTATACGTCGAATTCGAGCCGTCCGGGACGAACGTGGTCTTCACGGCGTACCGGCATCTCGGGGTGAACGGCAATCGCGTCTCGGTCGGTAGCGGCTCCGCCGGGTACATGGAGGGACGGAGCGTATCTCTGCAGGCTGATACGAATACCGTTCGCGTGTACTATGGGCCGGACGTGCTCATCAATGCAGCTCATGGGCTCAGCGACATGACGAACGTGTTTGCGAAGGGCGTCTATCCGCACTACGAGGTCCAGAACAACTGGAACACGACCAACGCCTACGTGCTGGTAAATGAGATCGTGTGTCGCCGACTTTCGGCCTTCACCGCGCCTGGGGATTAGACGATATGCGTTGCGGACACATGCGTCTGGGTTTGTGGATTGCGGTGGGGGCCCTCCTCCATGTGCCACTTGTGTCTCGCGGCGATTTCATCATGGCGATGACTACGATCGGCAGCCCGGGCAACGTTGCCGACGACACAGGGCTCGGCGCGGTGGGCTATGCGTATCAGATCGGGACTTATGAGGTCACAGTCGCGCAGTACGTGGAATTCCTGAACGCTGTTGCCCAATCGGATCCCTACGGGCTCTACAATCCCTCGATGACCACTGGGCCCGAGGGGGCGTTCATTGTACGGACAGGCTCCGATGGCAGCTACTCGTACGATGTCGTCGCGGGCACTGAAAACCAACCGGTGCGTTGGGTGTCGTGGTACGACGGCCTGCGCCTCTGCAACTGGCTGTACAATGGGCAAGGTGATGGCGACACGGAGACGGGGTCTTACGAGCTGAGTCTCGGAACCTACGCCCTGCGCGAGCCGGGGGCGACATGGGTTCTGCCGACGGAGGACGAGTGGTACAAGGCCGCCTACTATGATCCCGATACCGGCACGTACTATGACTACCCGAACGGAACGGACGACGTGCCAGCCGAGCCCACCGACGGCACAACGCCCCGCGTTTTCAACTTCGGTGACGATCCGTACTGGGCCCCGGATGGTCCGTGGATATACTTCACCAGCACGGGCGACACAACGGGGCAGAGTCCGTTCGGGACTTACGACCAAGGGGGCAACGTTCGGGAGTGGCTGGAGACGCGTTCGGAGGCGTTTCCCGACCACTTGATGAGAGGCGGTTCATTTCTGGAAGATGCTAGCGACCTGAATTCTGGCACTGCTTACGGCGCCGATCCCCACACGGAAGGTATGAACGGCTTCCGCCTCGTTTACTTGATACCTGAGCCGTCCACAATGTTGCTTGGACTGCTGGGTGCCATGCTTCTATCCGTACTAGGGAAGAAATCGTCATGATCATCCGTGCCGCAGCCACCAACATCACGCTTTATCTCTACGAGAAAAGCGGCGGCGCAAGCACTTGGGGCAATGAACTTGATTCGAGCGGTTCGCTCACGTTCGTTCCCGGTGCGACGCTGGAACTCTTCGTGGACGAGGACAGTGCCGAGCTTTCCTACAACGGCACGACCTACTGCACGGGCACCCATACAAACCTCTCTCTTGGCGCTTGGCCGAATGGCGCGGTGTGTGTGGTGGAAGTCGCAGAAGTCACAGATGACACTACCAGTCATGTTGATCTCGACAACTTCAAGGCCTGGCGGTCGGACGCAACAGCCGATTCCGCCTTTGCGGATGTGTTCACCGACTATCCTGACGGCATCGAGGTGCGGGCGGAAACCGACTACGTGAGCGTCGAGGACTATTGGGCGCCGTCCAGGAAGTCCGGCTCCTATGCGACAAATGGCGCTGTCCAGCTCTTCGCCAAGGAATGGGTGGATGGCGGTACTTGGCTGAATCCTCGCAGGGACTATCACAACGACGTCCGCTTCGACATCTCCGGCACGAATGTAGTGGAGATCGTTATCCAGTACGAGGAGTTCAACACCACGAACTTCTATGCGAAACTTGCCTTCCTTCCGGAGCAGTTTCCGGCTGAACTTCACGCCGACTACGGCGGCGTCATACCCTACCTGGAAATCAAGACCCGTACATACGAAACCAACGCAGGCAATCTGGCGTTTGATATCTACCGCCACAACGGGCCGGAGTCACAAACCTGGATAGATTTCAACGACAGCTATGCGTTTCAGTCAGATTGGTCGGTGACGTATCAGATGACCACGAACCGATGCTATGTCTACTATGGAACCAATCTGTTGATCGACACCGTGCACGGTGTCGATGTCGCGGCAAGCTACCCGGCTGGCGCTTTCCCCCATGTCGAACTTCAGAACCGTGGCCCAAGCATCAATGCAAGCGCTCGAATTCGGGGATTACAGTGTCAATGGAATCCAGCCGCAGAATGAGGCAGTCTGTTCTGCTGCTAGCCCTCCTGCTCCTGTTCGGGCAGGAGGGCAACGGCTCGTGGATGGACACAACCACAATCGGTGATCCTGGGAATCCGGGGGACCTGTATGATATCGGCAATCCCGCTTATCCCGAAGACGATGTCTATCTGGGCGGGGTCGACTACGTCTATCAGGTCGGAACCTACGAGGTCACTGTTGATCAGTACACGGAGTTCCTGAACGCCAAGGCGCAGAGCGATCCTTATGGGTTATATCGAGACAGTATGGGCAACCCGGGAGGCTATGGGAATCCCTTCATCCTTCGGAGTGGGTCAGAAGGAAGTTACTCGTATGCTGCTGTTGCCGGGAAGGAGGATGAGCCCGTTCGATGGATTTCGTATTTTGACGCTCTCCGTTTCTGCAACTGGCTTTCGAACGGTCGGGGCGCTGGGGATACCGAAACCGGCTCATACACACTCAGCCTTGGGCTGTCGGTTACTCGGGAATTGGGAGCAACCTGGGTTCTGCCGACGGAGGACGAGTGGTACAAGGCCGCCTACTACGATCCCGATACCGGCATGTACTACGACTAACCGAACGGGACTGATGATGTGCCTTCCGAACCAACAAACCAGACAGACCCGCGCGTGATGAATTTCGGCGATGACCCGTATTGGCAGGGCGGTGTTTACTTCACCTCCACCGGGGAGACGACTGGACAGAGTCCGTACGGCACATACGATCAAGGGGGGAATGTTTGCGAATGGTTGGAAACAGGTTCTGCCCAAGTCCCCAATCACCTTATCAGAGGCGGCTCGTTCCTGGAACAATCTGCGGCTCTAAGTTCCGGTCAACGAGATAGCGCCCATCCGGAGACCGAAGGCATTGTCGGCTTCCGTGTAGCGCATATCATCCCTGAACCCTCCACAGTTGTGCTCGTGATCCTTGGCGGCCTGGGTTGTCTGCTGTTTGGGAGGAGGCAACCGAAGTGATGCCGAAGCTCTTCGTGAATGAGGACAGTGCTCAACTTCGCTACAATGGTGCCAACTACTGCACAGGCACACATGATATCTACTTCGTCGGCAGTTCCGGAGGGAAAAGTGGGGACAGAGCAATGCGAAAACTGTCGTTTTGGCGCGAAAATG
>RZZS01000088.1 GCA_009929775.1 Alphaproteobacteria bacterium
GCAAGACTTTCATACATTTGCGGACTCCTTGATTCGCAACAAAGAATCCCAAATTATGAATCATCTCACCGCCTTATCCCACTGTGTCGGGTACTGTGCTCTATCTGTCCAACTTGGGCTGACGGGGAACAATTTCATACGGAACAGATACAAATCATACCCATCGATTGTTGGCTCTCGTGTGCCAAAGCAGATAATATAGGTATTGTGATCATGGAGCTCATTTGAACGTCCTTTACTGCCACGACAATTTTTATACGCTCGGGCCCGACGGCGACGTCTGGTCGCCGGGCCAGTTTCCTTATGACTATTTTACGACCTTCCTTGAGTGCTTCGACCGGGTCACGGTTGCCGGGCGCGGCGGGCGGTTTTCGCAGGACGTCCGTCACTACAACCGGAGCAGCGGCCCCGGGGTCTCCTTTGAACTCTTTCCGAATATGAACAGTCCGCAGGGCCTGCTGGCCCACAGCCGTGCGAACGACCGGAGGATGGCGGAACTCGTGAGCCGGGCCGATGCCGTGATCGTGCGGGCGACCTGCGACCTTTCGTGGCTTGCCTACAAGCACGCGAAGCGCCGGGGAAAACCGATTGCGATGGAGATGGCGGCCTGCGCATGGGACGCGACCTATTACCACGGCAGTACGCTCGCCAAACTTTACGCGCCGATTCGTTATCTCCACGACCGGATTATTGCAGCGAACGCGGACTCGGTGATCTATGTCAGCCGCAACTTCCTCCAGCGCCGCTACCCGGCGAAGGGAACAACAGCGGTGGCCTCGAATGTGCAAATCGACCGGCCGCAGGAATCCGTTCTCCGCAAGCGGCTTGATCGCATTGCGAACGATCGATCCGGCCGTCCGCTCGTCGTCGGCCTTATTGGCACGCTCACTCACAAACTGAAGGGAATCCACACAGCGCTCGACGCAATGGCGATGCTCGAATCCGAAGGCGGCGAGAAAAGCAACTACATTTTCCGTGTTCTCGGTCCGGGCAACCCGTCCTGGTGTCGGGCCCATGCGGAACGCGACGGCCTCGCCCACAAGGTTTTCTTTGATGGCACGATCCAGAGCGGACAAGCCGTTCTGGAATGGCTCGATGACATCGACATTTATATCCAGCCGAGCTTTCAGGAAGGCGTGCCGCGCGCCATGATCGAGGCTATGAGCCGCGCCTGCCCCGTCATTGGCTCGACAACCGGCGGAATCCCGGAACTCCTCGATCCGTGGTGGCTGCACAAGCCGGGCGATGTCGACCATCTTGCTTCGCTGCTCGAACTCATGATGGGCGAGATGCGTGCGCGGGAGGAAGCCGCAATGCGTAACTTCACCCACGCCTTCGACTATTCGTCCGATAAGCTGGTCCCCGTTCGGCAGAAATTCTGGAAAGAGTTCGCCGCTCTAGCGGACGCGCGTTGCTCCTCTGGAGCCGACTGCGCGGATATCCCCTCTGATATCCGCGCACCGGCCTGCCCGGACGGGCCCTCATTTACCTCCCGATGAGAAACCACCGCTCCGCATAGCCCGGGGCTTCGCGTTCAAAACGTAACCCGGTAGCGGACGATACCGACGCTTTCGGCATCGCCGCTGTTTACACCACCCTCGAAGTGATGGACGAACCCGGCGGAAAATTCGCGTTTGTTACCAAGCCCTGCGCTGTAGAACGCCTGAAAGCGGACTTCCCTCTCCGGTTCAGTTTCGTGTTCGTCAAGGTGGCGGACTGAGAGTCCCGCGACAAGGCTTCCACCGTTTGCCCTGTACCCGAAGGCGCCCTGTGCAACGGTTCCGGCGTAGCTTCCACCATCGGTGACAATGCCCGCCATGACGCCGACATTTCCACGTTCGTTAAACAAACTTCGGTCGGCCTTCACGAGGGCTCCGTCTCCCTTGCCTTCAACCCCGGCGTCGAACGCAAACGTTTGCCGACCTGCGCGACGAAGCTCAACAAGCGCCTCACCCATCCCGGCGGCTTCCGGCGCACTGGAACTCATGGCAAGAGCCATTGCGCCGGCCTCTCTTGCGGCGGACTCCGCGATGTCTTCGGCTTCGGTCACGATTTCCTCACCCGCGTCGCCGCCGCTGTGAACCTTAACAGTGACATCCGGCGTAACGGCATAGCTGACTTCCGCTCTTGTTTCCGGGGTGATCGTCGCCCGCAGGGACAATCCGGCGACTTTCCTGTCGACAGTGGTTTCCGGGGACTCCCAGATCCAGCGATCAAAATAGGACACCCGCATTTTCCCGAGCGGTCCCAGCGCGTATGTCTGCAGCCCGTCCCTGGGGCCGAGAAGACGAATTCGTTCGATGCGTTCGTCACCATCGTCTCTCAAAGTTTCGAGGTGCTGAACGAGCCGGGCAGGCGCGTACTGAGCGTATTCACCCTGGAAGTCCGCCGTGAAGGCGTCGAGCGCGACCTCGGGCACATCGTCCCACGCTTTTTCTGCAATGCTTCTCGCGTTTTCGACGAATTCGGGTCCCTTTTCCATCAGCCGCTCGACCGGCCGGGCCACGGATCGGTATCGAACGAGCGCTGCACCTTTTAGGTCGGCCAGATCCTGCCCGTACCGCGAGGCGTCCTCGTAAAAACGCATATCCGAAAGCCCCGCAAGTGCAAGTGCCTCAAGGTCGTCTTCGTCCGGGAGGTCGATATTCTCCGCAAATGCTTCCCGAGCCCGGTCAGGCCCCTCGTCTATCAAAAACCTTATCGAGTCGGCAATCGAGCGAAATTTCTGCCCGGCTGCCAACCTGGCGCGAACCAGAATCCGGCGGGAGGTCACGGCATCGAGATATAGCCGCGTTGCCATGATTCGGCTGGCCATCATCGCTTCGATCTCGTCGCGATACGGAATCTTGTCTTCGATCAGTCGAAGATTGAGCCACAAAATGTCCGGTTTCTCGCGATCCTGATGCGAAGGCGTACCTGCCGACGTTGCCGGGGCCTGCACGAGAATGCAGGCCGCCAGCAACGCGGCAAGAGTCCGGCCTTCAAAGCCGATTGTCACTTTCGAATTCCCCATTTTGGACTGGACGGTCTGTCTGGCCGGGCGCCAATTCGCGCCCCTTTGGGGTTCGTCGAAGAAGTTTCAGAAGTTTCCAGTTGTAACGGACAGGTCCTGCCGGTGTCAAACCTTCACGAATTCCGGCCGGGATGGAAAGGAGCGGGCGAACACAGCATATAATGCCAGCGGACTCAGGCTTCGAGGAGAGGAACCTCATCATCCGGTCGACCGCCCTCGCCCTGTTCTTCCCGCGGGTCCCTGTCGTCGTCCTCCCGCCCATCTTCGGTTTCGCCGGACGCGTCACGATCGCTCTCCGGTGCTTCCGGTCCAGTGGTCGAAATAACGATTGTGTTGCGACCGTTCTTTTTGGCCTTGTAAAGGTTCTTGTCCGCCATGTTCATCAGTTCCTCGATGTCCATGCCGGGCGATGTAACCACGATAATCCCGAAGCTGGCCGTATAACTGAGGTGCTGGTCGTGCTTTTCATCGATGAGGCATGGCGTCGATTCGACCTTGCGGCGCAGGCGCTCGATGATCTTAAAGGCGATTTCGCTGCGCACGTTCGCAAGAACAATCGAAAATTCCTCGCCGCCAACCCGTCCGACGACGTCCGAGGGACGGACCGACTTCGTCAGGAGTCCGGAGAAATGCTGGAGAACGAGGTCGCCCGCCTTATGGCCGTATGTGTCGTTGACCTGCTTGAAATGGTCCAGGTCCATAAGGACAACCGCGACCGCCTTATTTTCCCGCCCGAGAAACCGGATGAGAGCGGTTGCGCGTTTGATGAAGGCACGCCGGTTGTTAAGTCCGGTCAGAGCGTCCTCAAAGGCGAGTCGTTTCAGCGTTTCCTGATAGTTTTTAGTGGCTTCCACCATCGGCTTGAAGATAAAGATGGCCTCAAGCATCAGCACGAAAAGAATAATGATGACGTTCCAGAACTGCCAGGCTGAGTGCTTTCTGGCGTTCTCGAGCTCCTTGGCCTGATATTGCAACAGGATGTTGTCGATCGAGGTAACCAGAAAACCGTTGGCTTCGTTTTTTATATAAGACAGCGCTTCGCTTTTTTGTTCGATTTTTTCCTTGTCGAGCGTCCCGAACCGGTCGGCCATCTGAACGAATTCCTCAATCTGCCGATGGAGATCGTAAGGCGGCGAGAAAAAGCTCGTATGGAGGAACGGGTGGCGCGGCGCGCCCCACATCTTTGTGCTCGAAACGGTCTGGTACAGATCAATATAGTTATTCTTCATGCCGCGGATCGACCGCGAAAGGAAGTTCCGGTCGATTTCTTCGCCGTATTCGTTGTAGTTGTTCGCGTAATACATGATCTGCTGGGCCTGCGAGCGCAGTTGGCCAAGTTGGTAGGAAACTTCGGACGCAAGACTTTGCTTTTCGGTGATGTGGATGGTCAGGATGTGGCTCTGTACGCTCATGATAGCGATAATCGACAGAGCTACAATGTAGGCCTCCGTGAGCGACAGGTTCGCGTAGTCCCGGTGCCAGAACATATAAAGTCGCTGGTATTTTCGAAAGGATGCTGACATAACTTTAAATATGCGTCCGCTGCCCCGGTAACAATCGGTCAAGAACAATCCGCCTATAATGATACCAGCAGAAATATAAAGAAAAAAGAAAGCATTCAGTTTTTTGCCTCAATCCGCAACAACCGGAACCCAAAATCGACGACTCCTCCGGGATTGCGCTCGCTCAGCTTGCGTGCGGTCCGGCGGATCCGTTCCAGAGCCAGTTCCGAAATGGTTGCGAATTCGGCAGCCACGTCCGCGTCGAGCCGGTTCACCGGCTCTGGACTCTGGACGAGGATAAACGCACGCTTTTGACCGTCTGCGAGGTTCATTTCGAGAACCGCCTGCGCCGTGCTCGCCGACCCGGCAAAGAAATCAAGGACAATATCGTTATCGTCCGATGCCTGTGCGATAAGTGCGCGCAGGAAAGCGACGGGTTTCTTTCCACCCCGGAAATCGACACCGCCCTCATGGCGGCAGTTCCCAAACGCGTCGGCGAAGTCTAGGAGATTGGGAATCGGACGTGCCCGAATACATCCCCCAGCCGCGAATTCCTCCCGCCGGGCGAGCGGCACACCGGAATAGAATTTCCCCTTCGTTGCACCGACCCGTTTCGGCCCCGTGAAGTAGCGGTATCCCAACCCGTCCTCGCCAATTCCATGAACCTTGTAGAGAATGTTAATGCCGTCAACGTTCCGGCGTGGCGCGAGGTGCGTTCCGAAATAGCGGCCAGAAGCATTGACTTTCAACACGGATCCCGAGGCCCAGGTTTCCTTGAGGGCGTCGAGAGACGACTCCGCCCGTCCGATCGTCCATTGACCGGGCCGAAATATCTCGATTGTACGCCCACCGACAGTTTCGATTTTTCCCGGCTCCAGTTCGCTGATTTTCCAGCAGAATTTATCAAGCGGATAGGGCTCAACCGGGCAAATCGGGCGGTGCTTCGGCTTCCCGTAGACGAGGACCTGTTCGACCAGCTTCTGATAGCAGCTCTTCTCCGAGAGCGTTTTCCCGGGATAGCGCACTTGTACGTAATGCGTAACGCGGTGGTTTTCTTCCCCGAACACTTCATCGCACAGCACCTTGAGGTAAGCCGCCTCGCTGTCGTCGATGGAGATAAAAATTACCCCGTCCTCTCGCAGCAATCGCCATGCGAGAATCAGTCGCGGCAAAAGCATGTTCAGCCAGCCGCTATGCGGCGCAGATCCCGCGGCCCGGAGGTTGTCGCGGTAAATGAGGTCGCCGCCTGTGTTGTAGGGCGGGTCGATATAGATGACCTTTACGCGTCCGGCGTGCGTTTCCTGCAGGTGACGGAGGGCCTCGAGATTGTCGCCTTCGATGAAAATGTTGCCGCTGTCGTTTCCATTCAGGCTTTGCTCTTCGCAATAGGCCAGTCGTGTCGCCGGCTTTTCCTCTGCGGCGCGCCGGGCTTGCGCCTTTCCGGCCCACTGGAACCCGAACGTCTCGACCGGAGAGTCCGGGAGAGCGGGCAGCGCGGAATCAAACGGCTTCATTGTTCGCTCTCCAGATAGCGGGCCCGGACCCATGGTCACCGTCACGGTCCCGGCCAAAATGATCTCGCCCCGGTCCCCGAACGGCCTCAAGTCCTGTCCGGAAAGCGGGAAACAGCATCATGCCAGACGATTTGCCTCATTTCAGGCGCTTTTCCGTTTCGATCATATCGATTTTTTTCCCGATGCAAAGGCTGCTTCGGTAACCAAAACCTTCCGGCCGGACACACCCGGCAAAGACCGGCTGAACTTTTTTTTGCTTATCCCTTGAATTGCCCGCTCGTTTCCGATAGAACTTGCGCCTGTCCTTTTGACGCGGGGTGGAGCAGCCCGGTAGCTCGTCAGGCTCATAACCTGAAGGTCAGAGGTTCAAATCCTCTCCCCGCAACCAACAATCCACTGAGAACAAAGAAAAAATCAGCCGCCCTCCGGGGCGGTTTTTTGTTACCTAAGCGGCCAGCTACCAAATAGCTACCACTTGGCATCTCATTTGGGCGTAGATCATTTTATCCACAGAATTTCGAATTGAGAGAGCCCGGATTGCTTAAATGAAGGCAAGCGACCAGAGGTTACCGTGGGGGATATTCCTCTGGCCGCTGCTCTATGAGGTCAGCCTGCGTGGGGAGGTCAGGCTGCCTTTGCGCTGTTTCGTGCGTTGTCTTCCGTACCCTCGTCCCGGTTTTGCATTTTGTTGACCGCACGCATCAGGCTGTAAAATCCCTGGCGGACGTCGGAAGGAAGTTCATGGACTTCTGCCGCCACGGTGATAACGGATTTGTCGAAGCGTCGCTGCGGGCCGCTCTCGCCCTCGCCGAAGAAGTAGCCGACCGGCACGCCGAACATCCGGGCGCACGCCGCCAGCCTCTCGGGCGGCATGCGGCTCTCGCCGGTTTCGTATTTGTGGATCTGTTGTCCGCAGACACCGATGCAGCCACCCAGATTATCCATCGACATTCTTCGGCTCTGGCGCAGCAATTTGAGCCGCTTGCCGAGAGTCTCGTCGAACTCCCGTCCCTGAAACATGTTCATTGGAATTACCCCATCTTGATTGTTTTTTTGTGTTTGAAGCATTTTTTGTCTCTCACCCCGCGATCGCTATTTTCCGAGCCATTTCCTGCTCACGGGATTTCTCATAGCCGGGCAAGCTGTATTTTTTGAGCGCCTTTCGGTACATCCGGTAAAAGCCGTACTGCGAGACAAAATACAGGCCCAGCCGTCGCTCGAACTCCGTCCGGAGCTTTGCCGCTTCAAAATTAACGAGCCTGCCATTGTCGTTTGCGGCGCTTGTCGTGGACGCTTGCCTCAGCTTGCGAAGCGCTTGACGCGTTTCCTCGCGGAAAAGCTCCAGGGCTTCGGAGGCTGCCTTGACGGCCATATATTCCGGAATGAAGTCCTCGTCCTCGGCTCTTCGTATCTGATCGACGATATCCTGAGCCAGAGACGGGCCGTAACGCCGCTCCAGCTCGTCCTGCAAGGCCTCGTAATCAGGCTTTGCAATGTTCAGTTTTCTGGTTCTCATCTGGTTTGGTTCCTTTCTGTTGGTGTTGCCATAACATTATGAGAGGGGGTTTTACGTTAAACTTCTTAACGAAAGGTTAAAACCAATATATTTTACGCTTTACGGGCAACTTTTTAGTGATTATGATAGAAAGATGATATCCGGAAAGCACATTCGCGCGGCGCGCGCCTGGAAAAACTGGTCCCAATCCGATCTTGTAGAAAGAAGCGGTATTTCTCTGTCAGCATTGGTGGACTTTGAACAGGACCGTGTTGAAAATCCGCGCATCAAGACTTTGAATAAACTGATTAAAGTCTTTGACGACAACGACATGCGGATTCACGAAAACGGCATTGAGGAAGTTGAGCGGAATCTTGTTATCGTCGATAACTTCATGGACGTTCTGTTTGATGCGGACATGATCCTGAAAAAAGGGGATACCATTTATTTCCATTGTGCCGACGACAGACGATCCAGCGACGAAGTGACAGAGAAATTAAGGGAACTCGACGCGAGAGGTGTGGATTTAAGATTCACATATGAACGTGGAAATACTTTTTTTACGACCAAGCCTGAGAATTATCGATGGATTGACGCAGAATATTTCAGTCAGTCCCAAGTGGAGGTCGTTTACGCGGACAGGTACGTAATCCACCTGACTGAGGATAAAAACAACCAGTTTCAGATTGTCCGAAACAAGGAAAACGCCAGCGTCAGGCGCAAGCAAATCGAATACTGGTGGAATAAAGGAGAGAACCCTTGGCACGGTTCAGAAAAATAACCGCTGAAATAGACTGGAAAGGTTACGAGGGCAACGCAGCAATTTTTCCCGTGTGCATGCGCTCGCCTGCCGTTCATGGCCGTTCTTTGTCTGCTCAATTGCAAGCCGCCTCAGACAAAGTTGAAAACCTGATTATGATCGTTTGCGATTCCCTCGACAGGCATAATTTCTCCGTAAGTGACCCTTTGCAGTGTGCCATACAATACGGTTCCGACTGGCTGGACGCCAATCTGCAAACGGTTAGAGAGTATTTTCCTTCCGTGGAAGTCCTGCGCTGGGAAACCGACATCCGGCCCCACCCTTCCTTTGAAAAAAATCTGGCCGTTGTGAAATCGCTGTATGCCTCGTCCAGCGAGGTCAAAAGATTAAGAGACGCTCTGTCTCTGTACTACCTGCAAAGCAAGTACAAGCGATACGAAGACGATGTTAGAAGAGGCTTCAAGGTTGAGTTTGACATAGATGGGGCTTTGGAAAGTTGCGGACAATATCTCGACGAAGAGTTCGCCGGGGATATGGTGTACTATGAAATATGTCATGGTCTGCCGCATATTTACTGGGGTCTATACGTGGACGATGAATTCATTTTCTCGAAGGCGAGCGGTCGAAGCCTCCCTTTTCCTCAAACCTTACCTGTCGAGCTTAACAGGCACGGGCCTTCGGTGGCGGCAAGCAGCTTAAACTTTGCTGAATTGTCCGAGTTCAGACGTAGTCTCTCTTACGCTCACAAGATTGCGGCTTGATATTCCTTCTACTATCGCGCGAAACTTTGTCTCGCAAGACCACCAGAATCCCGGAAGACAGTTTGATCGCCGCCTGTAGAAATTAGCGGATAGTAGAAATATCCGTGATTTTTCAGCATTTTACTTTATGGGCGGGCTGTTTCCGCCCATGCTCTCCCCATGAACAGCGCACAAAAATTCGACGAACCGGCGACGGATGTTTCGGACGATCCCGAAATCAGGCGACTCAACCTGTTTCTGGACAGGCTTGAGACGCTTGAGAAGGAGCTGAAACAGATCATCACCGGGATCGACCGGATGCGCATGGAAAAAGAACATGCTTTGCGCCAGCGCAAGGCGGGCAAGCGGACCTGACGCGTCGCGGGCATAAAACCTGCCGGGCGCGAAAATAACCGTGCAATTTTTCCAACCGCCCTTTCAACAGTGAAGTGCCCGATTGGGGGGTGGTAGCGGGTCAGGCGAGCGGATAATCTTTTTGTGGTCTAAACAAGGAGATTATCGAAAT
>RZZS01000089.1 GCA_009929775.1 Alphaproteobacteria bacterium
GTCGTTCCTCCTTTTGTTAATGGTGCCTAGACACCGCTTTGTTAACACATTGGAGAACGGCCTTTCGTTTTTTGTTTTCCCACCGCCCGCCCCTTCCGGAGCAGCATGCTCCGCCCAGCCCGATTACCGCATCTACTGTTCGGAATCCACCTTACACACCTGTCCAGTTTTTTAGGACCACCTCTGTGAACGTCGTGCTCGTTAAGCCACGCAAGGACGTCCTCGGCACCATCCCGGAGCGAGCATCGGAGGGCGGTTTCCTCATAAACGGACAGGAATCGCTGTGCGGCTTCCTCGTGGCGGGCGAGATATTCGACCGTACCAATGCCCAGCGAGACATAAAAGTGAAGGATCGGAAACGTGAAATGATCCTGATACTGCTCCGCCGTCAGTGCCGGGAGGCCGAACATCTCGACAACGGCGTTCGCGCCCGCGAGATTGGCCTCAAGATCGTCAAACAGCGTTCCGTTCCAGTCGAACACGGCGAGGGGTTTCATTCTTGTCGTCCGCTTGTGTGGGGCCGGGTGCCGCGGCAAAAATGCCAGCATACATGGTATAGAAAAATCACGGCAAGGGAATGTCTTTAGCTTGTCCGTCGGCTTATATCTGTGGGCCCGATGTGATCGTGTTGTCGGGAGGGGAAGCAGGTAATCGCGCGGTGTAATTCCGGTTTTCTACAAAATTTCCAGAGGGAAGCCGTGCAACCCAGTTCAATTCCGGGGGCCACCCTGCTGCCTGACAGTTCTCGTGCAGGGTTCGCATGATCGTTTGCTGGTAGTCTGAATCCCATTGATGCTCGGCGAAATATTCTTTCTGGCCAGGTTTTATCCTGAGAGGGTCCCATCCCGCGAACATGGGCTTTCCCTCTGGAGTGAGCGCCAGATCAAATAGTTGCGACACCTCGAAAGGCGTATTGACCAGAATACGCTCATTGAGAAATTCGGCGAAGCCGGACGGTGGATAGGGTTCGTCATCTTTTTTCAGCCAGTCGATCATTTCCAGGCACGGCGTGCACTCCAGAAAAAAGCGATGGCCCTCCTGGGTTCCCGTGGAACCAACGAGCTGCGCATCGGGCTGGTGAACCAGCGGGCACCAACGCTTCTGGAAAAAGTCGTTGCCCGGCGGAGAAACGCCGATTCTTACAACGTTCGGAATGGTGCTGTCTGCGATAGGTGCGTCGAAGGTAGCACCGGTGCAGCCTTTCCAGCCGTGCGCCACGAAGGACAATTCGTGTATACCCATTTGTGACAGCCAGCTTCCGCATGTGGCAAGAAAAACCCCCTTGTCGAGTCCTGCCCAGCCGGTCGAGCCCTCCCATGGGTTGGCGAGTTCCTTGGAAATCGCGCCCAGAGGGGCTTCCCATCGCGGTGGTTTTTGTCGCCAGCGCAAGCATGCCCCGGAGTCTCTGCCATACAGGCGTTGCGCGGCGTCTTTGAAGAAAGGAAGAAATGCCTCCGCAACGATGTCCGGCGAGGCGTTGGCTTGTTCAAAATGATCGCGTGACGACTGTAGGCGTGACATATATGGAATTATACATAAAAAGCACAAGATAGTGAATTCATGCCTGATTCGGCAGAAGCGGACGCAAAAACAGCCCCATGCGGGGCTGTTTTGATAAACTTGTATCCCAGCCTCAGGCTGCTTTCTTCAATGCGTCCTGAGCTTGCTTGGCGATGTCGGCAAAAGCCTTTTCGTCGTGGATCGCGATGTCCGAGAGAACCTTGCGGTCGAGATCGATCCCGGCTTTCTTGAGGCCGTTCATGAATTGCGAGTACGTCAGGCCGTGCAGGCGCGCGCCCGCGTTGATCCGCTGGATCCACAGGGCGCGGAAGGTGCGCTTTTTGTTGCGGCGGTCGCGGTAGGCGTACTGACCGGCTTTCTCGACGGCCTGGACGGCTGTGCGGAAACAATTCTTGCGGCGGCCGTAGTAGCCCTTGGCTGCCTTGATGACCTTGCGATGGCGCGCGTGAGCGCGCGGTCCGCCTTTTGTCCGTGCCATTATTCAGCTCCTCCCGAAACCTGTTTCGCCTTTTTCTTTTTGCCGCGCTGGTAGGGCAGGAAGTTTTTCAGGACGATTTCCTGATCCGCTTCGCAGAGCACGCTCGTGCCGCGCGCCTTGCGCTTCATCGATTTCGGCTTGTTCATCATCATGTGGCGGGCAAAAGCCTGCTTGGCCTTGACCCTGCCGGTCCCGGTGACCTTGAATCGCTTCTTGGCCCCGCTTTTGGTTTTCATCTTCGGCATTTCATTCTCCTTATCGTGTTTCATGCGCGCGGTCGAGGCATGCCGAGTGTCCAATGGCCAGACCGCTTTCTCTTGATTTGTGCGGTTATATACGGGTTGGGGACAGAAAATCAAGCATATTTGCGGAATCCAGGCCGAAGTCCGATGCGCATATTTCCAGAAAGCTCCCGCTTGACAATGCGGAAAGCGGGGCGTATTTATGAAAATGCGTGTTTTCCGTGAAAGTACAAAGATGACCAGCGAAAAAATCTGTCTTGTTATTGACGATCATCCGGCAGACCTTGCATGGATGGTCGGTCGAAGTCCGGCGCTGAAAGGCTGTACGATCCTGGAAGCGGACAGTCATGCGCAGGCCTGGACTCTATGTCAAAAACTGATTGAGGACGGCCGCGTACCGGACTTCATTGTCGCTGATCTGTTAAACTCAAACGACAACTCAACCGCTCAGAGCACTTTTCTGTTACTCCTAGCCGAAGCACTGAGGGAAGGCGGCTTCGAGAATACGGACGGGCAAACGACTGGTCTGTATCGCTCCCCGGTCATTGTTCTGGCATCCAACTTTTCTTTCAGCAAAATTTATCCAATCGCCCAAGGGCTCGAGCAAAGATACCCCTTCCACTTCGCGGGCTTTAACAAGCTTGATCCGGAACTCGCTGCGTTTTTCGGCGACCCAGGTGTGTACGACGAACGCGTACGGCAGCACGAAATGGAGATTGCAAAGATATTCCCGGAAATGTCGCTTGCGGAAGCGATGGGAATTATTTTTGATTCCAACGCGGATTTCGAGCGCATTCTAAGGGGTATAAGGCCTGAAGATTTACTGGCGGCGTACGCGCCGCGCCTGTCTCCAACATCCGATCAGGCGGCGTCCGCAATACCCTTCGACGCCGGTACGGGCTTGCCGGTTGCCGGGCGTGCGGCCCGGACGTTCCAGCAGGCGACGGAACTCAAGCAAGCCGATCCGGCTGCCCCCGTCATTTATGCCGGTCAAGAAACGGAAGAGAGAATCATCGCCCATTCCGCGCTTCTGGCGGGCGTGGCGACCACGTGCACGGCTTCGGATCATTTCGGCGAAATGCTCGGTATTCATGGGATCTCTGCCGTCTTCAGAAATTCATCATTGGTCCTTCCGGGCGACGATCCCTTCGAGGCCGTTAAGCCCGGACAGGTGATAACCCTCGACCCGGAACATGCGGAACTTCATCCGGGCGAAGTCGACTTTCTACCGCCAGCTGAGCATTCGGAAGAGTTTCTCGCACTGATAGACCTCATCCGCATGCGCTGCTTTTCCGAGACGGGCGGGCTGGAGGTTTTGCCCCGGATCCAAACAGCTGAAGACATGGAGCGCGCGCAATCGGATATCGGCCTGTGCAAGCTCGAATTCTGCTTTACGCAAACGCCGGAAGGCAGGCAGGTTCTCGAGGCATGCCTGTTCGACCCCTGTGAGGAGAACTGCGCAAGTCTGCAGGATTACCTGACATCGTATCTGAAGAAGGAAGTCGTCTCTCCGGCAAAGCGCGGGTGCCTGTACAATCCTGCGGTCCGCCTGCTGGATTTCAAACCGGAATTGCTGTCCGACCGGTCGAGGGAAGCGGAACTCAAAGAGAAATTCGGTCTTGACGATTTACGAGGTACGGAACTGGCCAAAGCCATGCCGGAATTCTATTCCGCGCAGGTTCGGGCGGTGTTCGAGGCGCTGGACCTCGACCATGTTCATCCGTCCTTCGTCGTGCCGATGGTGCGCGATCCGGATCATTTCGACCACATGCGCGCGCTTGTTGGCGCAGAGGCCATGGGTCGGTGTCATAGCGTGTCACCGATGATCGAAACGCTGGATGGCGCGGGGATCGCTCGCGAGCTTGCCGAACGTCTCGCGGACACCAGCTTTTGCCGTCTGCATATCGGCTTCAGCGACCTGACCGGCGACATGACGGGCGTCGGCCGGGCCGACTGGCAAGGCATTCGCGACTGGATGGAGGAAAACGGAACCCAGCACAATCCGTACCGAACGATTCATCCCCGGATGGTTCCCGTTCTTGAGGGTATTGTCGCGGCGGCGCAAAGGAGCGATGGCTGGAGAGTTAAAATCCGCCTTTCCGGCGTCCAGACGGTGTATCCGGACGCTCTGGAGCGTCTTGCGGCTGTCGGTATCAACGAAGTTACCGTTCCCGCCGAACGCCGCTATCTGGAGGGAATGCCCGTTTTCCTCGCCTTGCGCAAATATCAGCGCTCTCCGGTCCCGGCCGACGAATTTGAATACCAACGCGAAAAAACGTTCTCGTCCTGGGGGCCGGGATAGGGACCGGAGACATGGGAATCAAGCATGCTTTCGCGTGAAGTCGCGTACCTGCGCCAGCAGATTCCGTCGGTGGCTTGCGTCGGGGAGGCCGTAGTGGCCGCCTTGATAGGTGTTGATCTCGAGCCGCTTGCTCGGGATGTAGGTGCGCGCGACGTCGATCTGGTCGAGCGAGACGATCTCGTCGGTTTCGCCGATCAGGATCGTGACCGGCACCCGGACCTTTTTCATGAACGGGCGGAGATTGGTTTTGCTTGCTTCAAGCAAAAGCCGGGTCCCGACGGACCGTCCGCCGATCTCGACGGTGGCGGGGGGATTCTCCATGTCGAGCCATTGTCCGGGGTTGAATTTTTCCCGCGCGATTTGTTTCGGGTCGAGCCATGGCCACAGCAATATGGCAGCGGTGACGCTTTCGCCCATATGAGCGAAGGCGATCGCGGCGCCGAGGCCCTCGCCGATGATCAGGAATTGCCGGTAGCCGGTTTCCCGTCCCCAGTTCAGAACTGCCTCAAGGTCGCGGCTGGCCGAACCGAGCGAGGCGAGTTCCGGTTTGCCCGGGCTCTCGCCGCAGCCCCGGAAGTCGAAGCGCAGCGTGTGGAGCCCGTCCGCGGTCAGATGCATTTCGAGAAGCCCGAACAGGTCCCCGTGGTCGCTCTTGTCGCCGCCAGGCAGGTCGTGAACCATGACGATCAGCGTGTGGAGGTTTTCATACGCCATGACATCTCCGGGCCGGGCATAAATGCCGGAGAGTTTCTGTCCGCCGCTGGCCGGTATCCGGACTTGTTCCGCCATCCTTTTTCGTCGTCTACTTCCTGCGCGCCGAAGCGATCGGTTCGGCGTACTGAATACTCAAGTCCCACGGAAAGTGGATCCATGTGTCCTGACTAACCTCGGTGATGAACGTATCCACGAGGGGGGCTCCGGCAGGTTTGGCGTATACGCAGGCGAAATGCGCGTTCGGATAAAGCTCGCGCGCAATTTTCAGGGTTGCGCCGGTGTCGACAAGGTCGTCGATGACCATCCAGCCTTTCCCTCCATCGGTCAGATCCGGCGCCTTGACGATTTGCGCCTCACCCTGTGTCATGTGGTCGTAGGTGAGAATGCAGAGCGTGTCGACCGTACGGATGTCGAGCTCCCGTGCCATGACGCAGGCAGGCACGAGGCCTCCGCGCGTGATGGCGACGATCCCTTCCCACGGGCCTGCTTCGAGCAGGCGCCATGCGAGAGCTTTCGAATCCCTGTGAATCTCCTCCCAGGACACAGGAAAGTCCCTCGAGTACCGGTTTTCGGACATGCGCGGATAACCTCTTTTTATTCGCTGGACGATCTGGTTAGATATACAGGTTTGGTACAGCCAGTTCGAGGAGAAAAAGTGCGCCCGGAAAATCTTAAAGGGGTGGAGTTCGCAGGAGCGAGAGGACGCATCGCGCGCTTTGTCGAAAGCAGCCGGTTTGTGCAGATCATCACGGGTCTCATATTGGCGAACGCGGTTATCCTCGGGCTTGAGACCGACGCCTGGATCGAGGCGAACCTGGGGGTTTTTCTCACGAATATCGACCGGGTCATCCTCGGCGTTTTTGTCATCGAACTCCTGCTCAAAATGTATGTCTATCGCCTGTCCTTCTTCCGCGCCGGCTGGAACGTATTCGATTTCATCATTATCGGGATATCGCTTCTGCCTGCCAGTATGGGTCTGGCCGTCATGCGGGCGCTGCGGATACTGCGGGTTCTGCGCCTCATGTCGGTCGTTCCGCAGATGCGTCGGGTCATTACGGCGCTTTTCAATGCGATCCCCGGCATGGCTTCGATCGTCGCCGTTCTGCTGATCATCTTCTACGTCTCCGCCGTGCTCGCGACAAAGCTGTTCGGCACCCATCCCGATCCCAACATGCAGGAATGGTTCGGGACTATCGCCGCCTCGATGTATTCCCTGTTTCAGGTCATGACGCTTGAAGGCTGGTCCGACGGCATCGTCCGTCCGACGATGCAGGTCTTTCCCTGGGCGTGGATTTTCTTCGTGCCGTTCATCATCATCACAAGCTTTGCCGTCCTGAACCTCTTTATCGGGATTATCGTCGACGCCATGCAGCATGCGGGCGAGGGCTACGAACAGACCGAGACGCTCACCGACGTCATGCATCGCGACACGGCGGTGCTGCAAAAGGAAATCGCAGAGTTGCGGTCGAGGCTTGATGCAGTTATCGGGATCCTTGAAAACGGCCGTGCGGGGGGTCGACCGGGAGAATAAGACCCCTGCCCTTGAGGCCAGGGGCCTGTAGCGGTCAGACCTGGCTGCGACTGTCCTGCAAATCTTCCAGAATCAGATCCATCGCGACTTCCATATCCTGAAACGGGACTGTACGGATAAGGCTGCACCAGTACAGGGGCTTTAGACTGCGGATGGTACCCAGTTTGCAGACAAAGGCGTCATAGCGCCGGGCCATGGCGTGCTCGTCGTCGTGGTTCAGGCGCATTGTTTCCGCTCCTCTTCCGGGACGAAACGGGTCGCCGTTTTTTGCCGCAAGCCTTCGAGGCATCGCCGGTGCAAGTGGGTGTATTCGCCTTGCACGACCTTGTAAAGCCGGAAAGTCTCGTTGATCTGGGTCCGCAGCAAATCGTCCTCCATCAGGAGATGTTCGGATTTCATCAGCACGGCGGAACGGCGCTGCCGCCAGGCCTTGTACTGCCAGATCATGTGCATCGTCCGTCCGCGCAACTCGTCAACGACTTCGCTCGCTTCCTTCACGTCCATATAGTCCGGGTAATCCGGTGCTTCGTTCTTCATGGTTTTCCTCCACACGTTGGTTGTTTGGTTGCTCAATGTTTCGTAATCCCCTCGGGCTTACGATGATGAAAAACATCATCATGATATGATTTTCTATAACTAAAAAGTTAACAAAATATTAACAAGTTGATAGTTTATTCTTTGAGTGATAAAAATAAGTATTGAGTACAGGGAGTGAGCAGAATGCCCGACTTTCTTTCCCCCGCGCAATGCCGCATGGCGCGCGCTTTGCTGAACTGGACACAGCCCACACTGGCCGAGCGGTGCGGCCTCGCACCCATGACCATCTCCAAGTTCGAGAAAGAGGAAGGCCGCTACAACCCCGAAGCGCGGACCCTGAGAAAAATTATGTCCGTTTTCGAGGTGGCGGGTGTGGCGTTCACGCAGAGCGGCGGTGTCGAGCCGGTAGATAACCTTGTTACGATTCTGGAGGGAGACGATGCGAACTTCCGGCTACTTGACGACATATACAACACCCTCAAAGACACAGGAGGAGAAGTCCTGATAGCCGGGCTAAGAGAGGTGAGCAAAAGCGAAGAAAGAGCATATGAATTTTTGAGCGAACATCTTCAAAGACTGATCGCCGCAGACATTTCAGAAAGGATTCTACTCGAAGAGGGAGACGAGAATCTTGTCGCGCCGGCTGAATGGTACCGGTACTTGCCCAAAGGGCGCTTCACTGATTCCCCTTTCCAGCTATACGGAGCCAATCTGGCATTGATTCAATGGGGACCGCCGCAGCACATTGTCCTCATCAAGCATAAAATTTTCGCGCAAACCTTCCGGAACCTTTTTGATATCATCTGGGAACAGGCAACGCCTGTCAGCACAGGAAAATAAAGATGCCTGATTTTGCCATTGATTTTCAGGAAACGAGACAGGGCCGCCAGACGTCCCTCGTTCGGATAACACCGGAAGTCCAGTCCCTGTTGAAGGAAGTCGTCTCTCTTAAAAAATGGAATGACACGTATCTCAACTCACCGGCCTATTATCTGATAACCGGACGTAACGGGCTCTGGCTTTACGGGGACGACGATGCCGTCATGCTTGTCGCCCGCCATCCCAATGATCCGGAGCAATTGCTTCTGTTTCCTCCCTTGGGAAAAAACCCATTCGGTCTGATCCGAAAGGCGCAGCATGACGTGTCTTTTCCCGATGGCCGATTGAGACTGGCGCGGATTGGTTTTGAAGAGACATCCCTGATTCACAGACTCATAACAGAGTCCGGTGCGCAGGAAAGAGAAGAGGATCTTCTGGACTGGCGGTATCCGGTCCATATTCTGGGGACAAAAGAGGTTGTGGAACACAAGGGCGCTAAATTCAAGGATTTCAGAAATAATGTCCACCGCGCCCGAAGCCGTGGCCTGAACGCAGAACCCATCAAAACCAAAGCCCATATCTTGGACGCGCTTGCCGTTTGCAGAATCTGGGCTTCCAGGCATGTGAACGAACATTATTCTTTGCCGAACCTGATGGAACCGAGCGTTATCCCTCTTGAACTCCTTGAGCGGCGGGTTCTTCCCGTTCAAGGGCTTGTCGCCTATGAAAACGGCCTTCCAATCGGCTATATCGTCTGGGAGGAAACCGATCCGAAAACGGGGACGGCCAATTCAATAGCAGGCTTGTCGATCCGCTCCAGAGGAACCGATGAATTTCTGGTCCTCGAGATGTGCAGGGTTCTGGCGGAGAAGGGTTTTTCAAGAGTTTGTATCGGCGGTTCCGAAACGGAAGGTCTCGATGCCTTCAAGCGCAAAATGTGTCCGGTTGCGAGCATCCCCTTGCGCTCGTTTGCGATTGCGCGAGAAAGTTCGGCAATGGCGTCGTTTCCCGTTACGGACGTAGCCGAATCCACGCCCCTCTTCGCCGGGCGTTAATATCCGGCATTACCTAAAGCCGCATGCGTGGGGCACCTTTTCGACGCTTGCCATGATAATGGCCCCCCTTGTTCCCGCGTGGGCAATTCCAGACGGCCTTTTTACGGAGAAAAGGTATCGCTCTGGCGCGAGGAATGGGAAGAGGGGATGCTGTCGTCATTGCGAGCGTAGCGAAGCAATCCAGTATCTCTCCATGATGGCAAAATTTCTGGATTGCTTCGCTAGTCAGCCGCAAAAAAGCCTGTTTTGCACCAGCATGCTCGATAATCCGGTCCATTTCCAGGCGAGGAAAAACAGGAACAAAAAGATTTTCCGCAAAATC
>RZZS01000165.1 GCA_009929775.1 Alphaproteobacteria bacterium
GCGCGCGTACATCTGGTCGACAAACGAGGACTTCCCGCTTCCGGTGGGTCCCCAAAGGTTCAGGAAACCCTCCAAACGCAAGGATGACTCGCGCCAGGCAAGCGCCCTGGAGATGGCATCTTCCGGGAACTCGTGGTGCTGCCATGCGGGCACCATGTGAGCCTTGTCATGGCCCGGTGCGAGCCCGGAGACCGAAAGCGTCTTGGGGGCTGCGACCCCGAACGCATCGGCAACGCCCACGGGGGAAGCAGTGATACCAGCGATCGTGCGATTGTTCATGCGTACTCCAAAAGTCGGCCGCGCGCCGACGTTGTCGTTGAAATCCTCCAGCCGCGCGGGCTGCTGGAGGTGAATGAATACCCGGTCGGTAACCGGCCGGGTGAAGACGCACTGCTAAGCCACGGCGAGTTGGTTTTCCTCGGCCTTGGCGTCTGGCGGGGACTTGATGTTCACCAGATCGGTGAAGTCCCCGTATTGGCACGCTCGCGCGTAGTCACACATCGAGCACGGCGAGTTGTGCTCGTGGAGGGGTCGCTTGTGCGCGCGTCCTGCGCGGATATCCGAAGCGATATCGCAAACCTTCTCCAAGTACAGCGCGACATCCGTGTCGCTGCGCCGCTCGATGATATCCGGCGGGTTCACCGTCGGTCCTTTGCCGCGCCCTGTCGTGCTGACCTTGCGGCGCACTAAGGGGTGGATGCCGACGCCGTCGATCCTGTCGACACCATGCTCGTCGGCATGGGCCTCGAAGATCGCCTGGTAGGCGAGGATCTGATCGGACCTCGCAGTGAAGTCCGGATCGTGTTCCTGCCCCGGCGTCTTATGGTCGATCAGGATGACGCGACCACTGTCGTCCAGGACAGCAACATCGATCTTTGCCACCAGAACGACACCGGCACCGGCGATGCGAACGCGGTACTTGCGTTCGACGAGCGGGCCGGCTCCATCGATCAAGGCATGAAAGCCGGTTTGCTGCCATACCTGCGGATAAAGCCTCATCAGGACCAGGCCGGTCTCGAGCAAAGACTCCTTGTCGCGACCGTTGCCGTAGCGAACCGTTGTGGTTCGCGTCGGCTCGAGAAACGCATCGGTGAAGCGTTGCGGAAGATCCACCGTCCTTCCATAGGGATCCGCCATATGGAATGCCTCTAGGGCCTGGTGGGCACTGTTTCCGAAGTGCAGCGTGTCCGAAAGATAGTCCACGCGCCATCCCTGGCGGTAGAACTGCTGCTGGGCCGGGCAGGTCTCGTACCTGATGACCGATGTGGGGCTTAGATAGACATCAGCCATGGATCTCCTCCTGAGTGGATGCCGCAGAGAACAGGTCCATCTGCGGGGTGTTGATCCGCCCAATGTGCTGCGGCAGATCCTCCATGCGCTGCTCGATGGTCATTCCCGCACTTTGCAGAGCCTTCACCTTGCGGTGTGAGCGCCGAAGCGGCGTCGGACGCTGTATCCAGATGCCGTGATGCTCAAGCGTTTGGTGGAGGCCGAGGATGACCTCTTCAGGGTCGCAACCCTCGATCTCACAGGCCGCACGGAACGAGCACGGACCCGTGCTCTCGTCGTGGATCCACTCCCAGATGTCCCACTTCGCCGACATGGAAACATCCTGGTCCGCGAGCATGCTCAACTGCATGAGCATGTGGAAGTGCAGGTCTTTGACCCCTTCCACGGACAGGTCCGGAAACTCGCCTTTGATGATGCCGGTTTCGGGGCACGCCAAGAGCGCGAGCGAGTAGACGGAGTTCGCCATTGTGTTTCTCCGAGAAACGCGGTGCGCGGCCGCAGACATAGAGAACCGAACCGGTGCGCGAGCCGGAACGGGATTGGGAAATCGGGGAAATGGCGGACGCTCGTGCCCGAAGCCGCGACAGAAGTCGAAGCGACAGAGACGAGTCGGGAGACGCTGGAATTGGATCGCCAGCTCGAACGCGCAGAAGCGCAAGAAAAACGGACGCC
>RZZS01000022.1 GCA_009929775.1 Alphaproteobacteria bacterium
ACTGATCGCGCCGATTGCGATGGATGAAGGTCTGCGCTTCGCCATCCGCGAAGGCGGTCGCACCGTCGGCGCAGGCGTCGTCGCGAAAATCGTCGAGTAGCAGACAGCGGGCAGTAAACTGTCCACGGTAAACTGGAAACGGACGGGCCTCTTGCGGGGCCCGTTTTTTTCACCCCCGCGCCTACGGATTATGCCGTTTTCGGTTGCACTTTCGTCCCGTCTATGACAAAGAGGCGGCGTGGCGCTTTTTTTGCCGCGCGGTTTGAAGCGGGGTGCGCTCGTCGCGTCCATATGGAAAGAGGGTGATTGTGAGCCTTTCCATTCTGAAGCCGATCATCAAGCCAAACCCGCCTTCCGGCGGGTCGGGACATTGTGTTGTTGTGTGATGCGCCATTCGTGATGAATGGCGTTTTTGTTTTTAGGGGGAAGCGAAATGGGAAAATCGAAGAAAGCGGACAAAGCCGGTGGGGCGTCCAGGTCAATGAAGGTCGAAGTCAACTTCGAGAACGAATTCAAGATCGGCATCAAATGCACAGGCCACCAGGCAGGGAACGAGCCTGAAGTACTGAACGAGCTGTGGACTGCCTATCTCGCAAAGCGGTTTGAGGAAAGCGAATCGGCTGTGCCCTTGCCCGTGATCCACCGCGCCAATGGCAGGAGCGTCAAGAGCCCGTTCTCGCAGGAAGTCAAGGGGTACCGCGTTCGGGAATTCAGCATTGCCGCGGATGGCAAGCACCCCGGCAACGTCGAAATCCGGCAGGAGACAGGGGCAAAGCCAAAAACAATGATCAAGATCGGCAACGGCGCGGGACCGGATCGTCCGGCGCTGTCCCGCGAGGAATACATGATCCGGAATTTCCCGGCGCCGTTCGAAATGGGGAATCTGCCGAAAGCGGCCCGTGAGCCGCTTGCCGAAGCCTTCGAACGCGCGCAGGTTGGCGACGTGATTCCCGCGCTTCAAAGCGAATCGTTCCGGCACAAGACGATTGTCCACGCGGTGGTCGAGGACCCGCAACTGGGGTCTTTGGAATGTGACATCGAGCTTGCAAAGGATATCGGCGCCGGCTGTACGATCGCGGGCCAGATCTGGGACATCAACGAGGTTGAAGGCGAGGTGAAGGCGGTTCGTATTTGCGGCCAAGGCGTCGATATCAAGGAGGATCCGGAGCAGGCCGGAATCACAAAGGACGACGTGCGAGTCATTTGCGATCGTGTACTCGCTGCGGAGCGGACGGAATTTCTCGAGTTCGCGCAGGCGTTTTTACAGGAGCGGAATCTGGCGCAAGCGGTACAGGTCTTCCCGGTCTATCACGCGAAATCGAGGCCGGGCATCGATCTGCTCTCTCCCCTGCTTCGTGATGGCGGCGATGTTGCCCGGACGGCGGTTGCGGCTGTGAAGGAAAGGGGCTTCCATGTCGTTCCGGAACTGGCAGAGCTTGCGCGGCAGAGGGCGGTCGAAGCCCGGTCGGCGCATGGATACGCTCCGCGGGACCGCCCTCCGGAACCGATTGCTGCGTAGCCGAAGGTCCCGCAAAAAAATCTGGCCTTGTGCGGCAAACTTCGCTACAAAGTCTGCTCAGTAGGGGTATAGCTCAGTGGTAGAGCATCGGTCTCCAAAACCGAGGGTCGAGGGTTCGAATCCTTCTGCCCCTGCCAGTCTTCAAGGGTCCCTTTCAGGGACGAGTCTGGCGCACCTGAATCCCGTAGGGCCTCATCCATGACGAAAATGTTGACAAACGCCTGCCTGGAAGCGATAAGATCATTTGCTATAATGCGGGCGTCTATCGACTTCGTCAGCCTTTATGACCGACCGGAGAAGGATTTGCGCCCGCCGTTAGCGTCTCGGGCGATTTCCCGGAAACTCTCCGCGGTTTGATCGTTGGTGAAGCGGCGACGGCCCAAAAAATGACAAACGAGGGTGCAATGAGCAACAAGACGTCCGCCACACCGGCTTTGCCGCAAGGGGTGATGCTGAACGCCTATCCCGATAGTATCGGCGAGACCATGTCCGACATCGTGTCGTTGCTGAAGCGACCGGACTTCGACGGCGTCTTTTCCATGCTTTATGTTCTCCCGACATTCTTTCACAGCGACCTGGATCGCGGTTTCTCGATTGTCGATTACGATCTCAACGAACTGCTCGTTTCGCCGCAGGATCTTGACGATCTCAAGGACTTGGAAATCGGTCTCAAGCTCGATCTGGTTCTGAATCATCTTTCGATGAACTCTCCGCAGTTTCAGGACGTGCTGAAGAACGGCGACGAGTCCGAATACAAGGACTTTTTCATCGACTGGAACGCGTTCTGGGGGCCGCACGGCTACGTGGCTCCGGAAGGGTATGTCGTGCCGAAGCAGGAGTTTCTCGACCGGCTCTTCATGAGAAAGCACAGCCTTCCGATCCTTGAAGTGCGTTTCCCCGACGGGAGCGAGAAATTCTACTGGAACACCTTCTATCAGGAAGTGACCTACGGCGAGATGACGCCTGCCGACCGTGCCCGGATCAAGGCGCTGAGACGGGAGGAAACGGATAATATCTATCGCCTCATCAGCGAAGCGGGAAAAAACGCGAATATCAGCAAGAGCGACCTGGAAGATCTGGCGCAAAGAGCGAAGGACCAGCTGCGCAGCTATACGAAAGAAATCGTCTCCATCGTCGAGCGCAATCGCGGCTATCTCGGTCAGGTGGACCTGAACGCCGAATGCGAAGCCGTATGGACGTTTTTCCGGGAAACGATAGACAAACTGCACGGTTACGGGGCAGAAGTCGTGAGGCTGGACGCGTTCGCCTACCTGCATAAGGTTCCGGGGGAGGTCAACTTTTTCAACGTGCCGGGAAGCTGGGAACAACTCGACCGGCTGAGGGAAATGGCCGACGTCCATGGCCTCGTGCTGTTGCCCGAGATACACTCTGAATATGGCAAGGGGCTGCATGAAGAACTCGCCAGCCACGGTTTTCCGATCTATGACTTTTTCTTCCCCGGCCTTGTGATCGACGCGATCGACAGGGCGACGAACCGGCCCCTTTTGCGCTGGATTGGGGAAATTCAGGAAAAGGGTATCAGGACCGTCAATATGCTCGGCTGTCATGACGGGATTCCGGTTCTCGACCTCAAGGGCGACGGTGGCGCCGCGGGCAGGGAACTGCTGACTGACGCGGAAATCGAAGCTGTCATAGACCGGATCGTCGAACGCGGCGGCAAGCTCAAGGATATCTTTTCGGTCGACGGCAAGAAAATTTCCTACTATCAGGTCAACGCCACCTTTTTCAGCGCTCTTGGCGAGGACGACCAGCGTTTGCTTCTGGCGAGAGCAATCCAGCTTTTCATGCCGGGTACGCCGCAGATCTGGTATCTCGACCTGTTCGCCGGGAGAAACGATTATGACGCTGTCGACAAGGGCGGCGCAGGCGGGGGGCGGGAAATCAACCGGTCGAGCCTTACCCTTGCCGATGTCGAGGAGCGTCTGCAATGGCCTGTCGTCCGGCACCAGCTCGACCTTATTCGGCTGCGGAATAATTTTCCGGCGTTTGGCGGCGAATTGATCATCGGCGAGACCGAGCCGCATTTGCTGGAGATGATCTGGCGCAGCGGTGAGCATACGGCTACCCTGCAGGCTGATTTGCGCGATCAGAGCTTTGCGGTTCGAACGGCCCGGGCGGGGAAGGAAGAGCATAACTTGTCTTTTAGCCGTTCCGGCCAGCCTCCGTTTCCCCAGGTTGCCTGACGGCGCTAATCTTCAGGCAGCTCGTCCCGAAGTGTTTTGTCCCACAGGGGCGTTCCGGTCCGGTAGGCCGCCCGACCGATCATGTGCGCGGCCACGGGAGCTGTAATGAGGACAAAGATAATCGCCGCCGTCCCCCGGGCGGTGACAGCGGGTTCCGCAAACGACAGCATAAGCGCGATAAGAACAAGTCCGAGGCCAAGCGTCCCGGCCTTGGTTGAGGCGTGCATCCGGATCAGCGTATCTGGCATCCTTAAAATCCCGAGTCCCGCGACGAAAACAAAAAAGCTGCCTGCCACAAGGCAGGAAGCGATTACCCACTCTAGCCCGCTTTCAGTCATCAAGTTCCTCCAGTCCTGCGCCCTGTTCCTTGCGTCGTTCGGTGTAGCGAGCGAAGGCGACCGTTGCCAAAAAAGCGAGCAGGGCAAGAATGATGGCGACATCCAGATAGCGCTCCTGCCGGAATACGATCGCCATAAAACAGATGAAGGCGACCGCGACGAAACTCAGGAAATCGAGCGCGACAACCCGGTCGACAAGATAGGGGCCCCGCAAGAGGCGCAACAGTCCGCACGCAGCGCCGCCAAACAACAAGAATCCGGCGATCAGAAGCCCGCCGCCTACAATCTCCGAACCCGATTCAATCATCCCGTAATCTCCAGAATCCGCTTTTCAATGCCGTTCTTGATATCCGACCGGACCTTGTCCGGGTCGCTCGCGAACATTGTGTGAAGGTAGAGCGTTCTGCGATCCTCCGAGATGTCGAGCGTCAGCGATCCCGGCGTCAGCGAAATGAAATTGGCAAGCAACAGGATCTGCATGTCGGAACGAACGTCCAGGGGAACGGCAATGAATCCCGGCTTTGCGAAAGACCGTATGGCAAGAATTTCCCACGCAACTCGAAAACTGGAGAGGATCAGATCGTAGAGGAACAAGGCAAGAAGCGCGCCGATTTGCCACGGCTTCTTAAAGTACTTGTTCCCGCGTCCGTAGAGCGGCTGAATAAACCACAAAACCACCCAGCCGAGAGCAAACCCGACGAACAGGTTAAACGTCGAAAAGCCGCCCGCAAGCGCGCTCCAGGCCAGCATCAGCATGATGTTAAGCGAGAAAAGATGTGCTGTCGAATAGGCTCCCTTCATCGCATCGTCTCCACGAGAGGGGATTGCCGTGAATGCAAAACCGCCTGAACGTAGGCCTCGTTGTTCATCAACTGGTCGGCAATCTGGTCCGCAACGGCCAGGAAAGGCTGCGGCCATAGTCCGATCCAGATCGTGAGGGCGGCGAGGAGCGCACATGGGGCGAGAAGGCAAAACTGAGCGGCACGGCTTAGAGGAGGCGCGCCATGGCTGCCATGGGGCGGTGCATCGAACAAGGAAGCGTCCGGTCGCTCCGGGTTCCTCTTCCAGAAGGCTTCGTTCCATATCTTGAGCATGGAGTAGATCGTCATAAGTCCCGTGAACAGGGCTGCGGCGACGATGAGCCAGGCCTGCTCGTCCAGACCGGCCCTTATGACGAGAAATTTTGCCCAGAACCCTGACAGGGGCGGAATGCCGGCCAGAGAAAGGGCGGGAACGAGAAACAGAAGTGAGAACCATGGCGCGACACGGTAAAGACCACCCATGTTCCGGACGAAGGGATTACCTGTCCGACGCTCGACGATGCCGCCGATAAAGAACAGGTTCGCCTTCACGATGATGTGGTGGATCGTATAAAATACCCCCCCGAGAATCGCGGCCTTTGTGAACAGCGCCAGCCCCATTATCATGTATCCGATCTGCGAGATGATATGGAAGGACAGGATGCGGCGGATATTTTGTTGCACGGCGGCACCCAGAACACCTGTCACCATCGTCAACCCGGCAACCCACAGCAGGATCGTATGCGTCCATTCCACGTCATGCGTGAAAAGGAGAGAAAAAACCCGGTAGAGCGCATAGACGCCCACCTTGGTCAGAAGCCCGGCGAAAATGGCGGAGACGGTGACGGGCGGCATGTGATAGCTGGCCGGGAGCCAGAAAAACAGCGGAAAGACCGCAGCCTTGATGCCAAAGGCGATCAGGAACAGGATGGCCGTGGCGGTGACGAGATTGGCGTTTTCGACCTGCGGCACCGCAACGGCGAGGCTTGCAAGATTGAGATGACCCGTCATGCCATACAGAAGCCCGATGGCACTGAGCAGAAGAAGGGTGGAGATCAGGTTCAGAGCGATATACTTGATGGTCCCGTAGAGCTGGCGCTTCCCTCCGCCGAGAGAGAGAAGGGCGAAGGACGAAATCAGCATCACTTCGAACCATACGTACAGGTTAAACAGATCTCCCGTCAGGAACGCGCCGCAAATGCCGCACAGAAGGAACTGCAGGAACGAGTGGAAACCGAAATGCAAGCGCTCGCGGTCAATGTCCGCGATCGCATAGACGGCTGTCGCGAGCGCAATGATCGACGTGATGCAAAGCATGACAGCGGACAGCAGGTCGGCGACCATGACGATGCCGAAAGGTGCAGGCCAGCTGCCAAGACTGACGGTCAGGATGGTTCCACCAGCGGCCTTTGCAAAAATCGCCAGAGACACGAAGACGAGCAGCGCCGTCGCTGCAACGGACAATCCCGCCTGAACCGCACGCGATTTTGGCAGAACCGCAGCCAGGATCGCAGTGGATAGCGGGAGCAGAACAGGGATCAGTATCAGCCAGTCGTCCATTTAGAGTTCAGCCCGAATAGTGTTGTTTACGGCTCTTTCGTCGGTATCCGCGTCCAGCGACAGCGACGTATTTCCGCCGAGTTCGTCCATGTCGACGCTGCCTATTTCCTGATAGGCGCGGTACGAAAGGACGAGGGAAAAAGCGAGAAGGCCGAAGCTGATGACGATCGCCGTGAGTATCAGGGCTTGCGGCAGGGCGTTCGCGACGTGTTCCGGTGGCAGGGTCTCACCGGCCTCGATGAAGGCCGGGCTGTTCAAGGTCAGGCGACCGGCGCTGAAAAGGATCAGATTGGCGGCGTTCGACATCAGGACCAGCCCGAACAGGAACTTGACAAGGTTGCGGTCGAGCATCAGGTAGATCGCGCAGGCAACGATCAGGCCGGTAAGGATGCACAGAACGACTTCCATCAGCGATCCTCCTCCAGCGCCAGAACGATTGTCAGAACCGCTCCAGTCACAGCCAGATAGACGCCGATGTCAAACAGAAGCACTGTGCTGACCGGCAGGGGAATGCGTCCTTCGACGTAGGCGGGCAGCCAAAGTCCTGTCAGGAACGTCTTGCCCGTGAAGAGGGACATCAGCCCTGCAGCGATGGCGCAGCCGATCCCCAGCATGCTGATTCCCCGGGAGTCGAGAACCATAATTTTCCGCGTTTCCTCGGAGCCATAGGCGAATTTGTACAGGACGAACGCCGCCGACGTGATGAGCGCGCCAATGAACCCCCCGCCGGGGTCGTCGTGACCGCGCAACAGCATGTAAATCGCGAAAATCAGGATAAGCGCCATCAGGATCCGTGTTGCGGCTTTCAGGATTGTCGAGTTCATGGCAGGTTCCTCGCGTCGAAACGCTGGCCGCGGCTGTATCGCCGCAGTTTGATAAGCGCGTGGCAGGCGAGACCCGCAATCGCGACGACGACGATTTCGCCAAGCGTATCCATGGCACGAAAATCGACGAGGATAACGTTGACGATGTTGCGACCCTTGGCCTCCGTATAGCTGTTCGCGCCGTAATAGTCGCTGACGCTGAGATCGACGGGTTCGTGCACCATGCTGAGCATCAGGGCGCTGACGCATACGCCGCTTGCGATGGCAATCGCGGCGTCCCTTATGCGACCGGCGCCGAATCCCGGCGCGTAGTTGTGGAACACCGGAAGGCGCAACGTGACGAGAGTCAGGATAATGACGACGAGAATCTCGGTCATGAACTGGGTCATCGCCACATCCGGCGCGCTGAAAATGACGAAGAATAGCGCAATCCCCGTCCCCGCCGTCCCGAGCGCGCAGATCGCCAGCATGCGGGAATGGCTGAAGACGATCAGAAGGACCGACAGGGCGATAAAAGCACACAAAATCCACTGATAAAGCGGAATTCCCTCGATGCCGCCCAGCAGGGCGGGCGGCAGAAATGAACGGTTTAGCGCCGTGAGGCCGATCAGCCCAACGAGGGTCGAGAAAATCGTCATAACGTAAAAGCGCTGGCGACCGTTTTGCAGGACGAGCGTCAGAACTTCCGCAAGCGACAGCAGACCGTGGAGAATGCCGTCGTAAACACGGTCGGCGGTCAGGGAAAGTTTCCCGGGCGAATGGTACAGAACCCTGTGCACGGGGACGAAGAAGCGGGCAAGGGCGGCTCCGGCAAGGAGAATGCCGATCGAGATATACAGGACCGGGCCAAACCCGTGCCAGAGCGTCAGTTCAATCGTCGGCGCTTCCCTTGACAGGCTCAACGCCGCGCTTTGCAGAAGCGGGGTTATCGGAAGGAACGAGGCAAAGGGCCCTGCGATCAGGCCGAGAGCGGCCAGCAGAAGCGGCGGCACGACCATCGCCGCGGACAGCCGCTTTTTAGGCGGCGTCGCCCGGTCGCCAAAAAACGGGGAGGTCATCAGGAAGAATGCGACTCCGGCCATGAGAGCAGCCGAAACAACGACCGCGCCGGTAAACCAGAAGGTGCCTGCCGGAACCGCGAGGCTGGCCGCGATCAGTATTTCCTTGCCGATGAACCCGAAGAACGGCGGAACGCCGGCCATCGAGAGCGCTGCCAGCACGGCTGCGGCGAAGGTCCATGGCATAAAGCGACGCAACCCCTTGAGAACGCTCCAGTCCCGGCTCCCCGCTGCCTTGTCGAGATTGCCGACGACCATGAAGAGGGCCGCCTTGTATAGCGCGTGCACGAGCAGGAATACGAGCGCCGCCATCAGCGCTTTGCCGCTGTCCGCCGCGAGGAAAAGGGCGATTGTGCCGAGCGCCATGACGGTCGTATAGGCGAGCATCAGCTTCAGATCCCTTTGCTTCAGCGCCTGAATGGATGACCATACAGCCGTGATTCCTCCCGTCACGGCAAGGGACCAGAACCAAAGGTCCGTGCCCGCGAGCGACGGGTGCAGGCGTGCGAGCAGGTACAGGCCGGCCTTGACCATCGTTGCGGAATGAAGGTAGGCGCTGATCGGCGTCGGGGCCGCCATGGCGTTGGGCAGCCAGAAATGGAACGGAAACAGGGCGGACTTCGTCAAACACCCGAGCAGGACAAGCGTGAGAATGGCGCTGTAATGCGGATGATCCGTCAGGTCTCGGGTGATGATTTCCGAAAGCTGATAACTGCCTGCGGCCTCGCCCAGAAGGATAATCGCCGCCATCAGGCAAAGACCTCCGCCTGCCGTGACCAGGATTGCCTGCAGCGCGTTGCGCCGCGCCAACGCGTCTTCGTGTCGCGTGCCGATCAGGATGAAGCTCGTGATGGTCGTCAACTCCCAGAACACGAACAATGCGATCAGATGATCGGCGAGGACGAGCCCCAGCATCGCCAGCATGAAGGCGACCAGCACGATCAGGATGCGGGTGGCTTCCGGGTCGCCTCTGAAATAGGCGGACGAATAGACGAAAATCAGCAAACCCACAAAGCTGATGACGAGGCCGAATAGAAGGGACAAACCGTCGATCCGGAACGACAGGTCGATGCCGAGCGCCGGAATCCACTCGATGGCCAGACGAATAACCTCTCCGTCCCTGGCAACGGCTGGCAGGAACCCGAGGAGCAGCACCAGAAAGAAAAAGGAAATGGCCGCTCCCACCCATGCTGCGAGGGGGCTTACCGGCAGGTGAGCCGGGAGACGCAAACGCGTCAGGTTCATCGAACCCCTCCGAGGAGGGCACGCGCGACATACGAAGCTGCTTCCGGGGAAGCTTCCGCCTGCTGGTCAATAAGGATGGTGGTCTTTCTGCATTGTGCCAGGACCAAAACGACTCCTCCCCGATGGTGTTTCAAACGAACATAGGGCGCAGGCCGCCATCGCCAAGCCGGTCCGATACGAGTTTATTTAATAGATTGAGTGTGTTGGATGAAGGCATGTGGTCTTTTCCGGGAAGTGCACCCGGCAACTGTAATCCGTGTTCCTGTCCATAGTTACCAACCGTGCGCTACCCAAAATCGCCGCCGATGGTGGAAAGAACGTATTGAATAGGTTTGATGACAATTATTAATATTTTTAATCGACAAGCGACATCGAAACGCCAGAAGTTGGGCGCGCAGCATTACCGCGCGCCCTTTCATACATTATGCCGCTTCCGGCAGGCCTTTCGCCAGATGCTCGGCGGCGAGGGACTTGATTTCATCCATATACTGGTGGTACTCGGCGCTCCCGTGCACGGCGTAGTTCAGATTCTTGTACAGACCGGTAAGCCTGGTAAAGAAACGGCGCGCGGTCTCCTTGTCCGGGAAGCTGTAATCCTCTTCCACCAGTTCGCTGAGTAGCATGAAGCTCTCTTTCTGGCGCTGCATCGGGCAGGCGACGTCGACCTTGTCGAAGGCGTCCTGTTGCAGGAAGACCATATCCACGAACAACGCTTTCTGGAACACAACGAAGTCTTCGGTGGAAATGCCTTCCTCGCCGGTGACCTGCATCATCTTCCCGATCTTGTCACCCTGATCGAGCAGGGACTGGGCTGCCGCCACTTTGTCCGACCAGCCTTTGGCGAGATTGGAGTCATACCACTTCGACAACTGGCCATGATAGCGCGACCAGGAAATCAGCGGATCGATGGCCGGGAAAAAGCGCTTGTAGGCCCGGTCGTAGCTAAGGCCGAGGAAGCACTTGACCGTCCGCAGGGTCGCCTGCGTCACCGGCTCCTCGAAGTTGCCGCCTGCCGGAGAAACCGCGCCGACGATGCTCAGGCTGCCTTCGCTGCCATCGTTGTTGCGGAACTTGCCTGCCCGCTCGTAAAGGCCGCGGATGGACGAATCAAGATAGGCCGGGAACGCCTCTTCGCCCGGGATCTCTTCAAGGCGGCCCGAGGTCTCGCGGAGCGCCTGCGCCCAGCGCGAGGTTGAATCGGCCAGAACCAGAACCCGGTATCCCATTTGGCGGTAAAACTCGCCGAGGGTCAGGCCCGTATAGATCGAGGCCTCCCGGGCAGCCACCGGCATTGAGGATGTATTACAGATAATGATGGTCCGGTCCATCAGGCTGCCTTCGGTCTGAGGATCTTTAAGCTCCGGAAACTCAACGATAGTTTCCACAACTTCGCCGGCCCGTTCGCCGCAAGCGACTACAATCACGATATCGACCGCTGCGTACTTCGCCAGCAAATGTTGCAACACGGTCTTCCCCGCGCCAAAAGGTCCGGGCACGCAAGCAGTCCCGCCCTCCGCGACAGGGAAGAAGGTGTCGACGATCCGCTGGCCCGTCATCAGAGGTGTTTCCGGGAACAGGCGCTCGGTCTTGTACTGCTCAAGCATCCGGGCTGGAATGGGACGCCGCACCGGCCAGGTCTGGATCATTGTAATGTCTTTGGTCTCGTCGTGCGTCTCGAGGCGGGCGACGACCGTATCCGGTGTAAAAGTTCCCTCCTGTATCCAGCTGACCTTGGCTTCGCCGCGCAGATTGAACGGGGCCATGATTTTAATCGTGTAGCGTCCTTCCGGCACGGTGCCCAGGACATCCCCCGCCTGTACCTTGTCGCCGACCTTGCGGGTGGGTGTGAAAGCCCACTTTTTCGCCGGATCTGTGGCAGGGTAGGTCACGCCGCGCGGCAGGAAGAATCCGTGCGCATCGGCAATATTGTGCAGCGGGTTTTGCAGCCCGTCGTAAACCTGTCCGAGAAGGCCGGGCCCGAGGGCGATGGACAGCATCTCGCCGCTGCCTTCGATCGGGTCGCCGACGGCCACGCCGCGGGTGTCTTCGTAAACCTGAATGTCGGCGCGGTTTCCTTTGACCCGCAGAATTTCGGCTTTCAGCTTCACCGTTTCGCCTCGTGTATCCTTCGAGCAAACGTAAACGACTTCGTTTTTCATCAAGCCGCGAATGCCTGTGGTTTCGATGGACAGAACATCATCGTTGACCGCCACCACTCTTGCTACCTGCTGTGCCTTTTCCATGTCGTTATCCTTCTTCAACTTTTGTCGTCAGTTTTTATTTCAGGTGGCTCCGCCTTCGAACAGTTTCCCGGCTCCGGCCATAACGGTTTCCTCGACCAGCGCCTGCACCCTGCTGGCGGCCACGGACGCGTCGTGAGCGCAGAAGCGGCGAATCAACTCCCATTGCAGAACGTAAAGAAAAACATCGGTCCGGCTATATATCTGGCCGCTTCGCGCTCTTGTAATGATGTTCCAGCTGTTTCGCAGCATCAGTTTCTCGAGTTCCTTCGCTTCCCGAAGGTCGAAAAGCCGTCTGGCCCGAACGATCCACGGTTCCCGGTATTCCAGCCCCAGATAGGGCTGTGACCAGTTGAACCGCCCCTGAATGGCGGCGTCGCCAAAACCGAAATCTTCCTGCGGACCGGGGCAGTCTTTCCCCGCACTGCGCCGACGAAGCAGCGCCATGGCGGTCCTCTTCTCGAGAATTTCGAGCAGGACCTCCCTTAAAACCCGGTCGTCGATCTCATCCAGCGTCCGGCGCATTTTGCCGAGCAGAACCTGCTCTTCCTCATCACCATGACGCAGCCGGATCAGCCAGCGGGCTTTGGCGATCTGTTCCCGGTCTTCCTCCGAAAGCATCTCAAGGCACTTCGCCAGATCTTCGGATGTGAAGGGCAGTGACGTGTACTTGTCCACCCCCGTGAAGACCGGCAGAACGCTCAGGAAAAAGACGTATATGTTCGAATGCGTTGAAGACATGGGATCTTTTCGCCTTTCGGACTAGCTCCTGATCAGACCTTCAACGAGGGCCCGGAACCGCGGCTGGAGGTGAGCCAGCAGCAGGTCGGCGATGTCCTCGTCCGTCAGCGCCAGTTCCAGCCCGCGCTGGTCGGCCCGCACGCGGATACCGGCGCGGCGGTCCGGGCGAAGCTGCAGATCGACGCCGTCCCGCAGCATCTTCGCGGCCTTTTCCGCTACGAAGTACGCCAGCGTGCCTTCTTCGGCCTTCTCTGTGTTTTTGCGCAACTGCTCAAGCGTGACAGGCTGCGATGGCAGGCCGATGGTAAGCTTGTCGTCCTTGCCAATCCTCGCCGCCTCGGTTGCCTTGCCAGCCACTGCAACGATCAGGTTCTGCAGCGTTGGTCCGCCGTTCAACTCCTGCGTAATTTCAGTACGCAGCAGGTTGGCGAACGACTGCCCAAGCTGTTCCTTGACCGACAAAAGCGCATCCCTGACCGCAACCCGAACCGAATCCTCGGCGGCCTGACGCAGGCGGGCCGATTCCTGTTCGGCGTCCGCGATCGTTGCTTCTGCCTGCTTGCGGGCGCTCGCAAGAATTTCCTGCGCTTCCCGTTCGGCCTGTTCGACGATCAGGTGTGCTTCCTTTCGGCCCTGCTCGATGCCGTCCTCGCGCAGGCGGCTTACCAGTCGGCCCACACCGTAGGCCACGGCGTCGGACCCTTCGGCGGGAGCGATTTGGGCCTCATTGTCAGTTGTCATAGCGAACCATCCTTAAGTTAATTTGGCCGGCACTATCAAATGCCGGCGCTGATGACCAGGGCGAAGATGAAGGCGAACACGGCGAAGCCTTCGACGATCGCGGCCGGAGCCACGGAGATACCGAACACTTCCGGCTTGTTCTTGGCGACATTGATCGCGGCCGCGCAGCACTGGCCCTGACGCATGGCGCTCAGCAAAAGCGCAACCGCCGTCAGCATGCCGATCGCGAAAAGCGCCGGCGCATTTTCCGGGGTGACTTCACGGTTCAGCGTGAACATGACCACAATCCCGTAAATCGTCTGGGAGGAGGCCATGGCCGCCAGACCCATGAAACGGCCGTACCCGCCGTCGACATCGCTCAGCGCGCCGATCGCGGCGTGACCGGCGATCGAACAGCCGATGATACTGCCGATCGCTCCGAGCGCCATCGGCCCGAAAATCCCGGTCCAGCCGAGAATCATCATAATACTATCCATTGACGTACTTCTCCTTTTTTTCGAACGTTATGAATGGCTTGCCTTCGTCACGCAGACTCCAGCCGAAGAACTCGATCATGTTCAGCCTCAGCCCGTGAATGACGCCGCTGACGAGCGCCAGCAGGAAGTTGAGGCCGTGGCCGAGAACCAGAATGACGATCGCCAGTACGGCACCGAACTCAGGCACGGCCACCCGCACCTGCCCGGCCAGATCGTTGAAGGTCAGTGCTAGCGCCGCGCTCGCGAGACCGAGCGCGAACAGACGCAGATAGCTCAGAACGTCGCCGAATGCCTTGGATACGCCGGTCAGTGCAAGAAAGCCGTCCGCCATCCGCATCAGCAGGGATTTCAGATTTTCGATCCTGCGCTGGCTGGTGAAGAGAAAGACCAGTGTGAGGCCGCCAGCCAGAGTGGCGATCCCGGTCTGGTAGATGTCGCCGGTCCGGTCCCCGAAACCGGCCCAGATCAATGACGCGCCGAGCAGCGTAACAAGCCAGCCAAAGGGCGAAAGCATGTTCCACGTGCCGCGTAACTGCCAGGCATGTACCAAATTGGCGACCATGACGTGGATAATCCCGATGGAGATCGTCAGATTTTGCATCGCCGTATAGTCGTTCATATCAAGAATATCAAGCCGCTTCAGAGCCGGGGTCGGTGGCTCGAGCCCGAAATAGCTTCCGATCAGAACCCCGTATACTGCCGAGGAAATCGAAAGCAGGATTCCTATCCGGCGAACCCGCAGACCGGTCTTCGAACGGCCCAGCTTGCGCCAGAACAGAATGACCGCCAGCGCCAGCAAGAGCGCATAGCCGGCGTCCGAAACGATCAACGCAAAGAAAATCGCGAAGCTAAACAGCAGGATCGAAGAGGGATCCCAGCTTCGATAGGCCGGAGTCTGATAGAAATTGACCAGATCTTCGCCCGGCGCCCAAAATTCCGTATTCTTTAACAGCGTTGGCGGTGTATCTTCCGGTTCCGGTTCGCTGATTTCCATCATCATGTCGAACCGGTCGGTCAGGGATTTCAATTCTTTAACCTGATCGGCGGCAGCCCACGCACGCAGCGCGAAGAGCTGATCGTCGGCATAGCTTTCCCGTTCGACCCTCGTGCGCGCGGCATCGTCCTGGTGCCGGGCGATGGTTTTTTGCAGAAGGTATGCCCAGCGTGTGAGGCTCTGCCGCTCCGCTTCCAGCATGTCCAGTTCGACCTTGGCCTGTTCCAAATCCCGGTATAGCTCTGAAAGCGGCTTGCGGCCGATTGTGGCACGCTGCACCGGAAGATCGCGGTTCCGCGGCTCGTCTTTGGCGACAATCACCACATAGGCGTATTTCTTGCAGGTATGGACCACTTCATGACAGTAGCCAGCCTTTGTAAAAGCCTTCCTTTTGCCGTGGGGTACCTTGTAAAACCAAAGGCGCAGGCCTGCCAGTTCCTCCGGGGGAGGCATGGTGAAATCGCCCCATGGCTTGACTTCCTTGATCCGGTTTCGCAGGAAGGCTATCCGGTCGCGGATGGCCAGCAGCTTTTCCTGGTTGGCAAGGGCCTCGGTCGTTACCTGCTTTTCGTCGAAAAGGCTTTCGTCCCGAACCTGATGTTTTCGCTTTCCCTTGGAGCGGGAAATATAGGACCAGGCCTTGAGCGTATCTGCGCTGACTGTCCGGTCAAACATACCGGCCTCGTCCGGGCGTAACGGTACGACGTGGACCCGACCGATGTCCTGCAGAGACTGAAGGAGCGCCGCGCGGTCCTCGCGCAACGCCACCATGTCGACTTTTTTCAGCTTGACGATACTCATGCCGCTTCCGCCTGCCCTCTGCTCTTTGCGAGCTTGGCCCGCACGATTCCCGCGCGTTCCTCGTCCGCCAGATAGATTTTGATCTTCTTGATGTCCGCCTGCGTTTCGGGGATCAGGACCTTGTCGAACAGGTTGACCCTTTGGGTAACCTTGCGCACGGCAATCTCCAGAAGGCGCAGCCGTTCTTCCGCCACCTGTCTTTGCAGACGCAGCCGGACGAGGTCCTTAAGCTTGTAAACGAGAATGTCGATCCATTGCGGCTGGGCGAACCAGCTGTATTCCTGCTGAACGAGGTCAAAGTCACGCAGAACCGGGAGGCGGGTGCCAAGCACGTTCTGCTCGCCGATATCGACTTTTTCCAGCCGGATCAGGCCGTCGAGCTTGAGCTTCCGGTCACCCACCATCGGGATCTGTTCGCCGATATCGCCGCTGAGTGCCTCGTAGTCGGCAATAAGTTTTTCAATTTGCGTGGCTTCTCGCGCCTTTTCGACAAGAAGCTGCTGACGCTTCATTTCCAGCGTCGGCAAAAAGCGCTTGTACAGCTTGAGCTGCTTGTTCTTCTGGTTCAGCGCACTTTTGTTAAGCGTGGATGCCATTGTTTTGTGTCTGTTACGCGATTAATCAGGCTGCCTTTTTAACGTCCTTGGGAAAATACATCTTGATGAGGTTTTCCTTCATCAGCAGCTCGTCCGGCTCGAAACATTCGGCCAGCGTCTGCCACGCGAGATCGAGGCATTGTTCCAAAGGCATGGCGACGTTGATGTCCATGAAGCGGCTCTTGAACAGTTCGCCGTAGCGTAGCAGGCGGTGGTCGTAGTCGGTGAGTTCGAACGCCATCGCCTTTTTCTGTTCAGCATCGCGCGCGCCCGAATACAGGCGGATCATCGTGTTCATCAGCGCGCCATGGTCCTCGCGGGTTCTGTCGCCGACCACGAATTGCTTCAGACGGGAGAGCGAACCGAACGGATCGATCACCCCGCCGTGCAGGTAGAACTGGCCCTCGGTGATGTAGCCAGTATTGTCGGGGATCGGGTGCGTCACATCGTTGCCGGGCATGGTGGTCACGGTCAGCAGTGTCACCGAACCGGCGCCCTTGTACTGGCAGGCCTTCTCGTAGCGGCGGGCGAGCTGGGAATACAGGTCGCCCATATAGCCGCGGTTTGCGGGGATCCGCTCCAGCGAAACCCCGATTTCCTTCAGCGCGTCCGCGAAGGCGGTCATGTCGGTCAGCAGAACGAGCACGCGCTTGTTCTCTTCCGTCGCCAGCTTTTCCGCGACCGCGAGGGCCATGTCCGGCACAAGAACGGCCTCGACGACCGGGTCGGACGCCTGGTGGACGAACATGACAGTCCGGCCGAACACGCCCGCGTCCTCGAAGGTCTGCTTGAAATAGTGATAATCGTCGAAGATCAGCCCGATTCCGCCGAAGACCACGACGTCGGCGTCGGTGTTGACGGCGATGCGGGCCATGAGCTGGTTGAACGGCTCGCCCGCCACCGAGAAGATCGGCATCTTCTGGCTCTCGACCAGTGTGTTGAACATGTCGATCATCGGGATGTCGGTCCGGACCATCCGGGTCGGCAGAATGCGCCGCACCGGGTTGACGGTCGGTGTGCCGATGGGCGTGCGCGGGTCGCTGTCCAGATTGGCGCCAGCGTCGATCGGCACGCCCGCGCCATTAAAAATCCGGCCAAAGATGTTGCCGGAGAAAATCGTGTCCATGAATTTGCCGAGGAAGCGGACTTCGGCCTGACTGGAGATGCCCTTGGTTCCCCGGAAGACCTGCAGCGACACTGTCTCGCCTTCGAGCCGGATTACCTGGGCCAGAGACTGGTTTCCGGCGTCTTCAACGAGCGCGAGCTCTCCGTTACAGGTGACGGGTGCATCCATTGTATCCGGGACGCGCACTTTCAGGATATCGCCGCTGATCTCGGTAATGTTGTTGTAGCTCACAAGATTTTGTGACATCCGGTACCTCTTCCCTATAGCCCATCCGACAATGCGCACGCTTCCGTAAGATCTGTGCGCGCCTTTTTCTTTGACAGGCGCTTTTTTAATCGGCCTGACTTATATAGCAAGAAAAAAAAGACGCAACCCGAAAGAAAGTCCATGGCTGCTGCCATAGCTTCTCTCACTTTTGGGCCTTTTCCTTGCACGAAACCGAAGGCGAACGCAAGACAATCCTTTTTTTTCGTGTGCCCTTATGCACTTAAGCGGGTTGCGCGGGCTGGGATTTTTCCATGGAAAGATACAGAATGAGAAGATACCGAAGAAAAAAAGGCCCCGCAGGGCCTTTCTCATTTGTTGTGGTTTTTCTTGCGACGTGCGGCGAAAAGTCCCCCGAGGGCGGCGATGCCAGCCATGACAGGCAGGATTTTTTTGTTCATTTCGTCCTCCGATCTCCTTGCTTTTTGGTGTATCAGTGTTCCGATATCCGGCCATTCTGCCAACGGGTTTCGAAGTTTGCTGTTCCAGGCGGGCAGAATTGAAAGTTGGTGTCGATTTTTCTGGCATCAGGATTCACTTTGCGCTAAGAAGATGCATTCCCATGAAAACGTGTCGAAATTTCTCCCGCGGGGTCCGCGACGACACGAACCTTTTGTGGAAGCGATCAAAAAGGAACGAGGACATGGCAAAGACAGGACCGGTCGAATATCTGCATCAGGTGCGCAACGAAATGAAGAAGGTGACGTGGCCGTCGCGCAAGGAAACAACCGTCAGCACGATCGCCGTGTTCATTATGGTCACAATCGCCGCGATTTTTCTGTTCTTTGCCGATCAGGTGATGGCGTTCGTCGTGCGTCTTCTTCTCGGCATCGGCAACTAGGGCAGGACGATTTATCGAGGCAGTTTATCAAGAGACAGGATTTGAAAAATGGCAAAGCGTTGGTATGTGCTGCACGTCTATTCCGGCTTCGAGGGCAAGGTTGCCGAGGCGCTGAAGGACAAGGCGAACAAGCAGGGGCTGGGCGACAAGGTCGAGGAAATCCTCGTGCCGACCGAGGAGGTTGTCGAGGTGCGCCGCGGCCAGAAGGTCAACACGGAGCGCAAATTCTTTCCGGGCTACGTTCTTGCCAAGCTCGAGCTTGACGACGAAGTCTGGCACCTCGTGAAGAATACGCCGAAGGTCACCGGCTTCCTCGGTGCCGGCAACAAGCCATCGCCGATCAGCGAAAAAGAGGCCCAGCATATCCTGCAGGCCATTCAGGAAGGCGTCGAGCGTCCGCGTCCGTCCATCACCTACGACATTGGAGAAGAAGTCAAGGTCACGGACGGTCCTTTTGCCAGCTTCAACGGTTTCGTCGAGGAGGTCGACGAGGACAAGGGTCGCCTCAAGGTCTCCGTCTCCATCTTCGGTCGCTCCACGCCGGTCGAACTGGAATACGGGCAGGTGGAGAAAATCTGATATACGTGCGGCTCTTGTCGCCATTCAAAACCCCTGTGCGTCGGACGTGCAGGGGTTTTCTTGTGTTTGCGTTCGAAATGTGCCAAAGTGCCAGCGTTACGTATAATAAGGGTCATGAAGTTGGGCGCGCTTGCCGATCAATTTATTGGTCAGGGTTATGGGAGGCAGGAGGAGCCCGTTGTCCTGAAAGACTTTCCTCTTTCGGATGCGCATCATAAATATGCCCGTTTCCTTAGCAAAAACATGGGTTTCGAGAACATTATCCTGCGGGGAAGTTCCCTGTACCTTCCTTATCTTGAAATCCTGCACGGGGAGCAGATGCCGGAACCGTCCGATATGGACGCTTTGGCGAATTTCGGGGATTTCGAGGCATACCGGCATTCCGACAGGCGACCGGACGCCGTGGGGTACTATTGCGAAGCTCGCATGCTCTGGAATTTGCACATCGACCTCCTCCCCACAAGCAGCCATAAAAATTACAGAATCTCTTTTGAAAAATTCGGAAAGACCTGCGAACTTATCCTGACGAACGAACCGCTGGATATCCGGAGGGAAATCATGTGCCGTAATGAGGCGCCGATTGCCGCGGTGTTTGCTGTTCTCGATTCCGGACCGTCCGGGGGGAAGACCTTGAGGGTGATGGCCCACCCTCTGTTCGAGGAACATGCGAAAGAACGGCTCTATCGTCCCGCTCCGGGAATCTGGCCGGACGTTCTGAAAAAGCGGCTGGACAAATGGCGGCGCGTTCCCGGCATAACGACCGATCTTGCGCATCATCCGTTCTACGAAGACAGGCGGCCAGGCGGCAGGGTTTCCGGATTTACTGAACGTACCTTATAGGGAGCCCATGCAACCCGATAAAAAATATCCCCGAAGGATCCAGAAATATCGTATGCAGGTTCCACCCGTCCTTGCCGGGAAGGTGGGGGATGAATTTCTCGTTTGCGCGGCAAGTCACGCAATCGTCATTGCTGCGCCCGATAACATAGCGGAAAGAACGGGCGTTGACGCATCCTCCTTCGGCCCGCTGTGTAAAGGGTGGAACATCGACGGGAAGGGCCGGCTTACTTTAAGCGCCGAGTTCGCGCAGCGGGCCGGAATTCCGCGAGAAGGCGGCGTCGTCTTTCTCGATTTTGGCGATCATGTCCAGATCTGGGAAGAATCCCGATGGAAGGAAAAAGAAGCGGAACTGCTGGCGCGTCTCGATGACGCCTTTTCGCTGGATGCCAAATAAATCTTGATAAATCCGGAGCGCATCTGTAAATATCCCGCCATTGTATGTGGGAGGTTTTCCGGCGTTTAAAGTCCATGGCCGGAGCCGGACCACAAACCTCTTGTCATTAACGGAGGAAGAGAAATGGCAAAACCGAAGAAGGAGCCTACGGGCTACATCAACCTGACGATCACTGGCGGCTCCGCCAATCCGTCTCCGCCTGTCGGCCCGGCGCTGGGTCAGCATGGCGTCAACATCATGGAGTTCTGCAAGGCGTTTAACGAGCGCACGCAGGACATGAAGGGGATTCCGATCCCGGTCGTGATCTCGGTCTACAAGGATCGCAGCTTCGACTTCATCACCAAGACCCCGCCCGCGAGCTACTTCATCAAGAAGGCCGCCAACCTGCAAAAGGGTTCCGGCACCGCCGGGAAAGGCTATGTCGGCCGCATCACGCTCAAGCAGGTCAAGGAAATCGCCGAGTCGAAAATGCCGGACCTCAATGCGAATGACATCGAGGCCGCAATGAAAATCATTGAAGGCTCCGCCCGTTCGATGGGCGTCGAAGTCGTGGAGGGCTGAGACAATGACGAAAATTGCAAAGAAAACACAGGCCGTTCGCGAACTGGTCGACCGCAACAAAACCTACGCGCTTGCGGACGCCGTCAAGATCGTCAAGGACGCCGCGAAGCAGCGTAAATTCGACGAAACCGTTGAAATCGCCATGAATCTCGGGATCGATCCGCGTCACGCCGACCAGAACGTGCGCGGCATGGTCGAACTTCCGAACGGCACCGGCGCTACCGTGCGCGTGGCCGTGTTCGCGAAGGACGCCAAGGCCGAGGAAGCCAAGAAGGCGGGTGCGGATATTGTCGGCGCCGAAGACCTGATGGAAATGATCCAGAACGGCCAGATGGACTTCGACCGCTGCATCGCCACGCCGGACATGATGCCGCTCGTCGGCCGGGTCGGGAAGATTCTCGGTCCCCGCGGTTTGATGCCGAACCCGAAGCTCGGCACGGTAACGCCGGATGTTGCCAAAGCCGTTGAATCGGCCAAGGGCGGTGCCGTCGAGTTCCGCGCTGAAAAGGCCGGAATCGTTCATGCCGGCGTCGGCAAGGCTTCGTTCGACGCGAAGAAGCTTGAGGAAAACATCGTCGCGTTCATCGAGGCGATCCAGAAGGCAAAGCCGTCGGGGGCGAAAGGGACCTATGTGAAGAAGGTCACGCTGTCCTCGACCATGGGGCCGGGTGTCAAGATCGACGTGGCTGAAATTATCAGCTCTGGTTCGCAGAAGGCTGCGTAAGTCAGTTACGAGTTCGGGTTGCGAGTTGCGAGACAAAGAGTTCTCGAAACTCAAAACTCGAACTCGCAACTAAAAATGCTTGACGCAGGGGTGCAAACCCGATACACGAACCCCACACGTTTTCCTGTCCGAGACTGCAGGGTCCGGTTTTCGCGGATTAAACAGCCTGCATAGACTAGGGATAAGCCGAAAAAACCGCTTTCGATCGCGGAGGTTTATCTTTGTTGAAGGTCAGGGATGATGCCGCAGGGTGTCATCTTTTTTTTTGAATTCAGGCGCGCCTGACGTAAAGGAGTAAAGCCAATGGGAATGAGCCGCGCTCAAAAGGAAAGTGAAGTCACCGAGCTCCAGCAGCGCTTCGAGCAAGGTGAGGCGGTTATCGTCACCCACAATCTGGGTCTGACGGTCGCCGAGGTGACGGAATTGCGCTCCAAGCTTCGTGCCGGAGGCGCTTCGTTCAAAACCACGAAGAACACGCTGGCCCGCCGCGCCCTCAAGGGGACGCGGTACGAGCAAATCGCGAAAATGTTTACCGGCCCGACCGGTGTTGCGACATCCACGGACCCCGTGGCTGCTGCAAAGGTCACCCAGGAGTTTGCCAAGGATCATGCCAAGCTGGTTATCCTCGGCGGCGCAATGGGCGACAAGGTGCTGAGCGCCGCAGAGGTTGAACAGCTCTCCAAGCTGCCGTCTCTCGACGAGCTTCGCGGACGGCTGGTTGGCCTTCTCGTGGCCCCGGCGACCAAGATTGCCCGCGTCCTGCAAACGCCCGCACAGCTGATGGTTGGTGTAACCAAGGCGCAAGGCGAAAAGGGCTGATCGACTTAACAACCAATCTAACCAACGACTAATTACGACTTTTCAAAAGGAGAAACAAAATGGCCGCTGATCTGGCAAAAATCGTTGACCAACTTTCCGCTCTGACCGTTCTCGAAGCGGCTGAGCTGTCCAAGATGCTCGAAGACAAGTGGGGCGTTTCCGCTGCTGCTGCTCCGGTCGCCATGGCGGCGATGCCGGGTGCTGCTGCCGAGGCTGCTGAAGAGAAGGACGAGTTTACCGTCGTTCTGAAAGCTGCTGGTGCAAACAAGATCAATGTTATCAAGGAAGTTCGCGCCATCACCGGCCTCGGCCTCAAGGAAGCCAAAGACCTCGTCGAAGGCGCTCCGAAGCCGGTTAAGGAAGGCGTGAAGAAGGAAGAAGCTGAAGAACTCAAGAAAAAACTGACGGACGCGGGTGCAGAAGTTGAACTTCAGTAGTCCTGACACTAGATTTTTGAATCTTAGGTGTGGACATTAGAATCAAGTTCCGTTAAAACGCATCACAATTTGGCGATGGGCGTCAAGTGCCCTTCGCCGAATTGTTTTTTCGTAATGCGAATTGAATGCAGGCAGGCAGGGGAATTCCAGCACAGGCATGATACATGCGCGGCTTTAAATCACTTGTGACTTAAGGCCGCTTAGGTGCGTCCCCGCTATAAGGCCCTTTGTTTCGTGACTTTTTCGGCTAAAAGTCACCCGCAAGAACAGTGACCCTGTGAAGGATAGGCAGATGAGTGCAGCAAAAACGATCTCCGCAAAAAAAACCAGAGCCCGTAAGCAAAACAATGACATAGTCGATGTGGTCGACACGGTGGAAAGCTTCACCGGTCGCAAGCGGGTCCGCCGTTCTTTCGGGCGCATCCGCGAAGTTGCTGCGATGCCAAACCTGATCGAGGTTCAGCGAAACTCGTACGAGCAGTTCCTGCAAATGGAGATCGACGCAGATTCGCGCAAGCTCCAGGGCCTTGAGGAAGTATTTTCGTCCGTCTTCCCGATCAAGGATTTTTCCGATCGCGCCGAGATCGACTTCGTCAAATACGAGCTTGAAGAGCCCAAGTACGACGTTGAAGAATGCATCCAGCGCGGTATGACCTTCGCCGCGCCTCTGCGCGTCACGCTGCGCCTGTCCGTGTTCGACGTCGACGAGGAAACCGGCCTCAAGTCGATCCGCGACATCAAGGAGCAGGACGTCTATATGGTCGACATGCCGCTGATGACCCGCAACGGCACGTTCATCGTCAACGGCACCGAGCGCGTGATCGTCTCGCAAATGCACCGCTCTCCCGGCGTGTTCTTCGACCATGACGGCGGCAAGACGCACGCTTCGGGCAAATACCTCTTCGCCGCGCGCGTGATCCCCTATCGCGGCTCGTGGCTCGATTTCGAGTTCGATGCCAAGGACCACATGTATGTCCGCATCGACCGTCGCCGCAAGTTGCCCGTAACGACGATGCTGCGCGCGCTTGATTCCGCCGCGACCGAAGCGGCGCGACGTGAAGCCGAGGAAAACGACGAGACGATCAATCCGCTTCTCGTTCAGGGCATGACCAACGAGGAAATCCTGCAATCGTTCTACGGCACCGTCACCTATTCGAAGGGCGACAAGGGCTGGAAGACGCCGTTCGACGGTGAGCGTTTCCGCGGCGCCAAGCTCGCGCACGACCTTGTAAACGCCGATAGCGGCGATGTCGCGGTCGAGGCAGGCACGAAAATGACTCCGCGCCAGATCCGCAAGATCGAGGAAGCCGGGTTGAAGGAAATCCTCGTTCAGGACGACGAACTGATCGGCCAGTATCTCGCCGAAGACATCTTCGACAACGAAACCGGTCAGGTTCTCTATGAAGCCGGGCATGAGATCACCGAGGACGATCTGGAGGCGCTGAAGGGCGCCAGCATCGACGCGCTGCCGATTTTGGCAATCGACCACCTTAATGTCGGCCCCTATGTCCGCAACACGATGATGATCGACAAGTGCGACACACGCGAGGAAGCGCTGATCGATATCTATCGCGTCATGCGTCCGGGTGAGCCGCCAACGGTCGAGAGCGCTGAAGCGCTGTTCAATTCGCTGTTTTTCGATCCAGAGCGTTACGATCTCTCGCCAGTGGGCCGCGTCAAGATGAATATGCGTCTTGATCTCGAATGCGAGGACACGGTCCGTGTTTTGCGCAAGGACGATATTCTGGCGATCCTGCAATATCTGCACGGCCTCAAGGACGGGCGCGGGGAAGTCGACGATATCGACAACCTCGGCAACCGCCGGGTCCGTTCGGTCGGCGAGCTGATGGAAAACCAGATCCGTATCGGCTTGCTCCGCATGGAGCGCGCGATCCGCGAGCGCATGAGCTCGGTAGATATCGACACGTATATGCCGCACGATCTGATCAACTCGAAGCCCGCTCAGGCAAGCGTGCGCGAGTTCTTCGGCTCGAGCCAGCTCAGCCAGTTCATGGACCAGACGAACCCGCTCTCGGAAATTACCCACAAGCGCCGCCTTTCGGCTCTCGGCCCCGGCGGTCTGACCCGCGAGCGCGCCGGTTTCGAGGTCCGCGACGTGCACCCGACCCACTATGGCCGGATCTGCCCGATCGAGACGCCGGAAGGGCCGAATATCGGTCTGATCAACTCGCTGTCGACCTTCGCGCGCGTCAACCAGTACGGCTTTATCGAAAGCCCGTACCGCCGCGTTGTCGATGGCAAGGTGACGGACGAGGTTATTTATCTTTCCGCGATGGAAGAAGCCAAGTACACGATCGCGCAGGCCAACGCCGAGCTCGACGAGGACGGACAATTCGTGAACGACCTCGTGCCTTGCCGTCAGGCTGGCGAAAACCTCATGGCTCCGCGTGAGAGCATCACGATGATCGACGTGTCGCCGAAGCAGATCGTTTCGGTCGCCGCTTCGCTCATTCCATTCCTTGAGAACGACGACGCGAACCGCGCGCTCATGGGCTCGAACATGCAACGTCAGGCGGTGCCGCTCCTGCGCGCTGACGCTCCGCTCGTCGGCACGGGGATGGAAACGACGGTGGCAAGGGATTCGGGGGCGGCTGTTACGGCCCGCCGTTCGGGGGTTGTCGACCAGATTGACGCAACGCGGATCGTCATCCGCGCAACGGAAGATCTGCGCGCCGACCAGCCGACCATTGACATCTACCGCATGTCGAAGTTTCAGCGTTCGAACCAGAACACCTGCATCAACCAGAAGCCGCTCGTGAAGGTTGGCGACATCATCAGGAAGGGTGACATCATCGCCGACGGTCCCTCGACGCAGTTCGGGGAACTGGCGCTGGGCCGTAACGTGCTCGTCGCGTTCATGCCCTGGAACGGCTACAACTTCGAGGATTCGATCCTCATTTCCGAGCGCATCGTGCGGGACGACGTCTACACGTCGATCCACCTCGAGGAATTCGAGGTTATGGCCCGCGATACCAAGCTCGGCACCGAAGAGATCACCCGCGACATTCCCAATGTCGGGGAAGAGGCGCTCAAACACCTTGATGAAGCCGGGATCGTCCATATCGGAGCGGAAGTCGGTCCGGGCGATATTCTCGTCGGCAAGGTGACGCCGAAGGGCGAGAGCCCGATGACGCCTGAAGAAAAGCTTCTGCGCGCCATCTTCGGCGAAAAGGCCGCCGACGTGAAAGACACGTCCCTGCGTCTGCCGCCGGGCGTGACCGGTACGATTGTCGAGGTTCGCGTCTTCAACCGCCGGGGCGTCGACAAGGATGCTCGCGCGCTGTCCATCGAGCAGGAAGAAATCGAGCGTCTCGCCAAGGACCGCGACGACGAACGCAAGATCCTCGAAGATGGCTTCTATGGTCGCCTGTTCGACCTGTTGAACGGCCAGCAGATCGCCAGCGCGCCGAAGGACCTCAAGCTTAAGAAGGGCGAGCAGATCAGCCGCGATGCTCTTGACGGTATCAAGCGCGGACTGTGGCGGCAGATCGCCGTTCAGGACGAGGCCGTCATGGAAGAAATCGAGGCTATGTCGCGCACGTTCGACGAGGCCATCGATGCCCTGAAAGAGCGTTTCGAAAACAAGGTCGAAAAGCTCCAGCGCGGCGACGAACTGCCGCCCGGCGTTATGAAGATGGTCAAGGTCTTCGTTGCTGTGAAGCGCAAGATGCAGCCGGGCGACAAGATGGCCGGTCGTCACGGGAACAAGGGCGTTGTATCCAAGATCATGCCGGTCGAGGATATGCCCTATCTTGAAGATGGAACCCCAATCGACCTCGTTCTGAATCCGCTCGGTGTTCCCTCGCGGATGAATGTCGGTCAGATTCTTGAAACTCACCTCGGCTGGGCCTCTGTCAATCTCGGCCAGCAGATCGGCAGGATGATTGACAGCTTCAACGATCCCAAGGCGCCGAACGCGGATGAGATGAAGAAGCTGAAAGGGCGCCTGAAGGAAATCTACGGCGAGGACGAGTTCGACGGCAAGGTCTCCAAGCTCGGTGACGAGCAATTGCTTGAAATGTCCGGCAACCTGCGCGGCGGCGTTCCTTTCGCCACGCCGGTTTTCGATGGCGCGCACGAGGAAGACATCAACCGCCTGCTCGAACTTGCCGGGCTCGACACGTCGGGGCAGGTGACACTGATCGACGGACGCACCGGGGAGAAGTTCCACCGGAAAGTTACGGTCGGGTACAAGTACCTGCTCAAGCTGCACCACCTTGTCGACGACAAGATCCACGCCCGTTCCATCGGTCCGTACTCGCTGGTCACACAGCAGCCGCTCGGCGGCAAGGCCCAGTTCGGTGGCCAGCGATTCGGGGAAATGGAAGTCTGGGCGCTTCAGGCCTACGGCGCGGCCTATACCCTGCAGGAAATGCTGACCGTCAAGTCGGACGACGTGGCGGGACGCTCGAAAGTTTACGAGGCGATTGTCCGCGGCGAAGACAATTTCGAGGTCGGCATCCCCGAGTCCTTCAACGTTCTCGTCAAGGAACTGAAGGCTCTGGGCCTGAACGTCGATATGAAGCAGACGGGCTCGTGAGTCGAAAAATGCAAACTCGCCATCCCGGCTTTCGCCGGCATGACGTCGAGAGAGTTGAGAGATAAAGGAAGGTAGAGCACATGAACGAACTGATGAACCTCTTTGGCCAGCCGACCGGCCCGCAATCCTTCGACACGATCCGCATTGCGATTGCGTCCCCGGACCAGATCCATTCCTGGTCGTTCGGTGAGGTGAAGAAACCCGAGACGATCAACTACCGGACCTTCAAGCCGGAGAAGGACGGCCTGTTCTGTGCCCGCATCTTCGGCCCGATCAAGGACTACGAGTGCGTGTGCGGCAAGTACAAACGCATGAAGTACAAGGGTATCATCTGCGAAAAGTGCGGCGTCGAGGTCACGTTGACCAAGGTACGCCGCGAGCGCATGGGCCATATCGAGCTTGCCGCGCCGGTTGCGCATATCTGGTTTCTGAAATCGCTTCCGAGCCGTATCGGTCTGATGATGGATCTGACGCTGAAGGATCTCGAAAAAATTCTTTATTTCGAGGCCTATGTTGTTACCGAGCCCGGCATGACGCCGCTCAAGAAAAACCAGCTTCTTTCGGAAGAGGAATTCTACGACGCGCAAGACGAGTATGGCGAAGAAAACTTCGAAGCCATGATCGGTGCCGAAGCGCTGAAAAAGATGCTCTCGGAGATCAATCTTGAGGAAGATCGCATCAAGGTCGACGAGGAACTGCATGAGACCTCATCGGAAGCCAAGCGCAAGAAGCTCGTCAAGCGCCTGAAGCTGATCGAATCTTTTATCGAATCCGGCACGCGCCCGGAATGGATGATCATGGATGTCGTTCCGGTTCTGCCTCCGGAACTGCGCCCCCTCGTCCCGCTCGACGGCGGCCGGTTCGCCACGAGCGACCTCAACGATCTCTACCGCCGGGTCATCAACCGGAACAACCGTCTGAAGCGCCTCATCGAACTGCGCGCCCCGGACATCATCGTGCGCAACGAAAAGCGTATGCTCCAGGAATCGGTGGACGCCCTGTTCGACAACGGCCGCCGTGGCCGGGTCATTACCGGCGCGAACAAGCGGCCGCTGAAATCGCTGTCCGACATGCTCAAGGGCAAGCAGGGCCGCTTCCGTCAGAACCTGCTCGGCAAGCGGGTCGACTATTCCGGCCGTTCGGTCATCGTGGTCGGGCCGGAACTGAAGCTGCACCAGTGCGGCATCCCGAAGAAAATGGCGCTCGAACTCTTCAAGCCGTTCATCTACCACAAGCTGGAAATCTACGGCATGGCCAGCACGGTCAAGGCCGCCAAGCGCATGGTGGAAAAGGAACGCCCGGAAGTATGGGATATTCTCGAAGAAGTCATTCGCGAGCACCCGGTCATGCTGAACCGCGCCCCGACGCTGCACCGTCTCGGCATTCAGGCGTTCGAGCCGCTTCTGATCGAGGGGAAGGCGATCCAGCTCCACCCGCTCGTCTGTACAGCCTTCAATGCGGACTTCGATGGCGACCAGATGGCCGTGCACGTGCCGCTCGCTATTGAGGCACAGCTTGAAGCACGCTGCCTGATGATGAGTACGAACAACATCCTCTCGCCTGCGAACGGAAAGCCGATTATCGTTCCCTCGCAGGACATCGTTCTCGGTCTCTACTACCTTTCCATTGCGCTCGACGCGCAAAAGGGCGAAGGCATGACGTTCCGGGGCGTCGGCGAGATTCAGCACGCACTCGCCGAAGGGATTGTCTCGCTGCACGCAAAAATCAGGTGCCGCTACCATACGGTGGATGATAACGGCGACCCGAAGACGATGATCGTCGAGTCCACGCCGGGCCGGATGATCATGTCGGAACTGCTGCCGCGCAACCCGAATGTGCCGCTCGAGGCGATCAACCGCATCCTGACGAAGAAGGAGATTACCAATCTGATCGACCTCGTCTACCGTCACTGCGGTCAGAAGGAAACGGTCATTTTCTGCGACCGGATGATGAAGCTCGGCTTCCGCCACGCCTGCATCGCCGGAATTTCCTTCGGCAAGGACGATCTCGTTATTCCGGAGGAGAAGCAAACGCTGGTGGCCGACGCCAAGGAGCGCGCCAAGGAATTCGAGCAGCAATATCTCGAAGGCCTGATCACCAAAGGCGAGAAATACAACAAGGTCGTCGACATCTGGTCGCGCTGCACCGACGAGGTTGCGGACGCCATGATGACGAAGATCTCCGACGTCACGGGCGGAACGCTGAACGCGGTCTACATGATGGCGCACTCGGGCGCGCGGGGTTCCGCCGCCCAGATCCGCCAGCTTGCCGGCATGCGCGGCCTGATGGCCAAGCCGTCGGGCGAGATCATCGAGACGCCGATCATCTCGAACTTCAAGGAAGGTCTTTCGGTTCTCGAATACTTTAACTCGACGCACGGCGCCCGGAAGGGTCTTGCCGACACGGCGCTCAAGACGGCGAACTCGGGTTACCTGACCCGCCGTCTTGTCGATGTCGCGCAGGATGCCGTCATCACCGAACGCGACTGTGGCACCGAAGAGGGCATTACGCAACGCGCCGTCATGAACGGTCCGGACGTCATCGTATCGCTGGCCGAGCGCATCCTGGGCCGCTGCCCCGCGCACGACATCAAGCACCCGCTTACGGGCGAGTTGATCGTTCCGGCGGGCGAGATCATCGACGAGGTGACGAGCGAAGCCATCGAAACCGCCGGTATCGACGAAGTGCTGGTCCGTTCGGTGCTGACCTGTCAGACGACGACCGGAGTCTGCGCCAAATGTTACGGTCGCGATCTGGCTCGCGGGACGGAAGTCAATACCGGCGAAGCGGTCGGCGTCATGGCCGCCCAGTCGATCGGCGAGCCGGGCACGCAGCTTACGATGCGGACCTTCCACATCGGCGGTGCGGCCCAGCGGGGTGCGGAACGCTCATCGGTTGAAGCCAACCTCGACGGGACCGTCGTCATCAAAAACCAGAACGTCGTCAAGAACTCCGATGGCGTTGCGATTATCATGGGCCGGAACACGGAAGTGGTCATCAGGGACGTGAATGGCGTCGAAAAAGCGGCACACCGTCTGCCCTATGGCGCGCGTCTGCTGGTAAGCGAAGGCGAAGAGGTCAAGGCCGGCAAGAAGATGGCCGAGTGGGACCCCTATACGCTGCCGATCATCACCGAAAAAGACGGTGTTGCGCATTACTTCGACCTCGTCGAGGGCGTGTCGGTCACCGACCAGCTCGACGAAGCCACGGGCCTGTCGTACAAGAAGGTCATCGACTGGCGCAGCCAGCCGAAAGGTTCGGACCTTAAACCGCGGATTTCGCTGCTCGACAAGAAGGGCAACGTCATCAACCTGCCGAATGGTCTGCCCGCGAACTACTATATGTCGGCGGACGCCATTCTCTCGGTCGATGACGGCCAGGATGTGAAGGCTGGTGACATCATCGCGCGGATCCCGAGGGAGACTTCGAAGACGCGGGATATTACCGGCGGTCTGCCGCGCGTGGCGGAACTGTTCGAAGCCCGGCGTCCTAAGGACTTTGCGATCATCTCGGAAATCGATGGCTATGTCGAATTCGGCAAGGACTACAAGTCCAAGCGCCGCATTATCGTCAAACCAGCGAATGCCGAAGAAGAATCGCGGGAGTATCTCATTCCGAAGGGCCGCCACCTTGCGGTTCAGGAAGGCGACTTCGTCAGCAAGGGCGATGCGCTGCTCGACGGTTCGCTGGTGCCTCACGACATTCTGGATGTGATGGGCGTGGAGGCTCTGGCCGCCTACCTCATCAACGAAATTCAGGACGTTTATCGTTTGCAGGGCGTGAAGATTAACGACAAGCACATCGAGGTGGTGGTCCGCCAGATGTTGCAGAAGATCGAGATCACAAAGCCTGGCGACACGACTTTCCTGACGGGCGAGCATGTTGATCGTGAGGAGTTCGAGAGCGTCAACCAGAAATATATGGCCGAAGGGCGTCAGGTTGCCGAAGGCAAGCCGGTTCTGCAGGGGATCACGAAGGCCTCGCTGCAGACGCGCTCCTTCATCTCGGCTGCTTCGTTCCAGGAAACGACCCGTGTCCTCACCGAAGCCGCCACACAAGGCAAGGTCGACAATCTGTACGGCCTCAAGGAGAACGTCATTGTCGGTCGCCTGATCCCTGCTGGGACGGGCTCCTACGTGAACAAGGTCCGCAAGCTGGCTGCCGAACGTGATCGGGTCGCTCTGGCCTCCCAGCAGCAGGCGATGGCGATTGAAGCCGCAGAGGGCGGCGAGGACAGCGGCGAGGAAAGCCGCGAGGCGGTGAACGGGTAAGTCCGAATCTCCGTGATTCCGAATCTACGAATCTCCGAAGGAGGGGGCCGCAGGGTCCTCTCCTTTTTATTAACTTCGAAGATTCGGATAAACGGAGATTTGGAGATTCGAAAAACTGATTTCTTGCTTGACGCCCTTTCATCTTTTCCCTATAGTCCGCGCGACTTTAGATGAGGATGGGCTGGCTGTAGACCGGATTTTTTCCTGAACAAGGGGCGGTCTAGACGCGGCTCGAACGCTTTTTTTTGGCGTCAGGTCTTGCAGCGCTTGCTTTTTGCAGCAGGCCGCAATAAGACAGTCAATCCATCCAGAACCGGTTAACAAGGAAGCAAGGCGAAACATGCCAACGATACAGCAATTGATTCGTGCGCCGCGCGCCAAAGGCGGCAAGAAAGCGATGAAGCCCAAGAAGAACCGGGCGCTGAAATCCAATCCCCAGGTTCGTGGCGTCTGCACGCGCGTCTATACCACGACGCCGAAGAAGCCGAACTCCGCCCTGCGGAAAGTTGCCAAGGTTCGTCTGACGACCGGCTACGAAGTCATTTGCTACATTCCTGGCGAAGGCCATAACCTGCAGGAGCACTCGGTTGTCCTGATCCAGGGCGGTCGTGTGAAAGACCTGCCGGGTGTGCGCTACCGTATCATTCGCGGTGCGCTGGATACGCAAGGGGTCAAGAATCGTAAGCAGGCGCGTTCGGCCTATGGCGCGAAGCGGCCCAAGTAAGAGGAACACAAAAGCATGTCACGTCGTCACAGAGCTGAAAAACGGGAAATTCTGCCGGATCCGCGCTTCGGGGATCTGATTCTTGCCAAATTCGTCAACCAGCTGATGCTGGACGGCAAGAAGTCGGTCGCCGAGAAGATCGTTTACGGCGCGCTTGAGCTTATTCGCCAGAAAGAAAAGCTGAAGGACGATCAGGCTGTCCTCGATTTCTTCCACGAGGCAATCGCCAAGGTGAAGCCGCAACTCGAAGTGCGCTCTCGTCGGGTTGGTGGTGCCACGTATCAGGTGCCGATGGAAGTTCGTCCCGAGCGCCGTTTGTCGCTCGCTCTGCGCTGGATCATTGAGGCTGCGCGCAAGCGTTCCGAGCATACGATGGTCGAGCGTCTTGCCGGCGAGTTGATCGACATCATGAACGACCGCGGCACGGCGGTGAAAAAACGCGACGACACGCACAAAATGGCCGAAGCCAACAAGGCTTTCGCGCACTATCGCTGGTAAGCAGACACAGGTATTTGAGGGGACTTGCAGGAACATGACACGCGAAACACCGATCGAACGCTACCGTAACTTTGGCATCATGGCGCACATTGATGCCGGCAAGACGACGACCACGGAGCGTGTTCTCTACTATACGGGCAAGTCCCACAAGATCGGCGAAGTCCACGACGGCGCCGCCACGATGGACTGGATGGAGCAGGAGCAGGAGCGCGGAATCACGATTACGTCCGCCGCCACGACCTGCTTCTGGAAGGGAAGTTCCGATGGCGTGGGGCAGGGCGAGCTGCACCGCCTGAACATCATCGACACGCCCGGCCACGTCGACTTCACGATTGAGGTCGAGCGTTCGCTTCGCGTTCTCGACGGAGCCGTCTGTGTTCTCGATGGCAACCAGGGTGTCGAGCCGCAAACCGAAACCGTCTGGCGCCAGGCCGACAAGTATAAGGTTCCGCGCATCATCTTTGCCAACAAGATGGACAAAATCGGCGCGAATTTCTACGACTGCGAAAAGAGCATCGTCGATCGTCTCGGTTTCGAACCGCTGGTCATTCAGCTGCCGATCGGCGAGGAAAGCGACTTTCGTGGCGTTGTCGACTTGCTGCGCATGAAGGCGATTATCTGGAACGCCGAAACGCTCGGCGCAACGTTCCAGGATGAGCCGATCCCGGTCGACCTCGTCGAGAAGGCGAAGGAATATCGCGAAAAGCTCGTTGAGCGCGCTGTCGAAATGGACGACGACGCGATGGAGCAGTATCTCGAAGGCAACGAGCCTGACGTCGCTACGCTCATCAAGTGCATCCGCAAGGGTGTCATTTCGCTCAAACTTATCCCGATGCTCTGCGGGTCCGCGTTTAAGAACAAGGGTGTCCAGCCGATGCTCGATGCCGTCGTCGACTTTTTGCCCTCCCCGTACGATGTGGGCAAGGTCAACGGCAAGAAAGTCGATTCCGACGAAGACGATTCCCGTCCGTGTGATGACCAGGCGCCTTTCTCGGCGCTTGCCTTCAAAATCATGAACGATCCATTTGTCGGCACCCTCACCTTCTGCCGTGTCTATTCGGGCACATTGCAGTCCGGGTCCTATGTCATGAATTCGGTGAAGGACAAAAAAGAGCGGATTGGTCGCATGTTGCTGATGCATTCGAACAGTCGCGAGGAAATCAAGGAAGTCAATGCAGGCGATATTGTCGCTCTCGTCGGTCTCAAGGATACGACGACAGGCGACACGTTGTGCGACCCGGCCAAGCCGATCGTGCTCGAGCGCATGGAGTTCCCGGAGCCGGTTATCGAGATCGCCGTCGAGCCAAAGTCGAAGGCCGACCAGGAAAAGATGAGCCTTGCTCTTCAGCGTCTTGCTGCGGAAGACCCCTCTTTCCGCGTTTCGGTCGATCACGAAAGCGGTCAGACGATTATGAAAGGCATGGGCGAGCTTCATCTTGATATTCTTGTCGACCGCATGAAACGTGAATTCAAGGTGGATGCCAATATCGGCGCGCCGCAGGTCGCTTACCGCGAGACGATTACCAGGACATCCGAGATCGATTACACACACAAGAAGCAAACAGGTGGTTCGGGACAGTTCGCCCGCATCACTCTTGTTTTCGAACCGGTTGCGCCCGGTGAGGGCTACAGCTTTGCCAGCGAAATCGTCGGCGGTTCTGTTCCGAAGGAATACATCCCGGGCGTTCAGAAAGGCCTCGAACTCGCCAAGGAAACCGGTGTGATTGCTGGCTTCCCGATGGTCGACTTCAAGGTTCGCCTGACTGACGGCGCGTACCACGACGTTGACTCGAGTGTGATGGCGTTCGAAATCGCTGCCAAGGCTGCTTACAAGGAAGCGATTGCCAAGGCAGGCCCGACCCTGCTTGAACCGATTATGAAGGTTGAAGTGGTGACGCCGGAAGAGTATATGGGCGATATCATCGGTGATCTGAACAGCCGCCGCGGCCAGATTACCGCTATGGGCGACCGCGGGAACGCGAAGATCGTCGATGCTATGGTTCCGCTTGCGAACATGTTCGGCTATATCAACACGCTGCGTTCGATGAGCCAGGGCCGCGCGAACTATACTATGCAGTTCGACCACTATGAGCCGGTACCGGCGAACGTGGCCGAAGAAGTTAAGGCGAAAATGGCATAACCCCCGGTATTTTGAAGGAAAGGTAGAAAGAAATGTCGAAGGAAAAGTTTGAGCGGACGAAGCCGCACTGCAACATAGGAACGATTGGCCACGTTGACCATGGGAAGACGACGCTGACGGCGGCGATC
>RZZS01000166.1 GCA_009929775.1 Alphaproteobacteria bacterium
GAGTACCATTTGGGTGCCCTCGCATCGGGTTGTGAATACAGAGTGATTATAACATTTTCAGAGAGTTATGATTCAAAAACGCTAACTTAACGACATTGCGATTGGTCCCCGCTGCGCTCGACCTTCGGTGTTTGCCGACTGGTGTCGTTCGGGAATGAGCCGCTTTCTGTGCCCGACACGCTGATCGAGGGAATCCGGCAACGCCTTGCCGCGGCGCCTGTTCAGCCTGTATTCCAGCCGGGGCAAGATCTTCGCGTCAATGCGGGGGTCTTTAATGGTCTGGATGCTTCCCGTGACCGACCCAATCGCTCCCGGGATGCCCCGGCGCGTGATATCCTCACCCGCGACGGGGAGCAGCTCTCAGAGACGGATCGGGCATACATGACGTCCGATGTGATCCTCTAATCGATCATGGCGGCAATCATAGCTTAAGCTTTCAGTGCCTTGCGCTAGACTGGTGACAGAAAGACTCGGATGAAATCGGTCGATGGCTTTACAATTCTTAACTTGCAACCGATAATCGACGCGTCGTAGGCGCGGACAGGCGTCGAGTTTCGAGACATTGGATAGATTGTCTATCTTCTATGGACTGACGTTGTAGTGATCTCCATCAAACTCCGACTGATCGAGTTGCACGTATTGGATGGTTGACACTCTGACCGATCTCGATCGGCCTAAGGGCGATGGGATCGTACCTTCGTCGAAATTGCAGCGTCTGATTGACGGTCTGCCGATCGCGATTGCGATTCAGAGACTGGATGCGGAACGCACGCTGGCCTTCATCAACGAACAGTTCGTTCGCCAATTCGGCTATACCCTGGATGACATCCCGACGGTTACGCACTGGGCGCTGCTCGCTTATCCTGACGACGCTTATCGACGCGAGGTCTTTTCAGTCTGGGATGCAGCCCTTGAGCGTGCGATCGAGACCGCGGGACAAATCGAGTCCATCGAGCTCGCGGTCAGATGCAAGGACGGGCGCGCCCGCGACGTGCTGATCAAAGCCGTCGTCCTCGACGATGAGCTCCTGATCACGTTCGACGACATTACGGAACGCAAGCAATCCGAGGAGAATCTGCGCGCCGCGCGCGAGTCACTGGAAAGGACGGCCTACGACCTCACCGAGAACATCCCGGTTGGAACCTACACTATGGTCCAGCCTCCCGATGGCGGGCTGGCGCACTTTTCGTTCATGAGTGCGCGTTTTCTCGAACTCACGGGGCTCGACCGAGAGGAGGCTCGGCAAGACCCGCTCAAGGGCTTTGCCTGTGTTCATCCCGATGATTTCGATGCCTGGGTTCAGCTCAATGTCGAGGCGTTCAGCAAGAAGCGACCCTTCTACGGGGAAACCCGTGTGGTTGTCGAAGGGAAGGTGCGTTGGATCACCGCCGAATCCATCCCGCGAACACGCAATGATGGGTCGACGGTTTGGGAAGGCGTCCTGACCGACATCACGGAGCGCAAGCTCGCCGAACAGAGCTTGGCCGCGAAAGAGGCCGAGCTCCGCAGGGTGCTCGAGAACCTGCCGATTCCGGTCATCGTCGCGCGCCTTGCCGGAGATGCCTCGCTGACGATCGTCAACCACGCCTTTACCACCGTCTTCGGCTATCGGATCTCGGAGATTCCGACGCTTCGAGCCTTATCTGAGCTGACCAGTCCGGATCCGGTCTACCGCGCGAAGGTTTTCGGCCGGCTGGAGCGAAATCTCGACACGGCGATCGCCGACGAGTCTCTCGTCGAGCCGATTGATTGGGAGATCACCTGTCGGGACGGCAGCCGACGCAGGGTCGAGATGAGCGCGCTCCCGCTCGATGACGTCGTCATCGGCACCTTCGTCGACATCACGCAACGCCATCAAACAGAGCTGGCGCTGCTCCAGGCAAAGCAGAAGGCAGAACGA
>RZZS01000090.1 GCA_009929775.1 Alphaproteobacteria bacterium
CGCGCAAATATTCGAGTGCTTCCGCACACTACTATCCACCCAAATCCCCAGGAAATCGTTGATATGCGGCGCTTTGTGAAAGGGAGTCGGGTACTGTGATTGACATGTTTTGTGTTCAAATACTCATGCTGTCGGCAGAAGCAAGCGGTGCCTTATGGTATATGGCGGGAATACAGTTGCTTCATACGGTGGATAGCGACAAGATTCCTCGCATTCGCTCGGAATGACATAGTTGTTTCTCATCAGCAACTTATAAACACTCGCAGCAACGGTTTGTTTTTTCAAGCGATCCCCGTGCCGGAATACCTGGGCAATCATGAACCCCGATCCCCCTCCATCCCGAGCAGCATCTTCTTCCGCGCGTCGCCCCAGCCATAATTCTCCACGACACCGCTGCTTTGCAAAACGCGGTGGCAGGGGATAATGAGCGAGACGGGGTTTGCGCCGACCGCCCCGCCGACCGCGCGGCTGGCGGTTGGTTTGCCGAGCGCCTTCGCCACGTCCCGATAGCTCGCGAAGCCGCCCGGCGGAATGGAGAGGAGTGCGCGCCAGACCTGCAGCTGGAAGTTCGTGCCGTAGAGATGGAGGGGCAGCTTCGGGTTACAGCCCCGACCGCGCAACCAGAGTTCCACCACCGCCCGCGCCAGATCGCCCGTCGCCCCGGCGTCTTCGGTAAACTCCGCGAGCGGCCACCATGCGCGCATGCGCGTTTCGGCATATTCGCGGCGCTCGTCGACCCGAAAACCGACCCAGCACAGCCCGCGCGTTGTAAAGGCCACAAGAATTTCGCCAAGCGACGAAGGCTGCCAGCCATAGCGAATTTCAAGCCCCCTGCCCTTTGCCTTGACCTCGCCGGGCGTCGCGGCCTCCACCGTCACGAACAGGTCGTGCAGACGCCCGCCGCCCGACAGCCCGGCTTCCTCCGCCGCCTCGAGAACGGAACACCCGCTTAAGAGAAAATCGCGCGCATGTCGGTGGTTCATATATTGAATGAAGCGCCCCGGCCCGACCCCGACCTTGCGCGTAAACAGTTTCTGAAAATATGTCGGCTCGTACCCCGCCCGCGCTGCCAGAAACGCGAGCGAAGGCCGCTCGCGGTAATGCGCGACGACATAGTCGATCATGTCCGCAATGATTTGTTCGCTGTGGTCCATGGAACAGTGATAGCGCACTCCTCCGGACAGGCAACCCGGATCTTGCGGTTTTTGCGTGCCGAATCAGCCGGGGACAGTTACTTTTTGAAGCAAAAAGTAACTGTCCCCTGTTATTAATGAAGGTATGAAACAAAACGACATTCGCGAATTCTTCCGCCGCCTGCAAAGCGCCAACCCGGCCCCGAAGACGGAGCTGAACTACACCAATCCCTTCACGCTTCTCGTCGCCGTCGTGCTCTCGGCGCAGGCGACCGACAAGGGCGTCAACAAGGCTACGCCCGCCTTGTTCGCCGCCGCCGACACGCCGGAGAAGATGCTCGCGCTCGGCGAAGAAAAAATCCGCGATTACATCAAGACCATCGGCCTGTTCAATTCAAAGGCCAAAAACGTCCACGCGCTCTCGAAAATGCTTGTGGAGGAGTATGGCGGCGATATTCCGCGCCGCCGCGAGGACCTCGTCAAACTCCCCGGGGTCGGGCGCAAGACGGCCAACGTGGTCCTGAACGTGGCTTTCGGAGAGCGCACGATCGCCGTGGATACGCATATCTTCCGCGTCTCCAACCGCACCGGCCTCGCGCCAGGCAAGACACCGGAAAAAGTCGAGGAAGCGCTCGAAGCCGTCGTGCCCGATGAATTCCTGCAGGACGCCCACCACTGGCTGATCCTGCATGGTCGCTACACCTGCACCGCCCGCAAGCCGAACTGCCTGGAATGCCCGGTGCGGGATTTGTGTGCCTGGACCGAAAAAATAGTCTAAGCCACGGCCACCATAATCCCACCGACGCCCTTATTGAAGATCGCCAGAAAATCCGCTTGAAAAATCTTTTGGCAATATGTAAATATTCGCGCACTCATCACCGAAACTCGTATCCCGAAGTGCAGGCGAGCAGAACATGGATTTACGATCAACCGCCGATGCCGCCAACTCTCTGGCATTAATCGAGTCCGCTTTTGCGGCGGGAGCCCTGATGGAGAAGCGGGACGAGTTAATCCGGTTACGCGTCGAAGGCCACACGATGCTTTTCGATGGTGGTGTGACATGGAGCGTTACTCTTTCCGACTACGACAAGCGACTGGACGGATATTCGGAATCCCTGGACAGCGCCTTCGCAACGATGGCCTCCTGCCTCACATTTCTTGCCGAGAGCCACGAAGGAAGCACCACGGTCATCTGTGCAATCGAGATAGCGCAAGAGGCTCCGGGATGACGTCAGCATCGACCGAGTGGTCGCAAACCGGCTTCCAGCGTCTGTCCCAGGAGAGTGTCCAGCGACTCCACGAGAATTTCATGGCGCGAATCCGGAAAAGCGCCATGCATGTAGTTCCCGAAAACGCTCCTGACCGGGATGAGCTTCTGGAGGGTGTAACCGGCCTCTTGCTTGCCGCAGAACGTCAGCGGGTAAAACTTGAATTTCAGGAGCTTCGTGAAATCGTCGCCGCGGGACAGGACGCGATTTCGGAGCAAACCCGAAAGCTCGGGAAGCGGCATCACTTCCGGAGCGACCAGATACAGAAAATCTCCAGAGCCGCTGCCTCCAGACACGAAAACGAACGGGTACGGAACGCCTTCGGAAATCACGACCGAATCTATCTCAAGTTCAGCGGCACCCTGGCGGAACAGTCCGACACCCGGCTTGCGGTTCAGGACTACCTCCGGTCCAGGCGGCTTCTCATGGAAGACTACAATGCCGGATATGCCACAGACGAAGCGGCGAGGAGCACCTACCGCATTGGAAAACTGCTGGCAAAGGATGACCGCGAATTGTTTTTCCGCTTTCTCACCGATCCTTCCCGGACTATCAACGGAACGCTTGCCGTCATTTCTCGAAATGCCGACGACATAGCCCGAATGTCCGCGAACCGCGGATGGCAGTCCTGTATGTCACCCGATCGCCGTGAATTCAGCCAGTACGTCCATGCGGATATTGCGAGAGGTACCTTGGTCGCTTACCTCATCTCAAAAAACGACCCGGAGATTAACGATCCGCTGGCACGGGTTCTCCTGAAGCCTTTCGAATTGTGGACGAAGGACGAGAGGAAATGGGCCCGGTATACGGGGAATGACGGATCGTGGTTCGCAGAGGATCATCGACTGCTCGCCGCATTTGGAAAGGCGGCTATCGAAGCAAAATTGTGGCTGACAGGACGCAGCGGATTCGAAAAAGGGCAGATCTATATAATGGAGCGCACGACCTATGGTCTGTCTAATCCCCTTTTTTCAAAAGCTGTTCAGTCTTTCGTGACCAACCATTTCAATCGCGGATCGAGAGCCGGAGAATACAGGCTGGTCAAGGGCCTGCATGCCGACAGCATTTCCGGAACAACGTTCCTGAAAGCTGACGGGACATCAGGACCCCCGACCATGAAAATTTCATGACCAAAGACATCCGGTGCGTTTCAACGCACCGACGCCAGTTGCACATCGCCACGATTCCTTGCGGCAGCAGCGACAACGGTCAGGACGCAGTCAATGTTGTTTTCTGCTTCTTTACCCTCAAGATCGCGCACTTCGTAGTGCCTCGCCTGGGAATCGAGGGCTTCGTTGCCATTCGTTACAAAATAGATGTCCAGGACGCAGGCGTTCGTCCGGTATTGCCAGACGATCGAGGGAATGTCCTGACGTCTGAGCTCCGGTTCGCCGAGCGTGTAGGCGATTTCCCGGCCATTGAGTTTGAGGATACGGTCCGGATCGCTCGCCAGCGCCTCGCCATAAGCCTTGAGCTGCCAGCGGGTAAGACGGTTTTGCGGGATTTCGCCGACATCGACATTCATGGCGGCATTGGCAATATGGATGCCATTCAACTCGGTATTGCAGCTTCCGACTAGGCCGAGAGCCATGCCGACGAAAGCAAGAACGAGAAACGGAACCCGCCCACGGACGCGCAGAGCCGGAACCGGCGTAAGTTCCGCCAGCCCGGCCCTTGCGATGATGAGTCTGTCAGACATCCGTCCGCTTTTTTTTTACGCGAGGAGCTTATTCAGCCGCCTCGGCGGTCGTCTTTTCGAAAGGAAGACCGCCCTCTTCCTGCGGCTGTTCCTTGCGGGCGCGCGGGGCTTCCTTGCCGCGCGGCTGTTCGCCGCGGCGGGACGCGCCTTCGCGCAGCGGGCTGATCTTGCCGTCGACGACCGCGCCGGCCTCGACCGCGAGCTCCTTGTAGGAAATCGCACCGGTGATCGAGCCCGTGGCCTTGATCGTCAGACGACCGTTGACCGTCAGGTCACCTTCGAAACGCCCGGCGATCGTCGCTTCCTCAATCTCGACAGTGCCGTAGAATACGCCGGTTTCAGCGATATCGAGAAGGCTCGCGCCTTTCAGGGCCGCCTCGACCTTCCCTTCAACGATGAGATGGTCGCACGCGTCGATCTCGCCGGACATGCTGATGCCTTCGCCAACGATAAGCTTGCGCCCGCGGCTCAACGACTCGCTGGTCGCGCTGCTGTGGTTACTGGCGCCATAGCCGGGATAGCTGCTCGCATAGCTGCCCGGAATGCGGGAGGCGCCGGGCGGCGTTGCGCTGCGCTGCACGGTCGCGGGCGACTCCGTGTGACGTTCCTGGTCGTTCTTGTCCTCGTTCTGGTATGGCGACATGGTTTGGCGTTCCTTTTCGTTCGTGTTGTGGCTGGTCGTGTGAGTCTGAGAGGTCCGGGCTCCGGCGGCTTGCGTCCGTGCCGACGAAGGCGGCGGTGTTACCGCACCCGTTCGCTGCCCGTCCTGCCGGGCGTCAGGCCTTTCCGGCTCCTGCATTTCATCCCGCGGTCTGTGAAACATGAGGCGTCATTCCCATCAAAAAACGGATTTAACACACTTTTGCGGTGCTTTTCCGCACCTAATTGTTTGCTTACCCACCTGTGTCCGAATGTGCGGCGAAATTAGCACGCGGCCGTTTCACGCGCAAGACGGGTTTTGTTAAAAAAGGGAAGAAACCGCTTTAACCGGTTCTAAATTCTATGAAAAAAGTTGTAGATGGTTTCGGCGGTTGCCGCCGAGATGCCCTCGACCGCCGCCAGATCTTTCAGGCCCGCGTCCGCGACCGCCCTTGCCGATCCGAAATGCATCAGAAGCGCCTTTTTTCGCCGCGCGCCGATGCCAGGTATTTCATCGAGCGGCGAGCGGGCGATATCCCCCTTGCGGCGCGTCCGGTGCGCACCGACCGCAAAGCGGTGCGCCTCGTCCCGTATGCGCTGGAGGTAATGAAGCACCGGGTCGCCGACCGGGAGCTGAAACGCCTTGCGGCCCGGCATGTGAAAGAATTCCCGGCCCGCGTGCCGGTCCGGCCCCTTGGAGATCGCGACATAACACAGCGAGTCCGCAAGCCCCAGTTCTGCAAGAACGTCGGTCACCGCGTTAAGTTGCCCCTGCCCGCCATCGATCAGGACCAGATCGGGCCAGCCCTCCCCCTCCCGCTCGGGATCCTCGCGCGCTGCCTTTCCAAAACGCCGCTCGAAGACCTCGCGCATCATGCCGTAATCGTCACCCGCCTGCGCCTTGCGGATATTGAACTTGCGGTAGCCGTTCTTGTCGAAGCCGCCGGGACCGGCGACGATCATCGCCCCGACCATGTTCGTCCCGGAAATGTGACTGTTGTCGTAAACCTCGATGCGGCCCGGAACGTCGTCAAGCTCGAAAAGCTCCGCCACGCGGCGCAAGGCAGCGGCGTCCGTGTCCTTCTCGGCGACATGACGGGCCAGCGCGTCCCGGGCGTTGCGAGCCGCGAATTCGACGAGGTCGCGCCTCGTGCCGCGACGGGGCAGCGTGACCGTCACCTTGCGCCCGGCCCGTTCCGAAAGCGCCTCGGCGATCAGGGGAGCCTCTTCCGGCAGGACGGACACGAGAAGAGCGGCCGGAACCGGCTTGTTTTCGTAGAACTGGGCGATGAAATTCGCTAGAACCACCTCTGACGTCACATCAAGATCATGCTTTAAATACCAGGACCGATTGCCGAAATTCTGCCCGCCGCGAAAAAAGAAGACCTGCACGCAGGAATACTCCCCCTCCCGCGCCAGACCGATCGCGTCCGCGTCCTTGATCCCCTCCACATTGACGATCTGGCGGGCCTGAATGGCGGTAAGCGCCCGGATTCGGTCCCGCAGGCGCGCGGCCTCCTCGTAGTCGAGCCGCTCGCTGGCCTCAAGCATGTGTCTGGACAGGTGATCCTGCACCTCGCGGCTTTTTCCAGAGAGAAAACCGGCGGCCTCCTCGACCTGCGCCGCGTAATCGTCCTCACTCACCCGCCCGACGCACGGAGCGGTGCAGCGCTTGATATGGTACTGGAGACACGGACGGTCGCGACCGGAAAAAGCGCTGTCGGTGCAATTTCGCAACAAAAAGGCTTTCTGGAGCAGGATGAGAACCCGGTTGACGTCGTGCCCCCCGGCAAACGGCCCGAAATAGCGGCCCTTCCCCGTGCGCGCGCCGCGGTGCTTGACAAGCCGGGGGAACGAATGGTCGCCGCTCAGAAGAATATAGGGAAAGGATTTGTCGTCGCGCAGCAGGATATTATAGACCGGCTTGAGCTTCTTGATGAGGTTGGCCTCGAGCAGTAGGGCCTCGATCTCGGTCGCAGTATGGACAAACTCCATCGTTACGGTGCGGGCGACCATGCGCTGCAGCCGCACCGGCAGCTTGTCCGCCTTCGTATAGGACAAGACGCGCCGCTTCAGGGCGCGGGCCTTGCCTACATAAAGAACTTCCCCCCGCTCTCCAAGCATGCGGTAAACGCCCGGCGTTTCCGGCAAAGCCAAAGCCGCCTTTCGTATGGCTGTCGCACCGCTCTCGAGGGATCCCTTTTTGTCTGGCTGGTCCATGATCAACACATACCGGAAAGATCCGGAACGGGCAAATCTTCATGGTTCCAGAACGTTATCCGGCCCGCTTAATCTTTTTATGTAATTTTCGCTTGACAATTCTCTCGAAATATCAACTACTGGTTGCCTTCAAAAAGAACCCTTGGGCGGCGAGGGCGACAAACAGGAGAAAAAACGGCCCTAAACGCTTAAACAATAACAATAAAGCGACATGTGGGGTTTTCAAATGTCAAAAAAAGAGCTTAGGACGCACGCCGACGGACGCGTCCTCTTCGACGGTGCGTTTCGATCCGTGCGAACATGCGCCGAAGAAGCGGTCGCCCGCGGAATCTCTCTTGCCGGCGTCGATCTTTCGAACGCCAATCTGTCCGGCGCCAATCTCGACGGGGCGGACATGCGCGGCGCGCGCCTCACAGGCGCAAACCTGACGGGTGCGAACCTGTCCGAAGCGCGCTTCGACCATGCCGATTTCCGCGAGGCAAGCCTGTACAACGCCTGCCTCGCCTGGTCGAATTGCGCCGGTTGCGATTTCCGGTTCGCCGGATTTGGGGCCACCGATATCGCAGGCACCGACCTGTCTGGAGGCCGCTTCGCGGGACTGGCCACGTTTTCACTCGATTTCGTCGCCGCCCGCTCGCTGGCCGGCGCACACTGCGATGTTGCGGATGGCCGAACGTTCCCGATGGAACGACCGCCCGTCGCCATCCTCGGCCTCTCCCGCCCCGTCGCCATCCTCGACACAGCACTGCTGATCGGCAACGAGCCGCACCGGACGGACGACGCGGATCCCGTGTCGTTGCCGAAGCGCGCCCTCCTCAACAGCGGTCGACTCGCCGACGCGCTGCGCGGCTGAGATAAAGGCAACAGCCCCTCCCCTTCCTCAAATGAGGGAGGGGACGGGACAGCGAGGCCGGAACACACCTTTATTGACATAACGCCACATTTATGCAATACCCTCATCGTTCAGAGGGATTGCCGCATTGAGTATGATTTCCAGCGTTACAGCGTTCGTCAGGCAGGTCGTACAGTCGCACGGACGCGCACCGAATCTGCCCGATCTGTTTCTGCGCTCCGCCGCGAGGCGGCAAAACGTCATCCATCTTGCCATAGACCTGCAGCGCCATTTTGTCGGCCCCGCCATGCAAGGCACCGCGTGGCATGTCGCCCGCAATATCGCCCCCGCTTTCAACCGGCTGGGAATCCCGACATGGTGGGTGTATTACCGCGACCCGTCAGAAGAGAATGTTCCCGAACACCGGCGAACCATGGACCATCGTCAGGCGCAAGGAGGCCTGATTGACGACGTAACCCCCGCTCCCCACGACCGGTTCATCCGGAAAGAAGAGAATTCCGCGTTTGCAGTAAGCAATATAGATGACCTGCTTGGAAACGACGGACGCCGGATCCTGCTCGTTTCAGGTTTTAATTTTCATTTTTGCGTCCTCGAAACGATCTGCGACGCCCGGGAGAACGGTTACCTCACCGTCCTGCTCAGGGACGGCACAAACTTCGGCCCCGGTCCATGGGGCCTGACAGCCGAGAAGACTGCAAGAAAGATAACGAAGAGAGATGGAATTATAGCGACATCGGGCGACGCTCTTGCTGCGCTGGAATACGTCCCCGAATAACGCGGTCGGAAAGTTCGAGAGGAAGCAGAAACGTGAGCGAAAGAACATACACAAAAGTCTACCCCGGATTTTGCCGGACCTACGGGAAAGCAAGAACATACTCCTTTTTCGCTGGCACAACGCTTGCCGCAAACGGCGCAATCCAGCTTTTTCGGGGCGTGCCGCTCGGCCACATGATGGCCGTGCTCCCGACCAGCATTGGCGCGATCGCCGCTGGATACGTCTTAAGCCTGCACGCCTTCCACAAGGCCAACGAGATCATGGCGAACAGGAAAATTCGTCTCTCCCGCGGAGGCCTGTATATGAAATTCGTTCAGGCGGCGGCATTATCGGTCCCGGTCCTGCTGACCACGTGCTACAACGCGCAGACGATGCCGAATCGTTGTATCTACCCGGATTATTATCGCTCGCGGCAACCCGAACGGACTCTGGTCGCTCCCCGCCCGAAAACGCCGCTTCCCGAAGGTGACGCAGACATCCCGGCGCCATCGCCGATCTGAGCGGACAGCTCACCTTTTCTGAACTCTCCCCATTTTTTCCGAATCGTTGGCGGGGAGTGTTGAAAATCCTTATACAGGGCTGATTTAGGTAAGGAATCGGGGTTTTTCCTAGCG
>RZZS01000023.1 GCA_009929775.1 Alphaproteobacteria bacterium
GGGTAATGCACCCGCCAGTCATTTTCGACAGAGGATCGAATGGCTGATGTGCTTCCCGCAATTCTTGGGCACCGGGGCGGCGCAGGGGAAGTGCGCTATCAGAACTCCACCGATGCTTTCTTCCACGCGCTTGACAACGTTGACGGCTTCGAAACAGATGCCTGTAGAAGCATTGAGGGCGAAATTTTTCTCGTTCATGACACCGTCTTTATCGAGGAAGTGACGTACGAACTGCGGCAACACCTCGATCCAGACAGCCAGCGGCGCGCTGGAGCGTCCCGCCTTGATGAAATGTCCACCGAAGCGGCATCTTCGCTTGTATTGAAGGAAGTGGCGACGCCCATACCTCGCCTTCGCGACGTCCTGAAAGTGATGGCCCCGTATCCTGCCGCCATATTAAACCTTGAGCTGAAAGGACGAGACACCGCCACCAGTTCGGTTGCGGCTTTAAGGCAGGCGTTTGATGCCGGTTACATCAAAGCGCACCAGGTTATCATCTCGTCGTTCAATCACGCACAATTGCTTGACGTTCGGCGACTTGCACCGGACCTGAAAGTCGGCGCATTGTTTGCGGCCAGCTTTCAGCCTGAAGGGAGCAGGCTCTATCCTTGGCATGGCAGCGACAAAAACTGCTACCTCCCTTTCAAACCCAAGTTGCTCGAAACACCTTTGCTCCGCGAATTGAACCCCGATTTTTTCAATCTCGAGAATACAGACATGACTGTAGAAAACGTTGAGCGGATACGGGATGTTTTTCCATGCTCGATGGGTATGACGTGGTGGCTGCCTGGACGCGAAAAGCATCCCCACATGAATTTGGACCTGCGATCGAAGCTGGCAACCCTTCGCTTACGCGACTTTATGTTCGCCATTATCTCTGACTATCCGGTCGCGTTAAGGCGCCATATACGTGAGTTTCTTCAGGATCCAAATACAACCGCAAGTACGTTATAGGTGCAGACAATGCCTTCCCAGCTCCCAAAAATTATTGGCAATCGGGGCGCTGCCGCCTATGCCCCCGAAAATACCATCGAAGGAATCCACACCGCCGCGGATATGGGCGTCGAGTGGGTACAGTTCGACGTCAAGCTAACGAAAGACGGCATTCCTATCCTGTTCCACGATGACACGCTTGACCGGACGACGAACGGGGCGGGACCGGTTGCGCAAACCGACTTTGCACAAATTCGCGAGCTTGAAGCCGGGAGCTGGTTCAGCGACAGTTTCGCGGGCATTCTCGTGCCGACGCTCGAGGAGGCCATAGAGGCGCTAATCATGCGTGGACTTGGCGCGAACATGGAAATAAGGCCCTGCCCTGGCCGAGAACGAGAAACCGCAGAGGTGGCGCTCGACATTCTGGCGCAATACTGGGACGATCACGAGCGACTTCTCATTTCGAGCTTTCAGCATGTAAGTCTTGAGACGACCGCCGAGATGGCGTCTGACTGGGCACGCGGACTGCTACTCGAGGCGGAGTGGCCCCCGAACTGGCGCGAGCTGGCCGACTATCTGGACGTCACGACGATTAATATCGACGGAAACGTTGCGAATCGCGCGCAAATTGAGGAGGTTGCCGATGCCGGTTACAGCGTCTGCGCCTACACCATTAACGACCCGCAACGCGCGTGCCACCTGCTGGCTTGGGGCGTAGACTCACTGGTTACAGATGTACCCGATGTGATCGGCGAAAATCTGCCCGGCGTTCACTAAATCAGCTATTGCCGTTACCGCCATCCCTGACCGCGATGTTGGTCAGATTTTCGTGTGGCGGCATACCAACGGCGTTGAATCCGCAATCGACGTAATGCACCTCGCCTGTAACGGCGGAGGCCATGTCCGAAAGAAGATAAACGCCGGTCTGTCCAAGTTCCTCGAGGTCCACATTGCGACGCAGCGGAGCCGTCCGGACGTTATAGCGGAAAGTCTGACGCGCACTGCCGATTGCCGAGCCCGCGAGGGTTTTCATTGGACCCGCGGAAATCGCGTTGACGCGAATGCCCTCGTCTGGACCGAGATCTGCTGCCAGGTAGCGCACGGAGCTCTCGAGAGCGGCCTTGGCAACGCCCATGATATTGTAATTCGGCATGACCTTCTCCGCGCCGTAATAGGTCAGCGTTAGCGCCGACCCGCCGCGGTTCATCATTGTGTGCGCCCGTCGCATTACGGACGTGAAGGAATAGCAGGAAACGTGCATGGTCATAAGGAAATTATCGAGCGTCGTATCGACATAACGCCCTTTGAGTTCCTCCTTGCGGGAGAAGGCGACGGCGTGAACGAGAAAATCGAACGTACCCCACCTTGCCTTCAACTCGTCGAAGACTGTGTCCAGTTGGTCCTCCTGCTGGACATCGCAGGGAAGAAGAATGCTTGATCCAACGCTTTCGGCCAGCGGTTCGAGCCGACGGAGGAATCCCTCCCCCTGATAGGTAAAAGCAAGTTCGGCGCCTGCGTCTGCGCATGCCTTCGCAATCCCCCAGGCAATTGAGTGATCGTTGGCAACCCCCATAATCAGGCCGCGCTTACCCTTCATCAAACCAGCGGTATTCGGGGTCGTCATCGTGTCGTCAGTCCTCGTACTTCGAAAGGGCAAGCGTGCAGTTGGTTCCGCCGAACCCGAACGAGTTTGACAGAATGGTGTCATGCACGACGCCTTCCCGCAGAGTCTCGACGATCGGCAGGCCTTCCGCCCCTGGATCCTTGTTTTCAATATTAATGCTGGGAGCAATGAAGCCATGCTTCATCATCAACAGGCTGTAAATCGCCTCCTGAACGCCGGTCGCGCCGAGCGAATGGCCGGTCATCGACTTGGTCGAGGCCAGCGGCGGAACGTTGGTTCCGAACACCTCCCGTATTGCACCGAGTTCTGTGATGTCGCCAGCGACAGTGCTGGTGCCGTGCGTATTGATGTAAGTCACAGGACGGGAGACGGTGGACAACGCCTGACGCATACAGCGCGCCGCGCCCTCGCCGCTCGGAGCGACCATGTCTTCCCCGTCCGACGTCGCGCCATAACCGGTCACTTCACCATAGATCTTTGCGCCGCGCGCTCTCGCATGCTCGAGCTCCTCCAAAACGACGACGCCGCCGCCGCCTGCGATGACAAAACCATCGCGGTTCGCGTCGTAAGGGCGCGACGAGCGCGCGGGCGTAGCGTTGTATTTTGACGAAAGCGCGCCCATCGCGTCGAACAGGACGGAGAGCGACCAGTGCAACTCTTCACCGCCGCCGGCGAAAACGATGTCCTGCTTTCCCCACTGAATAAGCTCGGCGCCATTCCCGATGCAGTGCGCAGACGTCGAGCACGCGGAGGAAATGGAATAGTTCACGCCTTTAATCGAGAAATGAGTGGCGAGCACTGCCGAGTTCGTCGACGACATGCAGCGCGGCACCATGTATGGCCCAACTCGCTTCGGACCTTTTTCACGGGCGATGTCGACGGCCTCCGTCTGGTTTTTTGTCGAAGGACCGCCCGAACCCATTATAAGGCCGGTACGCTCGTTAACGACGTCTTTTTCCTCAAGGCCCGAATCGGCAATGGCGTCGGCCATCGCCACATAGTTATACGCAGCACCGTCACCCATGAAGCGGCGGTGTTTGCGGTCGATTCGCTCGTCGAGATCAATTGTCGGCATGCCGTGTACATGGCTTCGAAAGCCCATTTCGGCATATTCCGGCGCGAAGACTATACCGGATTTAGCGGTTTTGAGAGACGAAACGACATCCTCCTGGGAATTGCCGATGCAGGAGACGATGCCTAGCCCTGTAATAACGACGCGTCTGGTCGAATTGGTCATGGTTACATTGCCCTGGGATTATCGAAAAGTCCTACTTTCAGGTCCTTCGCTTCGTAGATCAATTTGCCGTCAGCGTAAACATCGCCGTCGCCGATGCCGAGAACCAGCTTGCGATTGATGACGCGCTTCACGTTGACGACGTACTTGACAAGTTTTGTCTCCGGCAAAACCTGTCCCGTCATCTTCATCTCGCCGAGGCCAAGCGCACGACCGGAGCCGGGAGCCCCGGTCCAACCGAGATAGAATCCAAGAAGCTGCCAGACAGCGTCAAGACCAAGGCAGCCCGGCATCACCGGATCCGATTCGAAGTGACACTGGAAAAACCAAAGCTCGGGAGTAACGTCGAGTTCCGCCTCGACAATGCCCTTGTCGTATTTGCCGCCGGTATCCGCGATACGCGGAATACGGTTGAACATCAACATCGGCGGCAGGGGAAGCTGCGCGTTGCCCGGCCCGAAAACACGCCCGTGTCCGCACTCGATCAGCTCTTCGTAGGTAAAGCTGGGTTTCCTTACATTCGTCATTGCAAACTACCGCTTCTTTTGTGATCGGAAGGAATTTATACGAACTAAGGTGGGAGCTTAGCAAGAGATGATTGCCCGTTCCATGCAAACACTCTTATAGGTTTCGGTCATCGCGGCCATCGCAAGGGGCTTGGCGATCACCGGTTCAATCTCGGGGAGTTCCCCTCCAGCGGCAAGCGCAAGCATGCGGCCTGCCGCCTTCGCGCAGCCCACAGCCTGATCGTCAACCGACGTGAGGCGGATGGTGCGGAAAAAGTTTCGGCAATAGGGCTCAAGGCCATAAATAAGGTCGACGGGGGGCTTGACCGGCGCGTCGTTCGCCGCAAGCCCGAACCGCCAGTCGCTTCCGGCCGGGACACCGAGTCGTGTCGCTTCCTGCGTCATAACGTATGCGATCTGGTCGAGATAGTCCGGCAGGTCTCGCGTTGAAAACGGCGGCAGCAAACGTCCACTGCCGAGCGAAAGCGCGAGACGCCGCCCCGCGAGAGCGCTGAGGCCGGAAATACTGTCGCCAAGCGTCCAGCCGTCGAGACCGATCTTGCGCTCAATCACGAGATCGCACAGCTCCTGCGCGGAAATTTCGTACGCCATCGCCCGCCGGGCGCATTCTACAAACAGCCGGAACGATTCAGCGACCGGCTGCCCTGCCTGCGCCCAGTGCGCAAGATTCTGCTGTATGACAAACAGAAGCAAATCGTGAAAATCGTACGTGCATTCGAGCCAGTCTTCAAAAAAGGTCCGGGCGAGCGCGCGGCCGCATTCGAACTCGAAATCCATGACGTGCGCGGGCGGCAGAGCATCGGGAGCCATCTCCCCGCCCTGCGGCTCCGTCCCGAACAATCGCGCGAGACGATCGAAACTTCCGGCGAGAGCCGTATCCGGTTCGTCGAACAAAAAGAGCGTTTCGACAAGAATGCCGGCGAGCATCATGGTCGCCTTCATCGTATCGATTCCCCGCTCCTCGTCGGAACACATCGCAACGAGATTGAGCTGAATCTGGCTCGTGATTTCCGATCTTACGCTGGGATAGGACATATCCGTACACTCGGGGAAAGCTGTGGAAAAGCTTGTGGATAAGGTTAGTGGGGCATGAAAGGATTCGACGGCAGGGCTGGCGATTCGCCAATAGAATCAAGGTTAGTTCAATTCTTCCTGCGGGTAAATGCCCCAGATGGAATTTCTATCCACCCATCCCGTAAAGCCTTGAACCTCCAGCAGACACCAGCTCTTTCCGCATTCGGACAATCCGGCGACGACCCCCGGCTCGAGCTTTGCGACCATACGCTCCCGCTCGTCCGGACCTCGCCGCATCGCAACCACGGAATCCGCAGTAATCAGCGCTGTGCGGCGACCCGCGAGGAGCGACTGGTGCACCCACCCCTCCTCACCTTCCGGGTCGCGAATCTTGCGCCAAGTGTCATACTCGCGGATAATCTCGACCGGCAGCCCGCCGCGTGTGTACACCCAGCGCACAGGATAGCGGAGCGCCGGCCCCGTACGCGCGAATACCGTGTCGGCGCGCAAGGAAACAAATCGCGGGACAGGCAGATCGGTTGCGCGGAACCGGGACGCCTGCTCGTCCTGCGCTGCGGCAGGCGAAGAGACGACGAACGCAAGAGCGATCAGAACTGAAAACAGCGCGCGCATCCGGGACTGGACTTTCTTCGTACGGGTGCCGAATATACTTCCGACTTTATAATCTCTGGAATAAAAATGCACAACCCGCCCGTCATTTCCGTCGCCCCGATGATGGACTGGACCGATCGCCACTGCCGGTATTTTCATCGCCTGCTCTCGCCGGGCGTTCGTCTTTATACCGAAATGGTTACCGCTCCGGCGATTCTCCACGGGGACCGGGATCGCCTCCTCGGTTTCGATCCCGCCGAGCATCCGGTTGCGCTGCAAATCGGCGGATCGGACCCGATGGAACTCGGAGCCGCGGTCGAGGTGGCCGAAAGATATGGATACGACGAAATCAACCTCAACTGCGGCTGCCCGAGTGATCGCGTCCAAAAAGGTCGCTTTGGCGCATGCCTGATGGCTGAGCCCGATCTGGTCGCCCGGTGCGTCGAGCGCATGCGAAAGGCCGCAAGCGTTCCCGTTACCGTAAAATGCCGCATTGGCATCGACGAACATGACAGTTTCGAATTTCTCGATAATTTTGTTCGCACAGTCAGGAACGCCGGTTGCGAGACCTTCATCGTTCATGCGCGCAAGGCCTGGCTGTCCGGATTGTCCCCAAAAGAGAATCGCGAGATTCCCCCGCTCGACCGTGAACGGGTCGCGGCACTCAGGCGCGCCCATCCCGGCCTTGCCGTCCATATAAATGGCGGCATCCGCACGCTGGCGGAGGTTAGGGAACTTTCGTCGCGTTTCGACGGGGTTATGATCGGAAGAGAGGCGTACCAGAATCCGTGGATTCTTGCGGAAATCGAGAAAGAAATTCATCGGGGAATCCCGCCCGGATCCCGGGAGATCGTTGCACTGACCATGATCCCTTACGCCGTTCGAATGGCCACTGAGCGTGGGACGCCTGTCAAGTCCATCACCCGCCACATGCTCGGCCTGTTCCAGGGGCAGCGGCGAGCACGCGCGTGGCGGCGATTACTGAGCACAGAAGCCCCAAAACCCGGAGCGACCCCGGAAATTATCGCAAAAGCACTTCAAGAAATGATATGCTAGGGGCTACCCAAAGGGCTCACATTGCGCTAGCCTGATTGGCTAGTTACTCGCCCCTCCTGTCCGCCCTCGCGGCGACAAACTGGTCAGGAATTGTTCATGCAGTGGTACCCGGTCGAAAAAGAACAGTTGGTTGGCATGCTGGAGAAAGTCCTCCCGAAGGACATGCCCGCGATGTTTTCCGGTCGGAACAGCGAGGCCCGTTGCGCCCGCCTGCCCTTCTACACGAATTTCCTGATTTATCGTCTGACGAACAACGCGACACTGCCCGCGTTTTCCGTTGATTTTTTGAGCGACAGCCACCAGTTTTTGTACCTCGACGGTACATCTGTTCCAATTTACGCGGTAAACCAGTCTGGTGACCTTATCCTCAACGAGAACACCGTTCTTGATTACATGGCGTTCCACGTTCATTACGTGCCGGGTCCCGAAGGCGAGATTCTCCTGATCGACAGCAAGAAAAAGGTCCTTCCAGTCGGCGCTCTCGATATCGACCGGCACCGGGAAATGCTCTACACGCATCGGGATGTAAAGATAAGTTATGACAGCGATGCAAAAGTTTATACAATACGCGTACCGATGTATTATGGCGGCGCGCTGGTGAAAGCCGTCATAAAGATCGACTCCCTCGGGCACCTCGAGGTCGCCGATTATCAGATGCTCCTCAAGGCCAGCTTTGAGGAGAGCGAAATGAAAGCGAAATAGGTTATAGTATTTGCGATTGTAAAGGTTGAAGACGAACGATGGACCAGCATCAGCAACCCCAGGGCATGCTATCGGGCATTTTCGGCGGCACACCGATGTCGCCGGGCGAAATGTTCACGCACGAGCGCGAAGAGGACATCCTCGCGAGCGCGATCGCCGTTTTGAAGTTAAGCGAAACGGGACGGCATCTGCTTGGGGTTCTGAAGGAACGGGATGTCGGGGTCCGGATCATAAAAAACCGCAACGCCCATGGGTACGCGCCTTCCCCGTCGATTATCTACCTTGGCGTCCCGCCACAGCTATCAGAAGCGGACGCCTACACGATCATCGAGTTCGCCGCTGCCATTCGCGAGATAGAACAGGACCTTATGGGATTTACAATGCCCGAAAAGCCGGACGATCCGCTCGAGGCTGCACAGGTTCGGCACGCGAAAACACTTGACATAGTTGCGTATATGTGTAAGGTATCCTTAGAGCTAGAAGTCGAGATCGGTAACGCGTCATACGTTGGTGCGATGGAACGTTTAGGGCTCGGAGAAGCGCTCCGAATGTACCTGACCCAGATGGGGGACGAAGCGGCGATTGAAGCTTACGAAAATGCTCAAAAGGTACAATAAGGAAAGGGTGTAACTATGGCTCACAATCGTATTGCTATCGGTTATGACGGCGGTGCTCTTGAGGAACTGCCGCGGCTTAATGTTTCGCCGTTGTCCGTTGATGCGGACCCGCGCGCCGAAGCCAGAGGGCTGCTTGCAAAAGGCGGATTTGATTTCGGATCCCAACCGGGTGTTTCCTACAACCCGGCGGCTCCGTCGCCTTCCATGTAATCAGGCCTTGACCTGAAACGATTCACCGCAGCCACATCGGCCGGTTTCGTTCGGGTTGGTAAACAGGAATTTTTCGTTTCCGAGATCGTCGGCACCGTAGTCCACTACGGTGCCGAATAGCATCCAGGACTGCGTTTTCGCCACGATGAGAACGGCCCCGCCCTTCTCGATCCGGTCGTCGCCGTCCGTGACCTCCCGCGCGAATTCCATTTGATAGCTGTTTCCCGAACAACCGGTGGCCTTGACGACAAGACGAAGGGCCACGGCGTCTTTCGGGCCTTTTTCGACACGGGCGCGAATCGCCTCTGCGGCGCGATCGGTAAGTGTAAGCGGCTCCACGTTCCCGCCTCCCTCTCTCATGTGAACATGTTTAACTGAAGCTTGGCCGTTTCGGCCATCATGGAAGGATCCCAGGGAGGATCCCATACGAGTTCCACATCGACCTCCCCGACGTGATCGAGCGGAAAAATCGCCGTGTGTACCATTCCCGGCATTTCCTGCGCGACCGGGCAACCGGGCGACGTCAGGGACATTTGCACGAAAACGTCGTGAACGCCATCCACCGGGTCCCGAATTTCCACTTTGTAGATAAGACCGAGTTCGAAGATATTGACAGGAATTTCCGGATCGTACACTTCGCGCAGAGCCACGGCAATCGCGGTCCACAGCGGATGATCGCGCGGGACGTCCGCATGCGGAGGCTCGGCGAGTTCGTCATACTCCTCCCCGACCGCGTTCATAACCATATCCTTGCTCGCAACGTGCTGCATTTCGTTATCACGCCAGTAGTCTAATCGCTTTATGCAAACCGGTCACAAGATTATTTATATCGTCTTCGTTCGAGTACAAGGCAAGTGAAGCCCGGCATGTTGCGTCAAGCCCCAATCTCCGCATCAATGGCATACAGCAATGGTGGCCGACGCGAACCGCGACCCCGCACTGGTCGAGAATCATGCCAAGATCGCCCGGATGGATTCCATCGATTGTGAAGGACAGAATCGATGCCTTGTCTCGTGCCCGTCCATAAAGTCGAAGCCCCTCGATCGACTCAAGAGCATTTGTCCCGATAGCAAGAAGACGCGACTCCCACGACTCAATGTCGGACAGGCCTAGCGACCAGACGTAGTCGATAGCCGCGCCGAGTCCGATGACTTCGACAATCGGCGGCGTACCGGCTTCGAACCGCTGCGGGGGCGACTTGAAAGTCGTTCTCTCGAACGATACGGACTCAATCATGTCACCGCCGCCCTGATACGGAGGCATGCTTTCGAGCAACATCTTCCGCCCGTAGAGAACCCCGATACCGGTGGGTCCATAGAGCTTGTGACCTGTGAAGACGAGAAAGTCGGTCCCGAGCGCAGAAACATCGATTCGACGGTGGACGACGCCCTGCGAGGCATCGACCAACGTAACGATGTCCGGATTATACGCCTTCACACGGCGCACGATCTCGCCGACCGGATTGACAGTGCCCAGCGCATTCGAAACATATGTAAAGCTAACCAACCGGGTCCGTGGGCCAAGAATGTCACCGAGTTGATCAAGTATGAGTTCGCCATCGTCATCGACAGGAAGAACCCGGATTGTCAAACCGATCTGGTCGCGCAGGATTTGCCACGGTACGATGTTCGCATGATGCTCCATTTCCGTAAGAACGATCTCGTCGCCAGCACAGAGGTATGTTTTCCCCCAGCTCTGAGCAACAAGGTTGATGGCCTCGGTCGCGTTTCTGGTAAAAACGATTTCGCCCGCGGCTGGCGCGCCGATAAACCGCGCCACCTTGCCGCGAACAGCCTCGAAATCGGCGGTCAGATTTTGGGAGATCTCATAAAGACCACGATGAATGTTCGCATACCCCTCCCGCAAAACGCTGTCCATGGCGGACAGGACGACCTCCGGCTTCTGGGCGCTCGCAGCGGAATCGAGAAACGTCAGCGCCTTGCCGTGCATTGTCGCCCGCAGGCCCGGAAAGTCCTCCCGATACACGCTCAAATCTGCCGCCGACACGGTGTTCCTCATACCCCTAACCACACGCCTGACGCTCCAGCCAGCCATTGATCGTGGCAAGGCCTCGCTTCCGGGTTTCGGCATCGCTCGCTTGCTCGACGAGGTCGCGGACAAAGGCGTCGATCAGCAACCGCCGGGCCTCATCCAACGGAAGACCGCGAGAGCGTAGATAGAATAGCGACTCCTCATCAAGCTCCCCGGTCGTCGCGCCATGAGAACATTTGACGTCGTCGGCATAAATTTCCAACTCCGGCTTCGTATTCATCTCGGCTGCATCGCCGAGAACAAGCGCATTGCTCAACTGGTGTGCATCCGTTAACTGCGCTTCCCGGTCGACGAGAATGGAGCCAAGAAACGCGCCACGCGCACTGTTCTCCAAAACCGACTTCATCGTTTGCATCGAAAAGCAGTTCTCGGCGGAATGCCGAACCGTAACGTTCGTTTCGCCTGACTGCGAGCCCCGAAGAAGATTGACACCGTTCACCACGAGCCGCCCCCCCTTTCCGCGCAACTCGCCGTAAAGCTGGTTACGACTGGTCGCCGCGCCTGCTGTGACCGTGAGCGACTCGCATTCGGCTCCTGCTGCCATGACGATGTGAGTCATCGGGGTATATACGGCATCATCCGGGCATGTTTGAAAACGGCCATGCACCAGCCTCGAGCCCTCCGCGAGAAAAGCCTGAACGAGCGGCAACGCCCAGTACGCCCCCTGCCCCCTGGCCTCCTCGAGAACGATCAGCTCCGAACCTTCTCCGATCCGGACGATAAACCTCGGGGCGTGAATCGCGCCGTCTTCGCCGTTGTGGAACAGTTCGAGCGGAGTCGCGACTTTTTCACCCGCCGGGACATCGATCAGATAGACGCCAGAACAAAAAGCTGTGTTGGCATGCCACAGGATCGTTTCACCCCAATCTTCACGCCCCGGTGCCGAACTCATAAGAAAGCTGGTGACCCAGTCTGGTGTCTCGCCGCTCACCCGGGCAACGAAACGCGTATCACCCGACAGACGAACAGCGGGTCCGCCAGGCCGCCGCGCAGCCTTTTTAATAACAGGCGCAAGGTTCGTATACTTCCAGCTTTCGAGCTTCCGGGTTGGAAGGCCAAGCGCGAACAAACGATCATCCTTCGCCCCCTCACCCGCGATTTCGCGAAGAAAATCTGCGTTTGACGGGTTGAAGCGGCGCCGAGAAGGCGCTTCCGAAATGGCAGCAGAGCCCTTGACCGTCACGCTACCTCCTGAAGATACGCGCCGTACCCCTTCTCTTCCAGTTCGTGCGCCAATTCCGGGCCACCGGAGCGAATGATCCGCCCTTTCGCCATAACGTGAACCCGGTCGGGCACGATATAGTCAAGAAGACGCTGGTAGTGTGTAATAACGAGAAACGAACGCTCGGGAGAGCGCAACCTGTTAACATTGTCCGCAACAACGCGCAGTGCATCGATGTCCAGTCCGCTATCAGTTTCGTCGAGCACAGCGAATTTCGGCTCCAGAAGAGTCATTTGCAGCGCCTCGTTACGCTTCTTTTCACCCCCGGAGAACCCCACGTTCAAAGGACGTTTGAGCATCTCGTCAGAGATGTGCAGATCCCTCGCCACCGCCCGCATTTTTTTCAGAAATTCGAGCGCATCCATCTCGGATTCGCCACGGGCTTTCCGAATGGCGTTCAGGGACGTCTTAAGGAAATTACTCATCTGGACACCGGGAATTTCCACCGGATACTGGAACGCAAGAAACAATCCGGCGACGGCCCTTTCGTTGGGCTCCATCTCAAGCAGGTCCCGTCCTTCGAAAGTCACGACCCCGTCGGTGACCTCATATCCTTCCCGGCCGGAAAGAACGTAGGAAAGCGTTGACTTTCCGGATCCGTTCGGGCCCATCACGGCGTGAACTTCCCCCCGGCCGATATCAAGATCGAGTCCGCGCAGGATCTCCTGTCCTCCAACCCCGGCTCGGAGATTTCGTATTTGGATCATCTGGTCCTTTCAACGTGTTCAAGCATGAGCTTTTCGATTCGGTGCAATACGGATGATATTTGGGTGAGCGCCATGATAATCAAGCCACTGAAGGCGACGCCCGCGCACATGATGAACGACACGAAGAGGATCATTCCGCTTCGAACCTGATCGCCCGATGTATCGATTCCCGTTGCGATAACGATAAATGTGAACACAGCGATCAGGAAACCGATAAGGCCGAGCATCCAGAACAGAAGATTCGTCAAATTTAACTTTTTCATTCTCGTATGCCTTTTCTGAATGGAATGAACGTCGGCGAAATAATACATCAATCCCGGAGAAATGCGAGAAGGACCGGGAGAACCGCCAGCGTCACCCCACGCTTCCCTCGAGCGAAATGCCGACGAGCTTCTGGGCCTCCACAGCAAACTCCATCGGCAAGTGCTGAAGAACTTCGCGGCAGAACCCGTTAACGATGAGCGCCACTGCCTCCTCGGCGCTCATGCCTCGCTGCAAACAATAAAAAAGCTGATCATCCGAGATGCGGGACGTCGTCGCCTCGTGTTCGAGGTGGGCGCGGGGATTCTTACATTCGATGTACGGCACTGTATGCGCTCCGCAATCGTTTCCAATCAGCAGGCTGTCACACTGCGTAAAATTTCGTGCCCCGTCAGCTTTCGGCATAATTTTCACCTGCCCTCGATACGTATTGTTCGAGCGGCCTGCGGAAATACCTTTCGAAATGATCCGGGAACGCGTGTTGCGACCGATATGAATCATCTTCGTTCCGGTGTCCGCCTGCTGACGGGAATTCGTGATCGCGACCGAGTAGAATTCTCCCGTCGAACCATCTCCCTTGAGAATACAGCTTGGATACTTCCAGGTCACCGCCGAACCGGTTTCCACCTGTGTCCAGGATATCTTCGAACGGGCGCCTTCGCACAACCCCCGCTTGGTCACGAAATTGTAGATACCACCCCGCCCATTCTCGTCGCCGGGATACCAGTTCTGGACGGTGGAATACTTGATTTCGGCGTCTTCGTGTGCAATCAGCTCGACAATGGCCGCATGAAGCTGGTTCTCGTCGCGCATCGGTGCCGTGCAGCCCTCGAGATAGGAAACGTATGATCCCTTGTCGGCAATAATCAAAGTGCGTTCAAACTGACCTGTATTCATCTCGTTAATGCGGAAATACGTGCTCAGCTCCATCGGGCAGCGTACGCCTGGCGGCACGTACACGAATGAACCGTCCGTGAAGACCGCCGAGTTCAGGCACGCATGCTTGTTGTCGGTGTGAGGCACAACCGAACCCATGTATTTCCGGACAAGGTGAGGATGTTTCTGGACCGCTTCGCTGATCGGACAAAAAATGACGCCCGCCTGGTGAAGCTTTTCCTTAAACGTGGTGGCGACCGAAACGGAGTCGAACACCGCGTCAACCGCGACCCCGGCGAGCATTTCCTGTTCCCGAAGGGGGATACCAAGCTTCTCGTAGGTTTCCAGAAGCTTCGGATCAACCTCGTCGAGCGACTTAGGTCGATCCTCGAACGACTTCGGAGCCGCGTAATAGTACGCATTCTGGTAGTCAATCGGCGGGAAATCGACCCGGGCCCAGTCCGGCTCAGGCATCGATTTCCAGTGCTCGAACGCCCTCAGACGCTGCTCCAGCAACCAGTCGGGCTCATCCTTGCGGGCGGAGATAAAGCGAACGATATCTTCATTCAGCCCTTTCGGAGCGCGAACACTCTCGATATCCGTCTGGAACCCGGCAGCGTACTTCCGGATACTTTCCAATTGTTCGATCGTCTGGGCCTTTGAATCCATGGTTGCTTCTAACCGGTTACCCAGCTCCAAATTCCCGCTTCGCAAGAATGGCGGACAGCTTCATATTTTCCAGCGCGTCACGGATGACGAAATTTATTTCATCCCAGCATCCCTGCAACGAGCATATCCCTCGAAGACGACAATCATCCTGCATCCCGTCGACGCACCCCGTAAGCGCAATAGGTCCGTCGAGGGTCGCAATGATCGACGCAATGCTGATTTCACCAGGCGCCTTCTGAAGTGAGTAACCTCCATGAACGCCCCGAGAAGAGGCGACAAATCCGTCCCGCGCCAGCAACTTCAGGATCTTGGCAACCGTTGGCTCCGGAAGGCACGTGACCTCTGAGATGTCGGAGGCGGTGCGAAGCTTGTCCCCGCTGGCCATTTCGGAGAGAATTACCACGCCATAACATGCCAGACGCGACAGTTTAATCATGTTGTTCTGTTCCTGCTCGAATAAAAGGGTACCAGTCTTGATCTGTCATTTTTACAGAAGTTTTTCAAGGGTTACAGGAAAAATCGTACTCAAACAATGCCGTTTCGATGTAGACTCGGCCAAACGGCTCCAAGGCATCAGGTCAAATGAAACAAATCGTTTGGTACGTCCCCATCTATTCCGCGACGTTGCTCCTCAGCGCGTTCCTTCTTTTCTCCGTTCAGCCGCTCTTCGGCAAGATGATACTGCCGCTTCTCGGCGGAGCGCCTTCCGTATGGAACACGGCGATGCTCTTCTTTCAGGTCACGCTTCTCGCCGGTTACGCATACGCGCACGCGACTACCAAATTTTTGGGTATCCGGCGACAGGCGGGCCTTCATCTGGCCCTGGTTCTTGCATTCATGCTGTTTTTGCCCATTTCCCTTCCGGATGGCGCTGTTCCTCCGGCAGGCAGAGACCCAACCCTCTGGCAACTCGGCATCATGGCGACCGTCGTCGGCGGACCCTTTTTTGTTCTCGCCGGCACGACACCGATGCTTCAGCGCTGGTTCGCGCATACACCGCATCCGGACTCACATAACCCTTACTTCCTTTATGCCGCCAGCAACCTTGGCAGCGTCACCGCACTTCTGGCCTATCCCTTCCTGATAGAGCCAATCATGGGGTTGCGGGAACAGGCCATGAACTGGGCCAGCCTGTACCTTCTTCTCGCCGTTCTCATCACTCTGTCTCTGAGTCTCGTCTGGTCGCACGGCAGAGAGCAGCGCGACGAGACGGGCTTCAAAGACGATCTGCCAGACGTCGTAACCTGGGGACGGCGGGGCATGTGGCTCCTTCTCGCCTTTGTGCCCTCAAGCCTGATGCTCGGCGTTACAACATATATCACGATGGACATTGCCTCGGCTCCGCTCTTCTGGATCATGCCCCTCGCGCTTTATGTCGGCTCGTTCATCATCGCGTTCGCCCGTCGCCCTCTTATCTCCTACCGGATGGCGGTATGGCTGCAGACTCTGCTGTTCGCCGGAGTCGTGTTCTGGACCCTGCAGAAGCAGGTCGGGGCGCCCGTTCTTATTTTCTTCCATCTGGGCCTGTTCACCTTTACGGCGATCGCATGCCACCTCGATCTCTCAAGACTGCGCCCCGCCGCGAAGCATTTGACCGAGTTTTACCTTATTATGTCTACAGGCGGCGCACTGGGCGGCGTTTTCAATGCGCTGATCGCTCCCAATCTTTTTCTGATGCCTATCGAATATCCGCTGATCCTTGCGCTCGCGGCATTTCTCCGTTTCTCCGCCCGAGAGGAATTCAGCCTTGCGAATTCGGTCAAACGATTCATCGAGGGCGTGCGGGAGCGCAATATTGTCGAACTCGGAATTTTTGCCATTTCGATACTGCTTGCCACCGGTGCCCTGGTGGCTATCACGCTTCTCGGGACCCGCCCGAAGGACATCCTTCTGATAATCGGAATTGCCTGCGCGGCTTCGATTCTCCTTCTGTACGACAGACGCTGGACATTTGCGGCGGTCACCACCGCAATCTTGATTGTCAGCAGCCTGACGATCTGGACCAGTAATGACAGCATTCTTGAATGGAGGCGCAATTTCTTCGGAATCGTCCGCATTACGCAGAGCGAGGATCTCGGCATTCGAAAGATGACCCACGGCACGACCGTTCACGGCGCTCAGCCGCTTGCAGAAGATTTTCGTCTGGTCCCAATCACCTATTACAGTCCGTTTGGAGCTCTCGGCGACGTATACAAGGTTTTCGAACAGAATCGTCCGGCCCCCTACCGGATCGGTGCGATTGGTCTCGGAGTCGGTTCTATCAGCTGTTATGGCCGCGAGGGCGACGCGTACGATTACTTCGAGATCGATCCCGACATTGCGGAGATCGCGCAGGACCCGGCGTTCTTCACCTACCTGCGTGATTGTCCTCCCGAATACGATATCCACATTGGCGACGGTCGGGTCCAGATTGCCCGGATGCCCGACAACTCATACGACATGATCGTTCTCGACGCTTTCAGTTCAGATAACATTCCTGTTCATCTTCTGACGATTGAAGCATTCGAACTGTACCGCGACAAGCTCAAGCCCGGAGGAGTCATCGCGATCAATATCTCGAACCGCTACATGGACCTGAAGCCCGTTGTCGCCGCAAACGCGCGGGATGCGGGAATGACGGCCCTTTTCCGTTTCACCCGTCACGGAAAGCTTGCGAATTCCGAGATCATGTATTCCGCGGTCATGTTTGCTGTCGTAACCGATAATGCCGACATTCAGGTCGATCTGCGCCAGAAAGGCTGGACCGCGCCAATAGAGCTATTCGGGGAACGTGCATGGACCGACGACTACGCCAATCTCCTCAAGGTAATCCTCAGAGGAAACACCATCGAAGCCAGGTAGCCCGAACAAATCGTTACCTGGTTGCGTGAAACCGGACACCCGGGTGTTTTTCCTGCGTATCCCCAAGGTGCCACGCGTTGCGCGCCAGAAACACCGGATCGCCGTCATGGTCATGCGCGAGCGATGCCTGGCAGGCATCGGCAAATGTCTTGAGCGCGGCCGGATCGTCTGCCGTAACCCACCTTGCCGTATAGAGACTCGTCGCCTCAAAGTGGACGGGGATGTTGAATTCAGTTCGGATACGGTCGGCAAGAACGTCAAACTGGAGAGGCCCCACGACCCCCACTATCCAGGCCGAATCGAGCATCGGCCGGAACGCCCGCGCGGCCCCTTCCTCGGCAAGTTGGGTCAATGCAACCCCAAGGTGCTTGGCTTTCATCGGATCGTCGGCCCGCACCCGCTGGAGCAATTCCGGGGCAAAATTTGGAATCCCCGTAAAGTGAAGCGTTTCGCCTTCGGTTATGGTGTCTCCGATCCGGAAATTTCCATGGCTCTGAATGCCGATGATGTCGCCCGGGAACGCTTCCTCCGCCATTTCGCGGTCCTGCGCCATGAAGAGCTGGGGCGTGTGGATATTGATGGTCTTACCCGTACGAACGTGTTTAACCTTCATATTGCGCCTGAACGTACCCGAGCATATCCGCGTAAAGGCGATCCGGTCGCGGTGTTTGGGGTCCATGTTCGCCTGAATTTTGAATACGAACGCCGAAAGCTTTTCCTCGTTCGGCTGCACTGTTCGCTCCTCGGTCTTTTGGGCGCGGGGCGGGGGAGAAAACTTCTCGATCCCCCGAAGCAACTCGCGGACGCCGAAATTATTGATCGCGCTTCCGAAGAATACCGGAGTCATGTGACCTTCCCGAAACGACGGGAGATCGAAAGCCGGGCATATGCCCGTGACCATTTCAACTTCCTCCCGCAACGTCCCCGCCTGATGATGCGGCAGCAGCTTGTCGAGCTTCGGGTCGTCCAGACCCTGGCATCGTACGCCCTCCTGCATCTGATCGCCTTTACCCCGGTCGAAGAGATTGAGTTCCTGATGGAACAGGTCGTAACATCCTTTGAAGTCCCGTCCCATCCCGATCGGCCAGCTTCCGGGCGTCACGTCGAGGGCAAGCTTCTGCTCGATTTCGTCGAGCAGATCGAGCGGCTCCAGCCCGTCCCGGTCCATCTTGTTGATGAACGTGATGATCGGCACGTCGCGCAATCGGCAGACCTCGAACAGCTTGAGCGTCTGGCTTTCAATCCCCTTGGCGGCATCGAGTACCATAATGGCACTGTCGATGGCCGTAAGGGTCCGGTAAGTATCTTCGCTGAAATCCTCGTGGCCCGGGGTATCGAGGAGATTGTAGGTAATGCCGTCGTGGACAAACGTCATCACGCTGGAGGCCACGGAAATACCGCGCTCCTGTTCGACCTTCATCCAGTCGGACCGCGCCCGGCGGCGCTCGCCCTTCGCCTTGACCATACCGGCCATCTGGATCGCACCGCCGAACAGCAAAAGCTTTTCCGTCAGCGTCGTTTTCCCCGCGTCCGGGTGCGAGATCACCGCGAAGGTACGGCGTTTGGCGATTGTGTCATCGAGCTTGCCCAACGGCGGCTCCATCGGTTCGTGAACAAGCGCCCCAAAAGCGCGCGGGTCGTTATATAGCAGAATGGATCGATTAATGCTACCGCAACGGAGACCCGCCTTCAGGAACGCTTGCGCTTACCGTAGAGCTCAAGCCGATGATCCACGAGGTCATAGCCCATCTCCCGCGCGATCCTCTCCTTGATCGCTTCCAATTCGCCGTCCTGAAACTCGATTACGTCGCCGGTTTCAAGATCGATCAGGTGATCGTGGTGTTCGGCGTTGAGTTCGTAGCGCGAGAAATTCTCCTTGAAATCATGGCGGATTACCACTCCAAGCTCGTCGAGAAGATTGAGCGTCCGGTAAACAGTCGCCATGCTGATCGACGGATTCTGGGAGCGCGCCCGCTCGTAAACCATTTCGACAGAGGGATGATCTTCAGCGCCTTCCAGAACCTTGAGGATAGTCCGGCGCTGGTCGGTCATCTTCAGTCCGGAGCGTATGCAACGTGATTCGAGGTTGTCCATAATTCGCCCCATTCGAGTACGCCTTAATTAAAGAATATATTACTCGGATTCCCGGGCAAGCTTTATCTGAGCTTTCTCGCCGTGGCTGCGATTTCGGCGGACGTTTTCCGCCATGGTTCGATAGGCGGGAAAGGTGACAGTTACCTTTGTTCCAAGGCCGACTTCTGATTCGAGCAGGAGACTGCCGTCATGAAGTTCGGCCATCGCCTTGGCAAGCGGCAACCCAAGGCCCGTCCCTTGATGTCCCCTGGCGTGAACCGGCTCCCCGACCTGTCCGAACGGCTCCAAAGCCTCCTGTATCCGGTCACGTGGAATCCCGATCCCCTGATCTTCGACCGACATGACGAGCTCATTGTCACGATTTAAATGTGCGCCGATTCGAATCTCTCCGCCAGGACTGGAGAACTTGAGCGCGTTCGTGACGAGATTGATAAGAATCTGGCGGACGAGCCGCATATCGGCAAGAAGCGCTGGCAGGCCGTCTTCTACCTCTTCAATCAGCGTAAGTTTACTGTTCTGGGCGCGCGAACCCGACATCCGGGCAACCGACAGAATCAGATCCTTTAAGTTGATCCATGCTTCGTCGAGTTCAAGACGCCCGGCCTCAATCTTCGACATATCGAGAACCTCATTAATGATCTCGAGCAGGTGCCGCGCGCTTAGATGTATGTCCCCGAGGTACTCCTTGTACTTTTCGTTGCCCAACGGACCGAACGTCTCGTTTTTCATCATTTCCGAAAACCCGATAATCGCGTTCAACGGCGTCCGGAGTTCGTGAGACATATTCGCAAGAAATGTGGATTTCGCATGATTTGCGGTATCGGCCTGCTCCTTCGCAAGGCGGAGGGAGAGTTCCATCTGCTTGCGCAAAGTGATGTCCATGACGGTCGTCACCTGAAACCGGCGTTTCTGGCTAAGTTCGAGGGTTGCAGTTGTAAAGAGTGCGTTGGCGATTGAGCCATCCCTTCGGATGAGCTTCATTTCTCCGGAACTCCGTTCACCGCTCCTGATAAAAGAATCGTGGTTGTTTCTGGCCAAATCCCGCTCATCGGGGGTAACCATCTCGGCGACATCCTTCCCGATCAATTCTTCACGGCTCCAGCCATACATCCGGATAAAACTGTCGTTAACCTTAACGATCCGCCGGTTCTGGTCGGAAACGACGATGCCGACTTCGCTCACGTCAAAAATCGACGACAGCAGCGAAATGGCGTCATCCCGTTCGCGTTGAAGCATCGAGTGGTCCGAAGAATCGGCGTGGGCAATGACATCGAGAAAGTCGATGTTGCCCTGATCGTCTATCACGGGACTGACAATAAATCCGTGTACGCGCATGCCACCCGGCAATCCGGGCAGCGACTGGATACTCACCGATCTCTTGTGCTTGTAACAGACTTCGAAGGATTGCCGGAAATGGCGAACATTGTCCCTGTCGAGAAACTCCTCAAGCTTGTAGCCCACAACGTGCTTGCGATCACGGTCGAAGTACTGGAGCGCTTTCCTGTTCGCGCCAATGAGAAAATAACCGCCGAGACCGTCTGAACGGACGATGAACCGCGGAACCGGCATCGACTCAAACAGGACGCTGTAATCGACTAACCCCTGGCTCATGCATCCCTTCCTGCTATCATTGTACGGGAATTCGCGCGCATTGCCCAATCGCGCGTTAGCTTGCCCATCTAGTGCGTTCCGAACAAGCGGTCCCCGGCATCGCCAAGACCAGGCACGATATACGCATGATCGTCCAGCCTCGCGTCAAGAGCCGCAAGAAAGACGGGAACTTCCGGGTATTCGCATTCGAACGCGGCGACTCCCTCGGGCGCGCCGACCAAGGAGACTAAAGTGCAGTCCTCCCTTGAAACGCCCGCTCTTTCGAGGCAGCGGAAGGCGTGAATGGCCGAATGCCCAGTCGCGAGCATCGGGTCCACGACGAAAAAGTGGCGCCCTGCCGGATCGGGAAGATTCACCAGATACTCGACCGGCATTTTCGTCCGTGGATCGCGATATAGCCCAATGTGGCCCACGCGCGCCGCTGGCAGGAGCTCGAGCATTCCGTCAGCCATGGTCAGCCCTGCGCGCAGAATCGGCACGATAACGGGCTCATTTTCCGCCAGTTCGAATCCCTCCGCCCTGGCAATCGGCGTATCGATTTCCCGTACGGCGAGGGGGAGAGACCGCGTTGCTTCGAACCCCATTAACAGCGTAATTTCCCTGAGTAGCGCGCGAAACAGCCCCGGCGGACAAGACTTCTCTCGCATCAGCGTAAGCTTGTGCAATATGAGAGGATGCTCCACCACAAACAGATTTGCGTAGCCGCGATGTTTTTTCACCTGGACACACGCCCCTCTTCGCACTCCATGCTCAGCTCATCCACTCCCGGCACCCAAATCCTAATCAATGCTTTGAATATAACGTTTGAGAGGACTCACTTCGTAATATTGCAGAGAAACACTCCGCTCTCCGGAAATTTTGTCCAGATCCGCACGCAGGTGGGCGATAAGCTCAAGCGCGTCCTCACCGTGCTCCGGCTCAGCGGTCACAAAAGACAATGTCAGAAACCGGTCGCCACCATCAAGACGAACTGTCGTCGCATCGCGGGCGAGCGTACGCTGTATACGGTCCACGGCGGCAAGGCCGCCATCGATGTCCGCATGCTTGAGACACATCAGAAACTCCCCGTTTTCCAGACGATAGGAATCGTCGTAGGTCCGGACGCATTCCCTGATGGCACTTGCAGCCTGAACAATCAGGTGATCGACCGCCTCACTAACGTTGGCTGCCCTGATTGGACCGAAATCGTCAATGCGACCGAGAACAAGACAAAACGGCTTGCCGCGCCGCGACCGGCGCTCCATTTCGCGGCGAATGTCTTTCGCCATAACCTCCTGCGTACGCAGACCGGTAAGCGAGTCGAGACCGCTGTCGGCCAGAAGGCTGTCACGCTCGAGACGGCGGATATGAGCAACGAACTCGTCGTGGAGGTCGACAAAATTATCGACCAGTTCGACCCCGGGCGCGCCACCCGTTTCGGCGCCGCGGTCCATAAGCAAACGTGCGGCTTCATGGAGCTCCCCGCTGATTCCGCGGATTCTGTCCAGCGACCCCTCGTCAACGAAATCGGTCGCCTTGGGATCCTCGATCCAGAGACCGAGACTGTTTGGTTGCTTAAGACTGCTTCCCTTCGTGCGAGAATCCCCCGGATAGAAAGCGCGCCGGAAGACCCGGCCGAACCATTCGCTGTACTCGCCGAGAATCGGCGAAAGCGCTTTCAATCTGTTTTCGGCGTCGTAGGTTAGAGACATGGAGCCCGCAGCAACATCAAAGGGTTCAATAATCTTTAGATAGCCATACCCGGATAATCATACAATGATGGTCACAGAACCGTAAACAAATCGTGTCTAATTTTTCTAAACGAGCCATCGCGCCTGGAGCTCGTCGAGCTGACCCTGTGGAAGCGCCAAACGAATCTCACGCATGAGCTGTGCCATCACCGCGATATTGTGCTGGGTAATGATCGACCCCGCAACACTCTCGTTCGCCTTCAGCAGATGATGCAGGTACCCTCTTGAGAAACGTCTCGACGCAGGCAAATCCATCCGCTCGTCAAGCGGCTCCGGATCTTCGCGGTAGCAAGCGTTCCTGAGATTGATCCTCTCGCCCGGATGCCCTTTCACAAGCGCCATGCCGTGCCGTGCCATTCGTGTTGCCACCACGCAGTCAAAGGTATCGATTCCCATCCTGACGAACTCAAACACGTCCTTGATGCGACCAATGCCGAGCAGATGCACCGGGCGTTCGGCATGAACGTATGGCATGCAGTGACCGACGACGGTACGCATTTCCTCCTCGTTTCCGCCAAGGCAACCGCCAACGGCCGTTCCAAAGAACGGGCGATCGGCCGTGTATTCCGTGCACTGCCGACGCAGATCATCATAAACGCCGCCCTGCACCACACCGTAGAGCGCCTGACGCCCATCATTCCCGCGCTCGAATTCAGCCAGACACCGATCCTCCCAGCGATGCGTGCGCTCCATCGACCGTGCCGTATAATCCCGGCTGTCGTGATAGGCCGTCAGTTCGTCGAACGCAACAATCAGGTCCGCGCCGATGCGACGCTGGACGTCGATTGATATTTCCGGGGTGATTTTGAAACGCGTCCCGTCCGTGTATTTCCGAAACTCAGCCCCCTCTTCCGTAATTTTCAGAAGACTGTTATCGCGCCCGGATTGAAGCCTCCGACCCTTAATCTCGTCCGCAACACCCCCATGTTGCATCGAAAATATCTGGTAGCCCCCGCTGTCGGTCAGCATCGGTCCATCCCAGCCAGTGAATTTATGCAGCCCACCGAGTCGCTCGATAACTTCTGCACCGGGCTGAATCATCAGATGGTAGGTATTCGACAGAATAATGTCGGCGCCCGCTTCTCGGACTTGCGCGGGCACCAGGCCCTTGATCGTGGCCTTGGTTCCACAGAAAATATAGTTCGGCGTTTCAATAGCGCCGTGGGGCGTTGAAAGCCGTCCCGTTCGGGCCCGACTGGCCGGGTCCCGGTGCGTGACTTCGAACGAGAAATCGGGATAATGGCTCATTTTTCACACGAAAAAACGCCCGCGGCCATTTTAGGCAAATCGGCGGGCGTTTGACGAAACCGGAGGGGCCGACTCAGGCAGCGTTCTTCGCCGCCTGTACCTTCTCAACCTGATCCTTCAGCTTGCGCAAATCGGGATCAAGCCTGCTCGACGCGGTCGCCAGCAGCCAGGAATCAAGACCACCCTTGTGATCGATCGTGCGCAGACCCGCCGGAGAAACAGTCAGCCGAACCTTGCGCCCCAGCGCTTCGCTGAAAACGCTTGTATCCTGAACATTGGGCAGGAACCGGCGGCGCGTCCTGTTATTGGCATGGGATACGTTGTTTCCCGCCAATACGCCTTTGCCCGTAATCATGCAACGACGACTCATCGTCTGTTCCTTTCTTGTTTCTTTCGTTTTTCGGCGTCACTATACCCGAGCCGAAATTTTGATTGCCGAACTTATGCCAGTGCGTTTCGAAAAGTCAAGCACTATGAAGGACGCGCTTGCTGGAAAATAGGGACCTGTCGACAAATTATGCACTTCACATCCGACGTACTTGCCGCGCCCGGCGTCAACCAGCGCACGCTCATCATGATCCGATGGTTCGCCGTCACCGGCCAGACCTGCGCCTTGCTGGTCGCGCATGGCATTATCGGCATCAACCTGCCGCTTGGCGCAGCCCTCGGAATTGTCGGCCTTTCCTGCCTCGTCAATCTTTATGCGATGAAGAGCGACTCGAGCGCCTTCCCCCGCCAGAGAAAAGTCGCCGCGTATCTGGCTTTTGACCTTTCGCAGCTTTCCGCTCTGCTTGCGCTTACAGGCGGGCTCGAAAATCCGTTCGCCATTCTCGTGCTCGCTCCGGTTATCGTCGCGACGACGCTGCTACGCCGGTTTTACGCCGTATCACTCGCGGTGGTCTCGCTTGTCTGCATTTCTCTGCTCGCCCTTTTCGGGATTCCGTTTGAATGGCCAGGTCACATTCAGGATTTTCCCGCTCTATACAAAGCAGGTCTCTGGTTCGCTCTCATATTCTCGGTGGGGTTCATCGCGTTTTATGTCTGGCGAACGACCTCCGAAGCCCGCAAGCTTCAGGACGCGCTTGGAGCCGTACGCAACGCCCTTGCGCACCAGCAGCAGGTCGCCGCTCTGGGTGCGCAGGCGGCAGCGACCGCGCATGAGCTTGGCAGCCCGCTCAATACGATTTCGCTCATCGCGAGCGACCTTGAAGACGGCCTCTCTGAAGACAGTCCGCACTACGAGGATATCCGGATTCTCACGAGCCAGGTCAGGCGGTGCCGCGATATTCTGGCCGAGTTCGCGCGGGAGCCAAGCGAGACGGCCGAGGACCTGATGGAACCGCTTACCCCGCTCGCGCTTCTCTCCCTTCTTGCCGACAAGCACCGCGGCGAAAATCCCCGGGTCAGGGTAACGATCGCGGAATCCACGACAAGCGGACCACCTCCATCGATACGAAAATCGCCGGAGCTTGCCTACGGGCTTGGCAACCTTATCCAGAACGCCATCCAGTTTGCCCGGAGCGAGGTCAGGCTGATCTTCGGCTGGGACGACAATATCCTTTCTGTCGTGATTCATGACGACGGGCGCGGATTTTCGAACTCCGTTCTGGCCCGTATTGGCGAACCCTATATATCCACCCGGAAAACAACCGGAAAAAACATGGGACTGGGCATATTCATCGCGCGCACGCTGCTGGAAATGACCGATGCCTCGGTCACGTTCAGGAACGCGAGCACGGGCGGTGCCGAAATATGCGTCATTTGGTCGCGGAATAGTATTGATATCAAACACGAATCAAAATAGTCTGGCGGCCGGACAAACAATTCTCAAATTTGCATAATGACCGAGTCACACGAATCAGAGACCAAGGGCAAGCTTCTCATTATTGACGACGACAGGGTTCTCGCCGATCGCCTCGCCAAAGCGATGGAAAAACGCGGGTTCGACGCTGTCGCCGTCTACGCGATCGAAGATGCGCTTCAGCAAGCCCGCGAACGCACACCGGATTTCGCTCTTATTGATCTGCGTCTCGGGAAAGAGAGTGGTCTCGATCTTGTCGAGAAGCTGCGCGAGATTACTCCGGATTGCCGCATGGTGATGCTGACGGCATTCGGCAACATCGCGACCGCCGTCGCCGCAGTCAAGGCGGGTGCAATCGACTATCTCGCCAAACCAGCCGATGCGGACGCCGTCGAACGGGCCCTTCTCCAGAAGGAGGGAGACAGCCTTCCCCCGCCGCCCGCCGAACCCATGACTGCCGAGCGGGTGCGCTGGGAGCACATTCAGCGCATTTACGAGCAGTGCGACCGGAACATCTCCGAAACCGCCCGCCGCCTGCGCATGCACCGCCGCACGCTCCAGCGCATTCTGAGCAAGTACGCGCCAAGGGATAATCTCGAGGACGAGTAAGAATCGGTCCTTACCCGACATAAACTCCGGCGACGATCAGCCCCGCGGCAAGAAGAAGACTTGTCACCGCCACCAGATATATTCCCCGCTTCAGGTGACCGGCCCCGAGTTGTGCCGTGGCGCCCGGCGGCCCGATCCACTCCCGCTTGCGCTTGACGCCGTCGAGATCGATCACCGCCCCCCCGAGAGAGACATTCAGCGTCCACGCCACTACTGACGGCGACACCCCACCTTGCGCATACGGCGCACGCCCCTGACTGGTGAACAACCCCTGGAATGCCGAGACGATGCTCGCCGTCGGCGTGAAGGCGGCCGCGAGCGCGAACAAAGAGCCGGTGATCCAGTCCGGAACCACGCCCACGGCAGCCTCCGCAAACCGCAAAGGTCGTCCGAAAAAGGGCGACGCCCCTTCGCGGCCAAGCTGCCAGGAAAGTGCGGCCAGCCCCGCGTACAGGTAAGCCCCCGGCAGCCCGACAACGATGTACCAGAAAACAGGAGCGACAAGGCCCATGGCCGTCACCCGCGCCGCAAATCCCAGCGCATTTCGGGTAATGCCGAAATCGTCCATTCCGCTCATGTCGACGGAACTCGAGCACGCGGCGGCATGGTATGCACCCGAAAGAGACTTCTTGCTCCCGTGCGCACGGTACAGACGGAACATCATGTGGAGCACGGCGCCGTTCGTCAGACATAGGGAAAGGAGAAACGCCTCGGCAAAAGCGATCTGCGGGATCGACCACGCGGCAGCGCGGGCCAGACCGCCGATCACGGCGGAAAGCAAGAGCCCGAGAGCGAGTACGACGACTCCGCGCAGGATCAGATCCTTGCGACCGCGCTTCGGCCGGTCAAGCCGTTTACCGAGACGACCGACCGACCCTTCGAGAACCGCCCAGAACAACGGACGTGCGTTGCCCCGAAACGGGCCTGTCGCAATTCCAAGAACAAAAGCGAACGTAACCGAAGCCGCTGCCACGAAAAGACGATCCGTCGCCAGAAATGCCGGCAGTATGCTGAAACCGACTTCTATGGTCACAATCCGCTCTCCATGGCCGCTTCCGGGTTCTTCCCGTCAAGAATAAACAGAACGACCGCTCGGAACAATGGCAGAAGAGAAATATTCGTGTTATGAAATGTAGATGCACGATCATCTCGCGGACATATCCCCCTCTCTCCGCCTGCGTATAAGCAAGAGAGCGCGGCGCGTAGCACTAAGGCTCGACAGCAAGGAACGAGTCGTCAATCTGGTCGTTCCGCACCGCATGAGCCTGCGCAAGGCGTACGACTTCGCCCGCAGTCACAAGGAGTGGATCGACAAAAGGCTTGGCGCGTTGCCGCAGCCTGCGCCTTTCGTGCATGGCACCATCGTTCCCATCGAAGGCAGGCCAAGCTCCATCTGCATCTTTTACGATCCAGGATTAAGAACGACCTCTATAAGATTGACAGAACAATCTCTTTCAGTTTCCACCTATCTTGAGGATCCTTCATGCCGTATCGAGCGCTACCTGAAAGGGCTGGCGCGCGAACGCCTGTCCCCGCTGGCAACCTCCAAAGCGGCTCGAATTGGACAAAAGATCGGGCGCATTTCCGTTCGAGACACGAAAAGCCGCTGGGGCAGTTGCAGCGCGGACGGGGACTTGTCCTTCTCGTGGCGCCTGATCCTTGCCCCCCCCGCCGCGATGGACTACGTCGTCGCGCACGAAGTCGCGCATCTGGTTCACATGAACCATTCCAAGGCCTTCTGGAACCTTTGCCGCGAGCTGTGCGACGATTACCTCGAAGGGTTTACCTGGATGCGCGCAAGTGCCCACGAACTCATGCGTTACGGGAAAGGGCCATATAGTCCAGCGCCCCCTGAAGAATGACTTGCGCAGCCAGCTTGTCGATCAATCCAGATTCCTTGGCCTTGCGGATATCCACATAGCTGTCCACATAACCTTCCACTGTATGTGTGGATAACCGCTCATCCCAAAAGGCAACCCAGCCGATTCTTGCCGCGATTTCCGGGAGTTTCATAAGTTCGTCCGCAAACGAGCGTACGGCATCGCAGCGCGGACTGTGAGACCCGTCCATATTGACGGGATAACCAAGAACGAGCCCCCCGACAGCATAATCGTCGACGGCGCGGGCGATCTGGCTCGCGTCGGTCGCGAATTTACGCCTCATGATGGTCCGGAGCGGCGTTGCGACGCTCTGGGCACCGTTGGAAACGGCAAGACCTATGGTTTTCCGCCCTACATCGAGGCCGAGAAGAGGCTTGCCTTGCGGGGCTTCACTCATAATCTTTTCAAGCAGGCCAAGAGGCATTGCACCGTCCACGTCAGAATGCTAGAAGGTTTAGGCTCAAAACCAAGGGAATACAAGCATGTCAATCGACAAGGCAACCGTTTACAAGATCGCGCAGCTCGCCCGTATCCGCGTGACTGAAGAGGACGTCGAACGCCTCGCCCCGCAGCTCAGCAACATCATGCAGTTCGTCGAACAGCTTGAAGAGGTGAATACCGACAATGTCGGACCGCTCGCGAACGTTGTCGACATTACCCCGAGACTGCGCGCCGACGTCGTCAGTGACGGCGGGATTCCCGGAGCGGTGCTTGCCAACGCCCCGGAAGAGCAGGAACATTATTTTGTCGTACCGAAGGTCGTGGAATAGGCCGATGGACGTTAAGCCCGAACGCCGCGACCCGCGCGCAATACGCCTTCTTCGGACGACACTGATGTTCTCCGGCCTGCTGTTTTTTGCAGTCGGCGCCGGCATCGTTGCGAGTCCCGACGTTGCGGAACCGATTTTCGGGGATAATCCGATGAATGCCACGTATTTCGGCGCGGCGCTGATGGTCGTTGGCGTGTCGGATTTTCTGATTGTACGTTTCGTTTTCAAGGAAAGTAACCGTAAATGAGCGAACTCAACCACCTGACCCTCACCGAGGCCCTCGAGGGGCTTGAGAAGAAAGATTTCACCTCCGTGGAGCTTACGCAGGCTCATATCGATGCCTGCGAAGCGGCAAAGAGCCTGAATGCTTTCGTTACGACCACATACGAGCTTGCGATCGAGCAGGCCGGTGCGTCGGACAAGCGCCGCGCGGAAGGCAAGGCGGGACCTCTGGACGGCCTCCCGCTTGCGATTAAGGATCTGTTTTGCACCAAAGGCGTCCAGACCACTGCTTCCAGCCGCATTCTCGAAGGCTTCGTTCCCCAATACGAATCAACGGTCACTTCGAACCTTTTCCGGGACGGGGCCATCATGCTCGGTAAAACGGGCATGGACGAGTTCGCGATGGGTTCGTCAAATACGACAAGCGGCTACGGTAACATTCTTTCCCCATGGCGCAGCCGGTCCGCTCCCGAAAAGGATCTTGTCCCGGGCGGATCTTCCGGCGGCTCGGCCGCCATCGTCGCCGCGCGCGCCGCGCTCGGTTCGACCGGGACGGATACCGGCGGATCGATCCGCCAGCCCGCAGCCTTCTGCGGCATTGCCGGGATCAAGCCCACCTACGGGCGTTGCTCACGGTGGGGCGTCGTTGCCTTTGCCTCTTCGCTCGATCAGGCTGGTGTCTTTGCGCGCACAACGCGCGACTGCGCCAGACTCCTGAAATCCGCTGCCGGGTACGACCCGAAGGACTCGACATCCGCGAACCTTCCCGTGCCGGACTTCGAGTCCGCCCTTAAAGGCGACGTAAGGGGCCTGCGCATCGGCATTCCGAAGGAGTACCGCGTCGACGGCATGCCGAAGGAGATCGAGAATATATGGCAACAAGGTATCGAATGGATGAAAGACGCAGGCGCGGAAATCGTGGACGTCTCGCTTCCGCACACAAAATACGCCCTGCCCGCCTACTATATTATCGCGCCCGCCGAAGCGTCCTCGAACCTCGCGCGCTATGACGGCGTGCGCTACGGCAAGCGGATTGAGGGAGGGAATCTCAAGGACCTGTACGAGTTGACCCGCGCGGCCGGTTTTGGCGATGAAGTCAAGCGCCGGATCATGATCGGCACGTACGTCCTGTCCGCCGGTTATTACGACGCCTATTACGTCAAGGCTCAAAAGGTTCGTAACCTGATCCGCCAGGATTTCCTGAACGCGTACGGGCAGTGCGACGCCCTTCTTACGCCGACAGCTCCAAGCGCCGCCTTCGCCATCGGCGAAAATGAGGACGACCCGATCAAGATGTACCTGAATGACGTGTTCACGGTTTCCGTTAACCTCGCGGGTCTTCCCGGCATGTCGGTCCCGGCAGGCCTCAACGCAGACGGACTGCCCCTCGGCCTTCAGGTCATCGGAAAACACTGGGATGAGGAGACCGTCTTCCGCGTCGGCGACGTAATCGAGCAGGCCGCAAACTTCAAGGCCTTGCCGCAGTCCGTTTTGAAGAAGGCAGCGTAAGCGTATTCAAGCCACCTGGCTTAGTGGTAGAAGGAAACATGAAATGGCAGAATTGATCAAAGGCGAAACGGGCGACTGGGAAATTGTAATCGGCATGGAGGTTCATGCCCAGGTCGTTGCCAATTCGAAGCTCTTTTCCGGCGCATCGACGGAGTTTGGCGCAGCACCGAACTCCCAGGTATCTCTCGTCGACGCGGCGATGCCCGGCATGCTTCCGGTCCTGAACGAATATTGTGTTGAGCAGGCCGTACGCACAGGCCTCGGCCTGAACGCCGAAATCATGCACCATTCCGTGTTCGAGCGGAAAAACTACTTTTACCCCGATCTGCCGCAGGGTTACCAGATTTCGCAGTACCAGCACCCGATCGTCGGCAAGGGCGTCATCGAGATCGACCTGCCGGACGGCACGATCAAGGAAATCGGCATTACGAGACTGCACCTGGAACAGGATGCGGGGAAGTCCCTGCACGACCAGCACCCGCGTAAATCTTTCGTAGACCTCAACCGTTCGGGCTGCGCCCTGATGGAAATCGTCTCGGAACCCGACATTCGCGGCCCGGAGGAAGCGACTGCGTATCTCTCGAAGCTGCGTATGATTTTGCGCTATCTCGGGACCTGCAACGGCAATATGGAGGAAGGATCGATGCGGGCCGATGTGAACGTCTCCGTCCGTCGTCCAGGCGAGCCACTCGGCACGCGTTGCGAGATCAAGAACGTCAACTCGGTCAAGGCCGTTCAAATGGCCATCGATTATGAGGCGCGCCGCCAGGTCGAGATCATCGAGGACGGCGGCAAAATCGATCAGGAAACCCGCCTGTGGGACCCCGCCAAGGGCGTCACGCGCTCCATGCGCTCCAAGGAAGAAGCGCACGATTACCGCTATTTCCCGGACCCCGACCTATTGCCGCTCGATATCAAAAGCGAGTGGATCGAGGAGATTCGCGAGACTTTGCCGGAACTCCCCGACGAAAAGAAGAAGCGCTTCATGGCGGATTACGGCCTTTCGCTCTACGACGCGACCGTCCTCATCGCCGAGCGCGCCCGCGCGGACTTTTTCGAAACCGTCGCTACGGGGCGGGATGCGAAGCTCGCCGCCAACTGGGTCATTAACGAGCTTCTCGGCATTCTCAACAAAGACGGCAAGACCCTCGCGGAATCGCCGGTGTCGGCCGCGCAACTCGGCGGCCTGCTCGATCTCATCCTCGACGACACGATCTCCGGCAAGATCGCCAAGGACGTCTTCGCCGAGATGTACGCCTCGGGCAAGGACGCAGCGGACATCGTCGAGGAAAAGGGCCTGAAACAGGTTACCGACACCGGAGCCATTGAAAAAATCGTCGACGAAGTCATCGCCGAAAACCCGGACAACGTCGCCGCCTACAAAGGCGGCAAGGACAAGCTGTTCGGTTTCTTCGTTGGCCAGGTCATGAAAAAAACGCAAGGCAAGGCAAACCCGGCAGCCGTAAACGCGCTTTTGAAGACCAAGCTTGGATGAGCCGGCTAATCGACCTCACCCACACTTTTACGCCTGATATGCCGGTCTATCCGGGCGATCCGAGCGCCCGTCTTTCCCGCTGTGCCGATATCGAGAGCGACGGCTTTACCGATCACAGTCTGGAGACCGGCCTTCATGTCGGCACCCACATGGACGCCCCGTGGCATATGATCGAAGGAGGGAAAAGGATTGCCGACTTTCCCCCGGCACGTTTTTGCGGCCGGGGCATTCTTGTCGACGCGCGGGGAGCCCCCGCCGTGGACGTCCCCCTTCTGAACGATACGATTATCGAACCCGGAGCGATCCTGCTGGTACTAACCGGTTGGTCAAGCCGGTTTCGCCAGCCGGATTATTACGAATCCTACCCGGAAATCACCGTCGCCTTCGCCCGTGAGATCGTCAAACGCGGAGTCAGCCTGCTTGGCCTGGACACACCCTCTCCTGACCGGGAGCCCTACGAGATTCATAAAATTCTTCTGGGCCGGGACGTCCTCATCATCGAGAACCTGAGTAATCTGGAATCCCTTCTGACCGTCCCGGCCTTCCGAATTCACGCCTACCCCGCGAAACTGGACGCTGACGCCGCGCCCGTACGCGTCGTCGCCGAAGAAATTCAGGCCGCAGCGGCCTGATCCCGTCCGCCGCAAATCCGAAATAGACATTTCCGGACGCTCCTGACAAAATATGTTTCTGGTCTGCAGCGCTCGTTCCGTGCCCGCTGCATTAACACTCACCTTAGTACCCGCCTCGCCGCGCGGATCATTCAACCGGAGGAATTTCTTTATGGCCGGAGTCACCAAGGGGATGAAGGGCAAGCTTCGCTACTCGCAAAGCGCCCGTCACCGCATTTGCATTGGAATCAGCTGGGACGCGACGGAAGAAGCCGTTGAGCGTCCAGAGCAGTACCGCCCGAAGCTATCATCGGAAGACGAAAATTCCTCCGAATCGCGCAGGGACTATGAAACCCGGTACGGGTACGAACTCGAAGGCGATGTCAAGAAAGTCAAGGAGACATTTGACCTGGACCTCATCTGCCTTGTTTTTAACAAGCAGGGCGAAATCGTCGACGCCGTCTCGCCGATGGAAGGCGAGGAGGTCGACCAGTCGGGCATGATTTACCACAGTGGGGACGAACGGCACGGCGTTTCAGCTAACGATGACGAAGTTGTGGCCGTCGAACTCAAGGATTTGCCGGGCTACGCCTCCCATCTTGTCTTTCTCGCAATCATTCAGAGCGGCCACACCTATGGTCAGGTCGTCAATCCGGAGGCACGCATCTACGATTCGCTGAGTAACAAGGACCTCCTGCGCATCCGCATTCCCGTGAAGGAGGGCGAAGACCAGACTGCCTTTATTTTCAGCCGTGTCTACCGCGGAATTGACGGCTGGATGGTGCATTACATCGGCGAATTCCGTCTCGATCATCAGGTCGAGGACTGGGCCGAAGAAGTTAAGCGCTTCCTGACGCCATAACGGTTGAAGTCCACGACGTTATCTGATATTCACCCTAATGGTTTTGGAGACGTGGCCGAGCGGCTGAAGGCGACGGTTTGCTAAATCGTTATACGGTTAACCCCGTATCGAGGGTTCGAATCCCTCCGTCTCCGCCATTTACGTATAATAATACACTGATTTAAAACAACTTTCCCCCACACAGCTTTTTCTATCCCACAACCAGACCCACAAGACCTGCGTTGATTTAGGGGCACAGTCTGAGGCCTAGGGGGACATGTATTTTTTTTGTGGGTCATTCGCGCAGGTCTGATTTTTTTCCAAAGTCGCACATCATCGTGTCCGGTCGTACATAAGGGCTATAAGCGGATTCGGCAGTTTGAGGGATGATTTCTCCGGAGCTTTTGGGCTTTTGGAGGAAACATGAACAACAGAAAAATTCGTCATCAGTTTTTGCTCGACAGGGGCACGAGTGCGCGGTTGAATGCGCTGGCGCAAGGGCCGGGAGCGACCAAAACGGACATTATCGCCGAGGCGATCAGGGCGTTTCTTGAGCGGGGTTCAGACCCGGAAATTTCCCAGGTCATTGCCCCGCGCCTCGACCGGATTTCGCGGGATGTGGATGCCGTTCGGCAGGAGCTGGGAATCCTTCAGCGCGAGGTCGAAACCGTGCGCGAGGCCCTGGCCGGACTCGTTCATTTCAGCCTTGTTCTTCATGCGAAGCTCCCGCCTTTCGACATGGATCAGCAAGCCATCGGGTATAAACGATTCATCAATTTCAGCACCAAAGTTGCCAGCCGGACAGACAGCGGCATGTCCTCATTTGCCTTCGATGAGGACAAGGACGGCGCATGAAACGAGAACAGATGACGGGCCGCATCATGGGGAATTGCGTAAGGCAAGATAAAACATTG
>RZZS01000091.1 GCA_009929775.1 Alphaproteobacteria bacterium
ACCCATGAACGAGCCTGTCTTTTGGATCGCACCGATCGCCGCGCTGTTGGCGATGATCTATGCCCGGAAGTTTTTCAAGGAGATGCTCCGGCAGGACCAGGGAACCGCGTTGATGCAGGAGATCGGCGATCATGTGCGCCACGGCGCTATGGCGTATCTGCGCCAGCAGTACAAGGTCATGTTCCTGGTGTTTGTGGTCGTGACCATCGTCTTCGGCGTCCTCGCTTACTACTACCATGTTCAAAACCCCTGGCTGCCCTTCACCTTCGTCTTCGGAGGCTTCTTCTCGGCGCTCGCGGGCTATTTCGGCATGCAGACCGCAACCCGTGCCTCCACGCGTACGGCGGCGGCCGCCCGGACATCGCTCCCGGAGGCGTTGAAGATCGCGTTCCGAAGCGGTGCTGTCATGGGATTGGTGGTCGTCGGGCTCGGGCTCGGCAACATCGTGGCCTGGTTCATCCTGGCCGACCTGCTGATCCCCCACAGCGCGGCCGGTGAAGGGGTCCGCATGGTGTTGGTCACCACGACCATCCTGACATTCGGCGTGGGTGCTTCGATGCAGGCCATGTTCGCACGCGTCGGCGGCGGTATCTTTACCAAGGCCGCGGACGTGGGTGCCGATCTGGTCGGTAAGGTCGAGTCCGGCATCCCGGAGGACGACCCACGCAATCCGGCCGTGATCGCGGATAACGTCGGGGATAACGTGGGCGACGTCGCCGGCATGGGTGCAGACCTTTTCGAGTCCTACTGTGGCTCGATCCTCGCCGCCTGTGCACTGGGCGCAGCCGCCTATGTCCTGGACCCCACGCTTCAGATGAAGGCCGTGGTGGCCCCCATCGCCATTGCCGGCATCGGTATCCTGTTGTCGATTGTCGGGGTCTATCTGGTCAAGACCAAAGAGGGCGCGACCCAAAAGGATCTGCTCGGGTCGCTCTCGCGCGGTATCAACGCCAGCGCGCTCATGATTGTGGTGGCCTCCGCCGGGTTGCTGCTGTTGCTCGGCATCCCGAACGTCTGGGGGATCTGGGGTGCCGTGGTCACCGGCCTGGTCACGGGCATCATCGTCGGTCGCTCGACCGAGTATTCCACCTCTCCCAGCTATGGGCCAACCCGGCTCATCGCCGCCCAAGCCGAAGGCGGCCCGGCAACCCTTATCATCGCAGGCGTCGGCGTGGGTATGCTGTCGACCGCGATTCCGGTCCTGGCGGTCGGCGTCGGGACCATGTTGGCCTTCCTCTTCGCGTCCGGTTTCGATCTGACCCAGATGAACCTGGGTCTCTATGGCGTGGCCATCGCGGCGGTCGGGATGCTCTCCACGCTGGGCATCACGCTTGCCAGCGATGCTTACGGTCCGATCGCGGATAATGCCGGCGGCAACGCCGAAATGAGCGGGCTGGGCGCCGAGGTGCGGGCCCGCACCGATGCGCTGGACTCACTGGGCAACACCACGGCGGCGACCGGCAAGGGGTTTGCGATCGGTTCCGCAGCCTTGACCGCACTCGCGCTCATCGCCTCCTATATCGAGGTGATCCGCATCGAGTTGGTGAATATGGGGCAGACGGTCTTGACGCTCGGCAACGGCGCGACGGTTGCGACGGCTCAGGCGACCCTGACCGATTTCATGACCTTCTTCAACGTGACCTTGCTCAACCCGACCGTTCTCGTGGGCCTGCTGATCGGCTCGATGGTCGCCTTTGTCTTCAGCGGCTTGACAGTGCAGGCGGTCGGGCGCGCGGCCATCATGATGGTGGAAGAGGTGCGCCGGCAGTTTCGCGAAGATCCGGGCATCCTTCAGGGGACCTCGCAGCCGGACTATGAGCGCTGTGTCGCCATCTCCACCGTCGGAGCGCAGCGCGAGATGGTACTGCCGGCCCTCCTGGCAGTCATCGCGCCTGTCGTGGTGGGCCTGTTGCTGGGTGTCGCGGGTGTGATCGGTCTGCTGATGGGCGGTCTTGCGAGCGGCTTCGTGCTCGCGGTCTTTCTCTCGAACGCCGGCGGCGCCTGGGACAACGCCAAGAAATACATCGAGTCAGGCTATCACGGCGGGAAGAACTCGCGCGCGCACCGGGCGTCCGTGATCGGCGATACCGTGGGCGATCCCTTCAAGGACACCTCGGGACCGAGCCTGAACATCCTGGTCAAGCTGATGAGCATCATGGCTATCGTCATGGCCGGGGTGACCGTGACCTATAGCTTGCTCTGACCGCGATGCGGATCAGCTGAACAGGTGATTTCCAGGATGGAACGGCCGTAGTGTAGGGGCGACCGAAGTCGCCCCTAGGAAGGGTTCAAGAATAAGTAAAACAACTCGACGGGAGAATGCCTTTGCCACGGTTGTCGTTCTCGACAACGACAACGTTTGGATTCGGTGTTCGATTTATTCCCGACACCTGACCTACAGCCGTCGGGATACGGATTCCCGAAATCGCTTCAGTGCTGGTGATAGAGGTCGTCGAGCGGGCTTTCGTGGGCAAGGGGGGTGCCGAGCTCCGCCCAAGTGAAGAGATTGAATGCGCGATGTCCGTTGTGATCGAGCACCCGCAGGCTGTCCGACTCGGTAAAGCCGTTCATGACCTTCTTGAAATGACCCTTGTAGCGCTCCTTAGCCAGCTCGATCGGGATCTCGTAGGCCAGGAACTTCGGGATGCCCTTATCCTTGAGACGCTCCAGCAGATCGGGATTCTCGAGCGAGTCGTAAGAGGTCACGATGACAATCGGACCGTTGCCGGTCACCAACATTGCGCATTTCATGCGGCTTCTCCACCAGGTTGATCGCCCAAGCCGGGCGAGGTAAACAGCGTGTCGCGAGGATCTTTTCCGGACCGGACAGCATCGTTACCGGCAAGGATGAAGACTGGCCCGGAGCGTGCGGATTTTAACACCGAAGGAGACAGGGCGGTTACGGCGCGACCCCCGTCTGGATCGCGCGAGTCAAAGGTCGGCGGAAAGCGCCCGGCATCCGACGACAAGCCCAGGAAATGCCGCGCAGCCCCGCAGTGTCCGTCGAGCTCATCCCCGCCGTTCGACGCGCAGGCGACGCGGACCGAGCCCGGCATGTCACCCTCCGTAGACGGCTCGACCGCCATCAACGACCTGGAGTCCCGGCTCGACCTCCTCTATACCTATTGTCAGTACGAGTTGCTTCTCGCCCACCCCGAGGAGACCCGTCTCAGCCTCTATCGCGGCATCAACCGCATGGACGAGCACGAGATCCTCGAGACCCTGGGTCGCAATCGCTACCGGGTGCTTCTCAACATCTTCAGCAGCACCCGCTAGCGCGCCGACGAGTTCGGGGACGACATCCTGATCGCGGAGGTGCCGCTGCCGAAGGTGTTCTTCTTCAATCGGCTGCTGCCGGGGATGCTGAAGGGGGGAGGATGAGTGCGCTTTGAGGCTCGCTGTCCTCTGGGGGCTTGGTGGGAAGGTGGTGGGTGGTGACACCGGCCGATACCTAGGGTCCACTGTGCGTTGACCTGACGTGGCGACCGGACCCGGAGTCTGTGCTATATTTCCCGCACACGTCACGGAGGGAACGAAGGTCATGGAATCGACGAAGACAGCAAGAGCCGAACCACCTGGAGAGATTTAGGGGTTCGGCTTTTTTGTTTCTTGCTCTTGATGGTGGGCCGATGGCTGTCATGTGCGTCCCGACCTCCCTCTCAGTGAGTACGGCCAACTTCGAAGCGACCTGAGTACTAGGCTGCATGCGGTCTATTACAGAAAATCACGCGTAAAATCCAGAAGATACTGGGTATAACAGGGCTATTCAGCTCTGCTGCGAGATCAATATGAAAAAGATAATTTTCCTATGCTTTTCCGTTATTCTGCTTTCAGGCTGCGCTACTAGCCAAGTCAGCCAAGTCAGGCAATCAGACTTGGAGGCGTGGAAAGGTGTTCCGGTTGATGCATTGGACACTCATTCGTTCTTCTTGACAGTTCCCATGGTCAAGACAGTTACGGAAAGCGGCGTCGAAATCCGTAACTACGTAAACAAAATTGGCATATCCAGTTGTGCGAAAAATGCTTTCGGCGCAAAGAGTGGTAATGTGTTTGGGATGGGCAATACCGCACAGATCATGAGCTATGAGAGCTTCAATTCATTTCAGAATTGTTCATCTCAGATGGTTGGTTGCAACAACATTTTCTACATTGGAAATGCCAAGGTTTTGGAGTACAAGCCTGTCGGGAAATGCTATACAGATGAAACCGTGAGGCCTGAGCGCGGTTGGGAGCGCTTCACTAAAAAGTAGACTCAGATTAATCGTCTCTCAACCGTACGGTCTCGCACTCAAGTGCAAGTAAGCTGTTCCATCTATGGCTGAGGTCATGAAAGAGCACTGGCTAGAGACATACAAGTCTCTCATTACCATTTCAATCGAGAGCTTCAAATTTTCCGCTCTCGCTAACGGCGGTGCGGCTGTTGCGTTGCTGGCATATCTCGGCAATGTAGCCGGTAAAAGCGTACCGACCCCGGACATGCGCTATCCGATGCTCGCTTTCTTGCTTGGATTAACAGCTTGCGGTTTTTCAATGCTCTTTGCCTACCTGACGCAACTCAAATTGCTAAACGAAATCGGACGCCCGGAGAAATTGCCATTAACGCATGCATGGCTTCTTAGGAGCGCTATAGTTTTATTTGCTTTCAGCATAATCGCTTTTGGCGTTGGTTCATGGCAGGCAGTTATCCGTTTTCACTGAGAGGGGTCATGGAACCGCCCTTTAGCTGACCCCGATCAATAGCACGACCTTCTTTCTCGCACCCAGGCACGCTCGCAAGGCAGTGGGGCTGCTCCGTTGGGAGTAGACACCCGGCCCTGGCTCATCGGAGCCTCAGAAGAATGTGCATGTGAGACTTGGCCCCGTGTTCACTATTTCAATGGAATCTAGGTATGACCTCATTAAATAGAATGCGCTTTGAGATACTGAATCGTATCAGTGAAGCGGATGTTATACGGGCTCACTATTTGATCTACGCTCACAAGTGCATCCAAGGTGTTTATATAGGGTTTGCCAGTGATCCGGTAAAACGGTGGCAAGAGCATTTTGCTGATGCCCAGAATCCTCATTCTGTATATCGTCTTTTCACTAGTTGAACTAATCCGCTCCGCGGGGCTTATTGGAGTCCATTCGCGGCGGCACTTGAAGTCCGAATGACGCGGCAATAAACGGGCGCGCATGGAAGCCCCGTTCCTCGCCTGCATTTCCCCGTCGTCCACACTCGAAGGCGGCCCAATCCGGGTCGTTACCCGAGGATCGGACGATGACGCCCTTACGCCAGCGCATGATCGCCGCCATGCAGATGCGTGGCTTCTCCCCGCGGACCCACGCAAGTTACCTCGCCGCGGTGCGGGATCTCGCCAGATTCACCCGTCGTTCCCCCGACACGCTCGGGCGGGCCGATCTCCAGGGCTATTTCGAGCACCTTGTCATCGAGCGCAAGCTTGCCCCGGCGAGCGTACGCCTGTCCTACAACGGCATCCGCTTCCTCTATATCCAGGTGCTCGCCTGGCCCGCGGTCGACCTCGATGTGGCCCTGCCCAAGCGCCCCCAGCGTATTCCGGGGTTGCTGACCCGCGCGGAGGTCGCCGCGATCTTGGGCGCGTGCGCCAATCCGCGGTATCGGGCCATGCTCACCGTGTGCTACGGCTGCGGACTGCGTCTGAGCGAGGTGTTGGCGCTGCGGGTGAGGGACATCGACGGTGAACGTCGGCTCCTGCGCATCGAGCAGGGCAAAGGGGCCAAGGACCGGCTGGTCCCGCTCTCCCCGACCTTGCTGGAGGAGCTGCGCGCCTACTGGCGCCTGTACCGTCCCCGGGATTGGCTGTTCGCCGGGCGCACCGGCGGCCCGCTCTCGCCGAGCGTTCTGCAGAAGGCGTATACCCGCGCCAAGCACCAGGCCGGCGTCACCAAGGTCGGCGGCATCCATGCGCTGCGCCATGCGTATGCCACCCATCAACTGGCGGCCGGACTGCAGGTGGAGCGGCTGCAGCGGCTGATGGGGCATCGCAGCATCCAGACCACGCTGCGCTATGTCCATTGGGTGCCCGGGGCCGGGGACGGCGACGGCCCGTTGGATCTCATCGCCCGTTTGGAGGTGAGCCATGGCTGAGGCCTCCCTGCAGGCGATCATTCACGCCTGTCTCGCCGAGTACGCCGCCGACCATCCCTTAAGCCCCCGCCAGTGGCAGGTCTGTCATCACCTTCGGGACTGCCGCACCGCCGCCTTGGGCGGCTTTGCGCTGGAATGCGACGGCTGCGGGGATCGCCCGATCCTTTATCATGCCTGTCGCGATCGGCATTGCCCACGCTGTCAGTATCGTGCCTCCGCGGCATGGTGTGAACGCCAGCGCGCGGCGGTGTTGCCGGTGACCTATCACCACCTGATCTTCACCCTGCCCGCATCCCTCAACGGTTGGGTGGAGATCCATCCCGAGGTGATCTATGGCCTGCTGTTCGAGACGGCATGGGCAACCCTCTCGACCTTCGGAGCGGACCCCAAGCGCCTGGATGGTCAACTGGGGATGACGGCGATGCTGCACACCTGGGGCCAGACCCTGGTGCGCCATGTCCATTTGCATTGTCTGGTGCCGGGCGGGGCACTCGGCAGCGACGGCACCTGGCATCCGGCCAAGAGCACCTATCTGTTCCCGGTTCGAGCCCTCTCCAGGCACTTCCGCGGCGGCTTTGTCGGGCGTCTACGCCGCGCTCGGGAGGACGGCAAGCTCTCCCGGATCCAAGACGATGCGCAGGTGGATCGGATCCTCGAGACCCTGATGGCGACCGACTGGGTGGTCTATTCCAAGCCCTGCCTGGCGCGGACCGACACGGTGGTCGATTACCTGGGTCGCTACAGCCATCGCATCGCGCTGTCGGACCGCCGTCTGTCGGACTTCGACGGGGCGTCGGTGCAGCTGAGCTACAAGGACTACCGCGACGGCGACCGGCGCAAGGTGATGACCCTCACCGCGGAGGAATTGATCCGTCGCTTTCTGCTGCATGTCCTGCCTAAAGGGTTCATGCGGGTGCGCCACTTCGGCTTTCTGGCCAACCGTTGTCGGGCGCGGCGCTTGGCCGAGATCCGCACGGCGCTGAGCGCCCCGCCGCCCGAGGCCTCCGCGCCGGAAACGCCGGCGGCACGGTTCGACGGCTATCCCTGCCCCAAGTGCAGAACCGGAAAGCTGCATGTGCGCGCGCACCTCGCCCCGGCGGCGCGTGCAGAAGGAGGACGAACGCCCCCACGCACGCATTGACTTGATCGTGATTCCTTGGATTGCGGACAGGCCGCATGCGGCCTGCGATCGCGCTCGTCCCGACGGTGGAAAATGGCCTAAACTCTCCCTCGGAGCGCGGCTGCGCAGCCCGATCGGAGCCCTTTTCGGGGCCGGCCGACGAGCGCAAAGCGCCAGGCGTCGGGGCCGCGGGGCAGGGCGCGCCGACAGCACCCCGGGCCGAGCCGATACGATTCCCTATCTTATGGGTTGAGGCGCGCATCCCTCGGCGTCGTACCGGGATCGGATCAGTCCAACGCACATTTATCCGCCGTGCGCGACGAGCGTCTCCCCAGCATCAGGGATCACTGCCACGCGCACGCCGGATAAATGCTTATTCGTTGGGCATCTCAATCGGATTCCTCATGCATCATTACATCGTCCTACTGTCGGACCTTAGCTATCAACTTGGTCTTATCGGTATTGCGGAGTACGAAGAGCGTCGTGAAATAGCGTACTGGCTATCTACGGACGGAGAGGGCAAGCCCGATCCTCGGAGTGGGCGACGTGAAGAATCAGAACGGCCACGTGAAAATGGCGAAAGACATGAAAGCGATGGTTCACCGGGCCAAGGAGGTTTCGGCTCAGCTAACGCCACGAAAGAAGATCCGAGCGACCGATGGCCGCAGTTCCTCGCGTTGAAGAAGTGGATGTTCACGGTTGGAGATCGGGACTGTTACCCATCTGTGCCGCACGGACACCTTCATCGAAAGACGAATGAGTGGCCAAAGCTAAATCCATATACGGGGCGAGTTTTTGCTGACGTACATGCTGAAGATGCTTCCTGTCGCTTAACCAAGACTGAAATGAAAGTGCTCTGGAACAACGAAGATTTTGTGGAGCACTGTCGCAAGCAAGTGCTTTGGTATAGCGATTTCGCGCCGGACTATGCATTTCCCCGCGCGCGATTTGGTAAATTCCGTTTCCCGAAATGGTAACCAGATGCCCAACCCATCATTCCACCGGACCTGCGCGAAAAGCCGCGCAGGCCGGTGAATTCAAACGTTAGTTTTTTCAGACTGATATCCACAAAGCTGTGTCTAGAAAACCACCGAACCCTAGACGAGTAAGGCAATTTGAGAGGCTTGTGTCGACGTTTCTTCATGCGAACGGAGGCATCGAGTCAGTTTTTCGGAACTTTGCCAATAAGCCAACGTTAGAACAAGCAATTGCAATATTCACGGCGGGGAAGTTTGGAGGAACCCATCCTTTCCACGAGTGCGACATTGAATTTGCCTTGGAATACGCCTTTGACGAATTCAATGAAACCTTCTCTCTGATCCAGACTAATTCAAATTGGCGGGAACAAGCGGATACTCCGTTCCGCCACTACGCGTTCCACAGAGCGCAAAGCGAACCATGGGCAAATCTTCTATTCTCGGTTTTCGTAGATAAAGATTTTGCGCCGTTCGTATCCGAATTGACCAGGGGCGAGTTTGAACGTTTTACAAACAGGGAAGAAGAACTTTTACATCGAGAAACCAAAGCAATCGTTTTCGATTTGAAATTTATCGGCGTGCTTTCTCAGGATAACAACTTTATTCTGGATAACCCAAAAGCAAGGTTTTTTCCTTCAGAGTCGAAGGGAGAGCATGTATATCACTACGGCATTTGGATATCTTCACCAGATCTTTACGCAGACTCAGAGCCGGAAGAAAATCGTCCCAGGCATGATGTGCGCTCCCATGATCGAAAACTCTCTTCCGGGAAAGTTGTTTATGTGTCGGCACATCAAAGACGCAACCGCTTAGTCGAAGCTGGTGTGCCGTGGGATGGCTTCGACGACCACGTCGTATATAGTGTTTTCATTTATCAAACTTAAATCGAGCGAACTTTTATTTCCTGCGTGCTGTCAAAATTGGAAAACGTGATGTGTTAACACGTCAAGCCGAG
>RZZS01000024.1 GCA_009929775.1 Alphaproteobacteria bacterium
CCATTACAATATACAGAGACGAGAACAGATGCGCGTTCACACCCCCCCTTTCCGCACGGTTGCCCTGCTCGGCAGCGCTGCTTGCCTGATGTCCGTGGCCGCTTGCGGCGGCGTCGAGCGGGAAGCGAAGTACCCTACCGGTGCCGACCGTTCCCTGACCAAAGACATCTACTCGGAACCGGAGAGCATTTTCGGTCCCGAAGGTATCCGCTTCCTCGGCGGCAAGGATAAAAAGGACAATGGCGAGGACGGAATCGGCGTCAACGCTTATCTGTGGCGCGCCGCGCTCGATACCGTTTCCTTTATGCCGCTCGAGAGCGCCGATCCGTTCGGCGGAGCAATCATTACCGAATGGTACTCGCCCCCGGAAACACCGGACGAACGCTTCAAGGTCAACGCTTTCATCCTGAGCCGCGAACTGAAGTCGGACGGACTGCGGGTGCGCGTCTTCCGTCAGGTGAAAAAGAGCGGCGACTGGAAAGACGCCGAAGTCGCGAACGACACGGCGACAAAGCTTGAAGACTCCATCCTGGCTCGCGCCCGCGAACTGCGCGTCGCCGGACTGGGAGGCTAGAACCGTGGCGGATACGAAAAGCGCGGAGACCTCCTCGATCCTGCCGCAGGACCCGGACGAAGCGGCAAGGCTGATGATCCGTATCACTGATGAGCTTTCGGCACTGCTTCAGCGGGAAGCAGACGCCGTCGCGATGCAGGATATCATGGCGCTGACACTGTGCGGAAACGAGAAGGAAAAGGCGGCTGACATCTACGCTCGGGCTGCGAAGGAGCTTCAGGACCGGATTCCACAGTTCAAGGGAAGAATCGGGACGGATCTCCTCAATCGTCTTGAGGACGCCCAGATAACTCTCGGCGAAGTTTCGCGGGCCAACCTCGAAACTCTCAATAAATATCACAAAGCCTGACGCGCCTGAATCAGGATCGGCGGCACGTCACAAACGAAACGGTTACAAGATGGCTGAACGTTACAACATAAACGAAACAGAAAAAAAGTGGCGGTCGGTCTGGGACGAGCGCCAGAGCTTCAAGGTCACCGAAGACCGCACGAAGGACAAATACTACGTCCTTGAAATGTTCCCCTATCCGTCGGGGCGTATCCACGTCGGCCACGTCCGCAACTATACGCTCGGCGACGTCGTCGCCCGTTACCGCAAGGCGAAGGGTTATAACGTCATCCACCCGATGGGCTGGGACGCGTTCGGCCTGCCCGCCGAGAACGCCGCGATTGAGCGCGGGCTGCACCCCGGCGCGTGGACCCGATCGAACATCGTTCAGATGAAGGATCAGCTCAAATCCATGGGTTTGTCGATCGACTGGGAGCGCGAAGTCGCGACCTGCGAGCCGGACTACTACCGCCACGAACAGAAAATGTTCCTCGATTTTCTGAAAGCGGGCCTCGCTTATCGCAAGGAGTCAATGGTCAACTGGGACCCGGTGGATAACACCGTGCTCGCGAACGAGCAGGTCATTGACGGCAAGGGCTGGCGCACCGGCGCACCGGTCGAGCGTCGCCGACTTTCGCAATGGTTCCTGAAGATCACGCACTACGCCGACGACCTGCTGGGAGGGCTTTCCACGCTCGAACGCTGGCCGGAAAAAGTCCGCATCATGCAGGAAAACTGGATCGGCAAATCGGTCGGCTTGCAGTTTAAGTGGAACGTGCAAGGCGCGAACGAAACGATTGAAGTCTTCACAACGCGACCCGACACGCTATTCGGCGCAGCCTTCCTCGCACTAGCCCCCGATCACCCGATGAGCGAAAAGCTCGCGGGTGGCAAAGAGGGCTTTGCCGAGTTCAGACGCAAGTGCCAGGCGCAAGGCACATCCGAAGCCGCCATCGAACAGGGCGAAAAGTTCGGTTTCGACACCGGCTATACGGCGACGCACCCGCTTCTGGGGCGCGAGGTGCCGGTCTACGTCGCAAACTTCATCCTCATGGATTACGGCACGGGCGCGGTCTTTGGCGTTCCCGCTCACGACCAGCGCGACCTTGACTTCGCCCGCAAATACAATCTTCCGGTTCGGCCTGTTGTCATTCCCGAAGGCGCAGACCCCGCGAGCTTTGAGATCGGCAAGGAAGCCTATGTCGGCCCCGGACGTCTGGCAAATTCGCAATTCATCAACGGGCTGAGTGTCGATGACGCGAAGGCGGACATCATCCGGCGCTGCGAAGAGGCCGGAACCGGCTTTGGCACGACGCAGTATCGCCTCCGCGACTGGGGCATTTCGCGCCAGCGCTACTGGGGTTGCCCGATCCCGATTGTCCATTGCGGGAATTGCGGCGTCGTTCCCGTTCCGGAGGACCAGCTTCCGGTTACGCTGCCTGACGACGTCACGTTCGACAAACCCGGCAACCCGCTCGAGCGCCACCCGACATGGAAACACGTTAAATGCCCGACATGCGGCAAAGATGCGCGGCGCGAGACCGACACGTTCGATACCTTCTTCGAGTCGAGCTGGTACTTCGCCCGCTATTGCGACGCGCAGAACCCGAACGCCGCTTTCGGCAAGGAGAAGGCTGAATACTGGCTGCCGGTCGATCAATATATCGGCGGGGTCGAGCATGCGGTACTGCATCTTCTGTACTCGCGCTTTTTCACGCGCGCGCTGCGGGACTGCGGCTACCTCGACATTGCCGAGCCGTTCGCTGGGCTGTTCACCCAGGGCATGGTCACGCATGAAACCTATCAGGATCAGGCCGGAAAATGGCTCTACCCGACGGAAATTGAAAAGACCGCCGATGGCAAGGTCATCAAGGTGGATGACAGGAGCCCGGTCACGGTCGGCCCGTCGATCAAAATGTCGAAATCCAAGAAGAACACCATCGACCCGCAGGATATTCTCGATACGTACGGCGCGGACGCAACGCGCCTGTTTATCCTGTCAGACTCACCGCCCGAGCGCGATCTCGAATGGACCGAAGCCGGTGTCGAGGGCGCGTGGAAGTTTGTTAACCGCCTCCACCGCGCAGTCACCGAAAACGCCGATGGTTTCGCCGCCAAGGATGCGCCCAAACCGGCAACCTTTGGCGAAAATGCCACTCGGCTTCGTCAGGCCGCCCACCGCGCGATTGCGGGCGTTGCGACCGACGTCGAAAACTTCCATATGAACAAGGCGGTCGCGCGCGTACGCGAGCTTGCCAACGCCCTGTTTGCCTTCACGGCCGCGACCGACGACGAACGCTGGGCGCTGCGCGAAGGGTACGAGTCGCTGGTTCGCATCATCAACCCGATGACCCCGCACCTTGCCGAAGAGCTGTGGTCCGAACTCGGGCACACGACACCCCTCGTCGAAACGCCCTGGCCGCAGGCCGAGGAGGCCCTGCTCGTCTCGAACACCGTAACCCTCGGCGTACAGGTGAACGGCAAGCTGCGCGCGTCGATCACACTGGCCAAGGATGCCGACCAGAAGGTCGCCGAAAGCGCCGCCATGGAAGACGCCAACGTCCAGCGGGCCATCGAGGGCAAACAGGTTCGCAAGGTCATCGTCGTACCGAACAGGATCGTCAATGTCGTCGTTTCATAGTCCTTTCCTCCTGATCGCCGGTGTCGCACTGCTCGGCGTCTCCGGGTGCGGGTTTTCGCCGTTATATCGAAGCTCCAGCGAGGAAGGCGACCGGTCCAGCGCCGTCGACCTTCTCTCCCGCACCGAGATTGCCATGATCCCGGACCGGAATGGGGTTTATCTGCGCAACCGGCTGATCGACCGGTTCTATCTCAATGGTCGTCCTGCCGACCCGGTCTTTACCATCCAGATTGCACGAATCGAGGAACAGGTCACCGATCTCGACATCACAAAAAGCTCCGACGCGACGCGCGGGCAGCTCAAGCTCAATACCGCCTTCAGATTGCAGGACGATGCGGGGAATGTGTTGCTGGACCGTTCAGTCAGCGCGGTTACGAGTTACAACATCCTCGCCGGAGAGTTTACGAACCGCGTTTCGGAAGAATCCGCCCGGCGCAACGCCCTGGACGATCTGGCCCGGCAGATCGAAAGCCTTGTTGTCCTGTACTTGAACCGGACTCGTTGAGACGACTCTTTTCCTGCGTCATTTCTCTTCTACCTCTGTTCAAGTGGGCTATTGGGAGAGGACGCATGTCCGAAGTGAACGGCCGGGATTTCCGCCTTGTCAGGACTGTCAGCGATGTGTTGCCGCTCTACGAAGGCGCGGGAGAGGCAAACGTGCGCTGCGGTGCCGAGCTCGAGCTCTGCTTTTTCGATCCGGTGACGCTGCGCCCCATGAACTCGGCCCAAAACGAACAGCTTCGCGCGCTCGCTCCCTTTGATGTCCATCAGGAGCCCGGTGCAGACACGCTTGAGGTTCTCAGCGCTCCGCAAACCCTCGACGACGGCCGCCGGGTGCTCGCCGAAATCGGAGAAAAAGCAGCCTTCCTCACCGGAACAGCCCGCTCGCTGGGTCTGAAGCGCTGCTATTTTGAGTTCCTTCCGCACGTACGGCCCGAAACCCTGCTCGCCGATGTCGTCGCCGCACCGCGCTATCAGGCGTTTTTCGTCCCGGTTCGCCCGGACATGGCCGACATCGCGGCCTATTTCGTCCAATCGAAATCCGCGCAGATTTCAGTTAGCTACAGCGACCTCGACCATATGCTGGCGAATGTGCGGCGTTTGTATTGTCTTGCGCCGTTCCTCTTCATGCTTTGTGACAATAGTCCGCCGTTCATGAATGGCGATCCTGCGCCCGTCAATCATCTTCCGGGCATGGCTCTGCGGTCTGCGCTTGGCAATCGGGGCGGAATTCCCCCGTACCTCTTCACGGCAGCCACCGGGGAGGATTATGTTCGCGCCCATATCGAGCACGTCCTGCGCGGCCCGATGTTCGCGTACTATGACTGCAACGGGAGCCTCGTCCGTCTCCCGGACGGACAATTCACCAGCTTCGAATCGCTTCGGTTCGAGGGGCTGAACACGGCGGCCAACTATTTTCTTGCCGAGAGCACGCTTTGGCCGGACGTCAAGATTGCCGCGCTGCGGGATGACAGTGGCAACGTGAACGGCCACCGGTTCGAGGCCCGCATGTTCGGCTCAGGCAGCCACCAGACCGCAACCGCGCTTGCCATCGTTGGCGGCCTCGCGTGCCTGCCCGCCTTCGCAGGCAGCGTCGAACGTCTGCTCAAGGAGTACGGGTTTGCCTGCGACCAGCCTGCCGCAACCCGCGGCCTTCTTGGGGACAGCTACCACGCGGCTCGCATGCATGGCGGTCGCTTTTTCGATGTTCCCTTCGGGCTCGGGCGCATGCGGGACTTTGCGGAGCGGTTCGGAGATATTCTCGAAGACGCGTACAGCGCTCACCCGCTTGGAGAGGCCATCGCGCCAGCTTTGCGCATCTGCCGGACCGGGCGAAATGACGCCGCCGCAAGCCGGAGGCACTTCCGGGACCTTCCCTCGGTTCTGGACTTTCTCGCAAATTCCCCGGAGGAAGCCCTCGCCATGGGAAGTTGCGCGGACGTCCTGCTCTCCGACGTGGAAGCCTCCCGCTGGAAAGTCCCCGGGAAGGCTGCAAATTAGACGTCCCGCGGGATTCTGCCTTTCACTTTTTCCACGCCGGATATTAAACTGGGCCGCATGAAAATTCAGCCCCGTCAGATCGAACAGTTTCTGAAGAACCCCGATCCGGCCGTGCGCGCCATTCTCGTCTACGGACCCGACCGCGGGCTGGTGCAGGAGCGAATTCGAACGCTTGCCCGGCATGTCGTTGAGGATTTTAACGACCCGTTCAATGTCTCGGTACTGTCCGGCACGACAGTTGCGGAGGATGAGGCCCGCCTCGACGACGAAGCCCGCGCGATCTCGATGATGGGCGGCGCGCGGCTCGTTCGGATCGAGGATGCCGACGAGAAAATCGCCACCGCGATCAAAAATTATCTCAAAGGTCCGGCCGACCAGACCCTTGTCCTTATCGAGGCGGGTGAACTGACAACCCGGTCCAACCTTCGAAAGACGTTCGAGAGTGGAAAGAACTGTGCTGCCCTGCCGTGTTACGTTGAAGATGAGCGGGACCTTGCGACATTGATACGCGGGATCTTCAGCGATAGCGGCTTTCGCATCGCCCCGGACGCCGTCGCCTATCTCGCTGCAAATCTGCAAGGCGACCGGCGTCGGGTCCGCAACGAAATCGACAAGCTGATGCTCTACATGGGCGAGGATAAGTCCATCGACCTCGAAGCCGCACAAGCCTGTTGCGGCGAGGCGGGCGAAAGCTCCATCGACACGCTCGTCTACAGCGTTGGCGAGCGGAACGCGGAGGCCGCTCTTGGTGCGCTTGGCAAACTCATTGAGGAAGGCGTACCCTTCATCGTCGTGCTGCGCGCGCTGCAAACTCATTTCCGCCGCCTGCACCTCGTAAAATCGGTCATCTCGGAGGGCGGATCGGTCGATGAGGCGATGGCGAGGCTTCAGCCCCCGGTCTTTTTCAAGTTCCAGCAGCCCTTCAAAGGCCAGGCTTCGCGCTGGACTCTCGATACGCTTGAAACAATTTTACGGCGCCTCGGGGATGTGGAGGCTCAGTGCAAGCGCACCGGGACCCCCGTTGAAACCCTCTGCGCCCAGACGGTGCTCGGATTGAGCCGTATGCCGTATTGAAGAGACGATCTCAGCCGTGAACCCGGCTTCCGGGATAATGCGACAGACGATGAAGGACCTCATCAAGCTGGTCGAGATTCTGGAAATCGACCGTCAGTTTTCCGGCCCCCTTCCCCTTCATGGCGATGGTTACCCTCATGCCGAGAACGTTGGAAATCTCATCTTCCAGCGCACGGGTGTCCGCATCCTTTTCGGGCGCGGCTTTAACCCCGACAGACTTGGTCGACGGCTCACGACCGGCAGCTTCACCAGCTAAAGCTTCCGTCTGTCGAACATTGAGTCCGCGCGCGACAATTTCCCTCGCAAGCCCCTCCGGATCGGTCGCCGTCACGAGCGCGCGGGCATGGCCACTGCTGAGTTCGCCGACAGAAACCATTTTCCGAACGCCCGCCGGGAGATTAAGCAGGCGCATCATGTTAGCGACATGGCTGCGACTTTTGCCCACAGCACGGGCGATTTCCTCCTGCGTGCGGTTATGCTGATCGACGAGGCGCTTGTAACCTTCTGCCTCCTCGAGCGGATTCAGATCCTCCCTCTGCAAATTCTCGACGAGGGCGATTTCAAGAACCGCCTCGTCCTCAAGCTCCATAACGACGACCGGAACATCGTGGACCTGCGCGGCCTGCGCGGCTCGCCAGCGTCGCTCGCCAGCGATAATCTGATAGATATCCGGGAACCCTTCCTTGGCCCGGACGACAAGCGGCTGCAATATGCCGTGACGGCGAATCGATTCGGCCAGCTCCGCCAGCGCGGTGTCGTCGAAATTCCGACGTGGCTGTTTCGGATTCGGCTCAAGCTGACCGAGCCCTACGACCCTGCGCTGACGGCCCGGCGTATGACCGTTTGAATCGGGTTGCGGGTAAACACCCTCGTCGTCCTCGAACAGGGCGTCAAGACCGCGCCCAAGACCTCGACGACGCGTTTTCGGTTCGGAGGCTCCCTCCGCGCCAGGCTTCAGATTCTCGTCATCACTCATATCAGGCTGCTCTCTGCTGGTTCTTCAGAATGGCTCTTTCACGCTTCAGGACTTCGCTCGCGAGATCGATATATGCCCGCGCACCGGGGCAACTCATGTCGTAAACAATCGCGGGAAGGCCAAAACTCGGCGCTTCTGACAGGCGAACGTTGCGCGGGATGACGGTCTTGTAAACCTTGTCGCCGAAGAACTTGCGTACGTCGTCGGCGACCATCGCGGACAGATTGTTTCGCTTGTCGAACATCGTCAGAACGACGCCATGGATGTCGAGCGCCGGATTGAAATGCGCCCGAATGCGCTCGATTGTTTTGGACAGGTGGCTCAGCCCCTCAAGGGCGTAGAACTCGCACTGCATCGGAACGAGCACCGAGTCGGCGGCGACCATGGCGTTAAGCGTCAACAGGTTCAGCGACGGCGGGCAGTCGATGATGACATATTCATACGGCATCTCGACCTTCAGCGAATCTCGCAAACGCCATTCCCGGCGCTTTTCGGTCACGAGCTCGATGTCCGCGCCGGACAGATGGATCGAGGAAGGCACGACAGACAACCTCGGCACACGGCAGCCCATCGCTGCGTCTTCCAACAGACATTCATTGAACAAAAGATCGTACACGCTCTTGACGATCCGGGAGCGGCGAATGCCGAGCCCCGTCGATGCATTTCCCTGCGGATCAAGATCGACGAGCAGGACATTCTTCCCTACCGCGGCCATTGCCGTAGCGAGATTGATCGCGGTCGTCGTCTTCCCGACGCCGCCTTTCTGGTTGGCAACCGCCAAAATGCGCGGAACCTGATTAACGACCTTGCTCGAAGGCCCCGGATTGGCGGGGGCGGGCATGGTGGCGGTCAAGCGCTTCATGACGTACTCCTGAAAAGCAGATGCGGGAACAAGGACCCCATAATGCGGAATCTTTTGCTTGAGCGTCAAGGCGTTCGGCAAGGCCCTTCAAGCTTATGCACAAAGCGTACGTCAGCCTTCGCGGACAAGCGCGCCGACCACGAGAATCGCCGCCTCCGGGTCCGTCACACTCGGGTGCCGGTCAAGCGTGAATCGCCAGCCCACCCTGGCCTGCGCCACTTCGCTCTCCGCTTGGCGACCTTTCATGAAAAAAGCGCTTGCTCGCGGATTCGCGGCGAACACCGGGGCGACCATGTCGCAAAGCCCGGAGAGGGGCGCAAGCGCCCGCGCCGTTAAGATGTCTGCCGAAAAGCCAGGAATGAGGACGTCCTCGATTCGGCGATTGTGTATCACCACGGCCGCCTGCGTTTCACGTGAAACAGCCTGCAAAAACGCGCACTTTCGTTGATCCGACTCGATGAGATGAACTTCCAGATCGGGCCGGCAAATCGCAACAACAAGGCCAGGGAACCCTCCGCCGCTCCCGAGATCGACAAGACGTCCGGGCCCTTCCGGCAGAAGCGGCAACAGCTGCGACGAGTCCAGGATGTGCCGCCGCCACGAATCCTCAAGCGAGGACGGACTGACAAGATTGATCGCCTTCTGCCACTTGTGCAGCAAAACGTCGTACTGTCGGAGCTTCGCCTGAATGTCAGGCGGCATTTCGTTCCGAACGCCTGACAAAACGAAGGAGAGCGACGAGCGCCGCCGGGGTTACACCAGGAATGCGCGACGCGGCCCCAAGTGTCTCCGGTCGCGCCTTCTCGAGCTTCAACCGAATCTCGGTCGAAAGGCTGCCGATCTGGCCATAGTCGAAACAGGGCGGAATCGCGAGCGCCTCGTCTTTTCGGAAAGCCGCAATATCGGCCTCGTGCCGAACCATGTATCCCGCGTAAAGCGCGTCGATCTCCAACTGCTCGGCAATCGCCCGGGGCATCTCCGCGAGCTCCGGCCAGACGCGGCACAGATCCTGCCACCCGATCGACGAAAAGCCAAGAAGATCAAAAGCACTGCGCCGCACCCCGTCAAGGTTGACATGAAGTCCGTGCGCAGCAAGTTCATTGGGCGTTGCGCTCAATGCACTGACTTTGCGCCGTCCGGCTTCAAGCAGTCCGGCCTTCCGGAGCCAGACCGCCGCCCGCTCCGACCCCACGCAGCCGACGGAAAGTCCGCGCGGGGTCAGACGTTGATCCGAATTGTCGTTGCGAAGCTTGAGGCGATATTCGGCGCGGCTGGTAAACATCCGGTAAGGCTCCGGCGCGCCGCGTGTTACGAGATCATCGATGAGAACGCCGATATAGGCCTCGGAGCGATCTAACGTGAAGGTCCGGCCCATGCCCTCAACAAAGAGCGCCGCGTTGATCCCGGCCATCAGCCCCTGCGCACCCGCTTCTTCATAGCCGGTCGTCCCGTTGATTTGGCCGGCCAGAAACAAGCCCGGGACCCGCTTGCTTTCCAGCGTCGAACGCAGGTCACGCGGATCGACATAGTCGTATTCAATGGCGTAGCCATATTCCTTGACCGCGACATCCTCGAGACCTGGAATCGTGCGAATCATCGCGTCCTGAACATCAACCGGCAGAGACGTCGAAATGCCGTTCGGATAAACCGTGTCGTCATCGAGCCCTTCAGGCTCCAGAAATACCTGGTGGCGCTCCTTGTCGGCAAACCGCACGACCTTGTCCTCAATCGACGGGCAGTAGCGGGGCCCCGTGCTCGAGATCTGGCCCGAGTACATCGGCGCGCGGTGCAGATTTTCGCGAATAACCGAATGGGTGCGCGCATTCGTGTAGGTAATGCCGCAGGCGATTTGCGGTACGGTAACCCGTTCCGTCAGGTCGGAAAAGGGGACCGGCGGATCGTCACCCGCCTGCTCCTCAAGGATCGCCCAGTTGATCGTACGGCCGTCGAGGCGCGCGGGCGTTCCCGTTTTCAGCCTCCCGAGCGGAAACTCGAGACGCTCGAGAGTCTCGGCAAGACCGGTCGACGGCGCTTCGCCTACCCGCCCGGCAGGGGTCTTCTTCTCCCCCTGATGGATCAGACCTCTCAGAAACGTGCCGGTCGTAATCACGATCGCCCGACAAACGATTTCCTCACCCGTGCAGGTGACAACCGCCCGAATCGCACCATGCTCGTCCAGCAGCATGTCTTCCGCGCCGGACTCGATCAGGGTCAGATGCGGATAGTCGCCCAAAATTCCCTGCATCTGCTCCCGGTACAGCTTCCGATCAGCCTGCGCGCGCAGCCCCCGAACTGCCGGACCTTTCGAGGCGTTAAGGACGCGGAACTGAATTCCGGCATTGTCAATCACGCGGCCCATCAGTCCGTCAAGCGCGTCAATCTCCCTTACAAGGTGCCCCTTGCCAAGCCCGCCGATCGCCGGGTTACAGGACATCGCGCCGATAGTGGATATTTTGTGCGTGAGCAGGGCGGTCTTTGCGCCCATACGCGCCGCCGCCGCCGCCGCTTCGCAGCCCGCGTGCCCGCCCCCAACAACGATGACGTCAAATTGCCTTGCCATAGCCGCTTCTTATATACCGACTCCGCTCAAGATTTCCAGATTATTTTCCGATACAGAAATCCCGGAAGATGACGTCCAGAAGGTCCTCTATATCAACCCGGCCCGTGATCCGGCCAAGTTCCCGGACGGCAAGACGCACATCTTCCGCGACCAGTTCCGGCAGATGGGCGTCGATCGCGCGCCGCAGCGCATCCCGGCAGCGCTCCAGCGACTCGCGGTGACGCCGGCGCGTGAGAGACGGTGTCTCGCGCGTACCAACCAGGTTCGCAGCTCGTGCCACGATTGCATCGACAAGTGCGGGTAGCCCCTCGCCGGTCTTCACCGAAATAGCAATGGCACCGGCAAGCTCTGACGGAACCGAATCGGTGCCTGAATCGATTTTGTTTAGAACGGGCAGGGCGCTCTCATCCATCAGCGCAAGCGTGTGAGGATCAACAGCGGGCAGCGCGGAAGCATCGAACAGCAGCAGCCGGATGTCGGCTTCCTGCGCCCGCGCGAGTGCACGGCGAATTCCTTCCGATTCAATCATGTCATGCCCCTCCGTTCCAAGCTGATCCGGCCTCAATCCGGCCGTATCGGCGAGGATGACGGGGTAGCCCCCGAGATCCAGATGAACCTCGATGACGTCGCGTGTCGTTCCAGCAATCTCCGAAACAATCGCCGCCTCCCGCCGGGCAAGCGCATTAGCGAGGCTCGACTTTCCCGCATTTGGCGCGCCGACGACCGCGACATGAATCCCGCCGCGCAGTCGCTCTCCGCGCCTGTTGTCATCGAGATGTCCGCTGATGTCTGCTATCAGACCTCGTAGAACTGGCTCCACCCGCGTAACGACCCCGCCCGGAAGATCTTCGTCGGGAAAGTCAATGTCCGCCTCCAGATGCGCAAGGCAACGCGAAAGCTCCTCCGCCCACCCGGAATACAACGCACGCAGGTCCCCGCAAAGCTGGCCGACGGCCTGCCGCCGCTGCAGTTCGGTCTCGGCGTCGATCAAATCGGCAATGGCTTCCGCCTCCGTCAAGTCCATTTTGCCGTTTTCGAAGGCGCGCCGCGTAAATTCTCCCGGCTCTGCCAGACGATGACCATCGCGCCGGGACAGCGCATCGAGCAGTGACCTTACAACGGCAACGCCACCATGGACGTGATACTCGACGACGTCCTCCCCGGTGAAGCTGCTCGGTGCCGGAAAGAAAATAATGAGAGCCGTGTCAATCACGGCGCCGCTTTCCGGATCCCGGATCGGACGGACCACGGGTATCCTTGGCGGAGGGTACTCCACCCCGACAATATCGCGCAGGCTCGCGGGAGCCATCGGACCCGAAACCCTGATAATCGCCAGCGCCCCTCGCCCAGGGGGCGTAGCCAGTGCGTAAATTGTCTTCATCGTTCCTTCCTCAGGTACTGCTTTAGCACAGAAGCCCCGCGAAAGCACCCTTCTTCCTGATTGCTTTGCCCCCGTTCACCGGAAAACGTCGGGCCGAAAGAATCGGAAGCCGGTTGCCAACACAGCGCGCGTTTCACGTGAAACGGCCACCTCAGCGCGGATCCCCCTTCCGGCCCGATTTCAGCCTCCCCCGCAGGGGCGAGGACCCTGTCCCGCACGCTCACCATCCCTGCGCGACCGCTGACGCAGCCATGCACTGCTCCCGCCAGCAGGGAGACGCGGGCGGGAGCAGTCAAAAAGCAGGGGGCTTGCTTTTTTGGAGTTTCGGTTGGGAACGTCGGGGTTTGGGGGAGGGATTATCGTTCCCAACGCAGGCTGGAAAGTTCCTTCAGGGCTTGCTTTTTGACGCAGTTCCGGTACGCGGCCACGGCGAGGACGCGGGACGCTCCGTCGATCTGGTCGTCGCTTTGCATGTTTAAAGCCTTTGAAGGATAGTGGACGACCGATGCGCTGCCGTCCCGGGTCGTCGACGGTGCGAGGGCGAACTGCGCTCCGAAGACGAGACCGAGGACAGCGACTTTGGCCGCACCGGCAGAACGCCGGCCATCTGTCGCGGACACAGGGAGGCTGAGGCTGGATTGAAGCAGGGGAAGGCATGCCTCCGCCACAGATGAAGGAGTGGGCTTTTTGTTATCCGGCTTAGTAAGAGCGGAATAGAGGGCCGGATCGTTCATGCGCAGCGTATTGTCGAGCGACCATGCGGAGCCCGCCGAAAACGCCAGCGCAAAAACCACGATTGACAGAACTGTCGTCAGGACGCGAGTAGCGCGCCAGCACGAGCCGTCAGAATTTTTCCTGTAAGTAAGCATTGTTCCCACCGATTGCAGACTTGGTTAAACGATTTACTTCTCAAGGGGGCGGTTTATTGTTTATCGTTCGTTGCCATAATTTCATCTAACCATGGATCTACGAATTGCTGCAACAATTATCGTTTCGACTTTAACTATAGCACGAGTATTAATTTAATAATGTTAGAATAACAATTGAATATATGTCATGGCGTATTTGAATTAACTTGTATGAAGCGGCGCGCATAAAAAAAGGGCATGAGTATCATGCCCTTCGTTCGCAGAAGCAGTCTTTCTCTTCCGTCCTTACAAGAAAGCCGCGGCCAGGACTCCGAGAACACAAATGAAAACGACTATGTAACGACGGTCTTTCAAAAACGGATCCTGTTCAATGGCCTCCAGCATGCCGTAGACTCCTGTGTTAGAGAAAAAAATCAGCCGGAAGACGAGCATCGATTCATCAGTCTGAACCAGAACAAGCCTCCCGGATCCTGTTTAAGCCGCCGATGCGTGTTTGCATATCGGCAAATCGCCGCACCTCCAAACCAGAAAGGCCGGATTTCCTCCGGCCTTTACGTACATCGGATACCAGCTTGCAGTACTACTGGTTCATCGCTGAAAAGAAATCGTCGTTAGACTTCGTGTCTTTCATTTTGTCGAGGAGGAACTCCATCGCATCCACCGTTCCCATCGGATTCAGAATCCGGCGGAGAACCCACATCTTCTGAAGAACCTCACGGCTTACGAGCAGTTCTTCCTTGCGTGTTCCGGACTTTTGAATATCGATCGCCGGGAACACGCGCTTGTCAGATATCTTGCGGTCAAGAACAATTTCCGAGTTGCCGGTTCCCTTGAACTCTTCAAAAATAACTTCGTCCATGCGCGAACCAGTGTCGATTAGCGCCGTGGCGATAATCGTCAGGCTTCCGCCCTGTTCGATATTCCGCGCGGCCCCGAAGAAGCGCTTGGGCCTCTGGAGGGCATTGGCGTCGACACCGCCCGTCAGCACCTTGCCGGAACTCGGCACAACGGTGTTGTAGGCTCGGGCCAGACGTGTAATGGAATCGAGAAGGATAACGACATCGCGCTTGTGCTCAACGAGGCGCTTGGCCTTTTCCATCACCATTTCCGCGACCTGCACGTGCCGGGCAGCCGGCTCGTCGAAGGTCGAGGAAATAACCTCCCCGCGCACGGAACGTGCCATATCGGTAACTTCTTCCGGTCGTTCGTCGATCAGCAGGACGATCAGATAAGCTTCCGGGTGGTTCTTCGCGACCGAATGCGCGATTTCCTGAAGCATGATCGTTTTCCCCGTCCGCGGCGGTGCGACGATCAGGCCGCGCTGACCAAAGCCCAGCGGCGAAACCAGTTCGACCACCCGCTGCACGTATCCCTTCTTGGTCGGATCGTCGAGTTCGAGATTGATCTTGCGTTCGGGGTACAGCGGGGTGAGATTGTCAAAGTTGATCCGGTGACGAATTTTTTCCGGCGGCTCGTTATTGATCGTGTCGACCTTGAGCAACGCAAAATATCGCTCGGAATCTTTCGGAGCCCGTATTTCACCTTCGACGATGTCGCCGGTCCGGAGTCCAAAACGCCGCACTTGGGACGGCGAAACGTAAATGTCGTCGGGACCCGGCAGGTAGTTTTCTTCCGGACTGCGCAGGAAACCGAAACCATCCTGCAAAACCTCGAGAACCCCGGTTCCGGAAATCGGAACACCGTTATCCGCGAGCTGTTTGAGCACGGCAAACATAATATCCTGCTTGCGCATCGTGCCACAATTTTCCAGTTCCAGCTCCTCGGCGAACGCCAGAAGCTCCGCGGGCGAGCGTGTTTTCAGTTCCTGCAAATTCATTGGAAACTCTTCGTTAGGCGTGTGATGACTATTCCATGTTTAACGGGAAACCGTAAATATTTGGTGACTTCAACGGATTAAGCTTTTCCCTTTTCACAGGACACACGGACTATCGCTTTTTTAAAGCCGCTCCGGGCTCTTCGCCCGTTGCTCACAGTCATCATAAATTGTCCTGGAACTTTGTTAGACCAGCGCTTTATATCGAAGGCCGCGGTACAAGTCAATAATTTAAATCATGAGAAACAACCGGCTAGTGTCTGTTTCCACAGCTTTCGTTCAAAATGGCTCCACGACGCCCATAATGACGATCACAATGAGGAGAATGGTCGGTATTTCGTTGGCGATGCGATAGAATCTGTGATCCCGCGTATTCCGGTCCTCTGCAAAAGCGCGCCGCCAGCGGGCGAAGACCATGTGCACAATCGTCAAAAGCACGACCGCAAAAAGTTTCACGTGAAACCACCCGTGTCCAAGGAGGTCGGGCCTCGCAGCCAACATTGTGAGGCCGAACACCCACGTCGCAATCATTGCCGGATTCATAATGATCCGGAGCAGCTTTCGTTCCATGACTTTGAACGTTTCGGACGCATCCGAACCCGGCTTTACTTGCGCATGATACACAAACAAACGCGGGAGATAAAAAAGACCCGCCATCCAGGCAACAAAGGAAATGATGTGCAAGGCCCGTAACCACTCATACCAGGCGAGAATCTCAAGCAGCAACGCATTCATGCCAGCATCTCCGGAAAGTTCATACAACAACGCTTGAACCCGGAAGGACACTGCCGATTTCCACCGGCACTAAACACCCCGGGTTGCTCCTGCGCCTCACGAACGATATTCGCAAGACCGTCGATAAAGGATCCGGAAACACTCACCGTTGGCACACGGAAGAACGCTGGCACTCCCGATTGGACCGCCAGTTCCCTGTATTCCATTTCGATTTCCACAAGCGTTTCGACGTGCTCGCTGACGAACGCATGCGGATAGATGACAACGGGTTTGCCCTCTGCACCGGCGCTCCGAATCTCTTCTTCCGTCGTCGGGCTGATCCACTTCATCGGCCCGACCCGGCTTTGGTAACAAAGCCTCCAGTCAAGGTCCGGCAACCCCAGCGACTCAACAATTGCCTGCGCGCTCATCTCACACTGCCACTGATACGGATCGCCTCCCTTTACGACATATTCCGGCAGTCCATGAGCCGATAGAAGCAGTCGTGGTGACTGCTTCGTTTCCATCTGCACCCGCCCGAGCGCTTCCCGGATGAGACCCGCAGAAGCATCTATGAAACCCCCAAGCAACGGATAGCAGCAGACAAGCGAGCCAGGAACACCAAGCCCGGCCCGCCGTGCTTCTTTCTGCCACTCCTCAATCGACGACCAGGTCGTCGTCGTCGAAAATTGCGGATAAAGCGGAAGAAAGACAATGTGATCCGGTCCGAAGCTGGCCACCTCTCGAATCACTTCATCCGAACGCGGGTGCCAGTACCTCATCGATACGAACGTCCGGTACCGCCTGCGCTGATCGGCTTTCAAAGCCTCCTGCAACGCACGGGCCTGCGACTGCGTATTTTCTAGCAGGGGCGAGCGATAGCCGAGCGCCTCATAGCTTTTCCCGGCCTCGCAGCTGGAACGTCTGGCCGCGATCCGTCCAGCAACAAACCGCCTCAGCGGACCGGGCAACGGAACGATATTCCTGTCGGAAAAAAAATTCGTAAGATACGGGCGAATAGCCTGCCGGCTGTCCGGCCCGCCAAGGCTGAACAAAACGACGGCGATCTTTTTCACACTTTCCATGAACGCACAACCTCCACCAGCAGTTCGACATGTTCGAGAGGCGTATCCTTGTGGATACCATGACCAAGGTTAAACACGAAAGGTCCCCGCCCGAGATGAGCAAAAATATTCTCGAGTTCCAGAATCAGTGCATCGCCTCCGGCAAGCAGGCAGAGCGGATCGAGATTTCCTTGTACAGGCATGGTCTGTTGAAGCACGTTCGCTGCCCAGCGGACTGGCGTCCCCGCGTCGAGCGACAAAGCGGTCACGCCCGCCTCCTGCATGTACTTCACGGCAAGATGGCCGGAACCCTTCGGAAAGCCAATAATCGGCACCTCCGGATAAAGTCGGCGAACGCTGTCGCAAATTCGGCGCGTCGGCCCGATCACCCAAAGACCGAACTGCGTTGAGTCGAGAATTCCCGCCCAGCTATCGAACAACTGGATTATCTCCGCACCGGCCTCAATCTGAAGGCAGAGATACTCCACGGTCGCATCCTCAATCACACGCATGAGTTCGCCGAAGCCGTCCGGGTCCCGGTAGGCCCACAGCCTTGTCTGAAGAAAATCCCGGCTGCCACTGCCTTCGACCATGTAGCACGCAACAGTCCACGGAGAACCCGCAAATCCGATCAGCGCGGTATTATCCATCCCCTCCGATGCAAGTTTTCCCTGAACCCGATCAATGGTCTCGCAGATCCTCGAAAAACGCTCGCGAGCCCTGACCCTGTCCAGCCGCGCTAGGTCTGTGCCCGGTCGAAGCGGCTCAAGCCTCGGTCCCTGGCCTTCCTCGAATGAAACCTTCTGGCCGAGCGCATCCGGAACGACAAGAATATCAGAAAACAGAATTGCGCCATCCATCCCGAACCGGCGCACAGGCTGCATCGTTATTTCCGCCGCCGCGACCGGATCGTAAACCAGATCGAGGAACCCCGCGTATTGGCTCCGTACCTCGCGATACTCCGGCAGGTAGCGACCAGCCTGACGCATCAGCCAGAGCGGCACGGCATCTCCCATACGGCCGGCAAGCGCAGTTACAATCGGTTTCATTGTGGACCGGAATCCTTCCTTTGGTTATCGCCTTGCGTCCTGAATGAAAGCAAATCGAAGCAAAAAAGAAAAAGACTTATTTTTAGGATTTGGTTCTTTGTAGGGCCTGTGAATATCGGGGATCATAGTTTTCCAGCACATACTCACAATCTTAAGGTCGGAACGACTCGCGAGCGGCTGGAACCTGGGGACGATTCGTTCACCTGTTTCCTGCGTACCCGGTGTCTTTGTCAACAGGAGCAGGACTGATCCGAGGCCTGTGCGGAAACCGTGCGAGAAACGTCGGTCGCGATCACCAACCGATTCATACAAACACTTTCCACAAACTTCTCACCATGGGCTTGACCGAATCGTACTGCCGCCGCATCATCACTATCGACGAGATTAATTTACGCAAACGCTGGAAAAAACATGTTTCAGGACGCATTCGTCAGGCTGGATCCCGATGAGTCCCAAGCTGCGCTCGCTTTGGTAGGTCCCCATGTGCACGGGGCGCGATTCAATCCCGAGACGGCCGTTGTAATGGCCCAGAACGTGTCGTTTTATCCCGGCTACCGATTTCTAGACATCGCCGAGTACGAGTCCGTGCCGCCGCTCCGGCGTTTTGTGATTCAGAAGGGCGATGACGTCACGGTGCTCAACTGGACAAATGAGCCGATATACCTGCTGAACGAGCGGGCTCCGGTGCGTCTGACAGAAGAAACGATCGGCGATTATGTTCGTTTCTTTTTCACTTATGTTCGCGGTCGTCACGGACGCTTTTTGATCACAGAAACGGTCGATGATATAAACTGGAGGGAAGAGCCGCCGCCAGCTGCCCGTAAGGCCATTGGAAACATGCTCACGCCGCTCGCAATCGAGAGCACGGACGGTGATGGCAACGTTGTTCTCAACTGTAGTGTCATGTTCAAGGACGCGCTATTTCGCGCGCGGGTCGTCGTTAACGAAAGTGGTCTCGTGAACCTCGTCGACGAAGAACTGTTGATCGAGGAAATGCCGGTTCTGGACGATACGTTCGCGCAGTAGGCGTCAAAAAAATTCCCAGACCATCGCAACGGGTTCGCCCGCGCCGCATGCTTTCGTAAAGGCCTCAGAGTTCGTTTGTTCCATCGTCTTTCCGCTGATCGTCAGGCTGATGAAGTCCGGATCGGCAGTTTCGTAGGCTGCGCCGATCTCGATGCACGCTTCACCGGGAACATTTTCAAGGGACAGGCGAAAAGACTGATCGTTGCCGGAAAGGTGAATCGGCCCGTCCCACGGATGTCGCGTCCGGGTGCAAATGTCGGTCGTGCCGTTTGCGCATAGCTCTGGAAGCAGGTTGTCGCGGCCATAGGTCGGGCGGCCTTGAAATGAGCGTTGCGTGGCTAGCTTGAGAGACTGAATCAGTTCAATGGTCTCGCTGGTCTTGCGAACTTTCAGAGTCTGTGTGAGAAACGCATATCCACCAACGAAGGCGAGGGCAATTAATCCGAGGGAGAGAAGCAGACGGGTTCGCGAAACGCCACGCTCTCCCGCTCGAACGGGAAGAGCGGACCGGGACCGGGCTAAAATGTCCGTGGTCCTATCCACCCCAGTTGCCGCTGTTGAGCGGGATCGGGACCATGGGTTCACGAGGACCCGTCGGGTATGGCGCGGGATATGACGGGGCAGACGGTGGCCAGGTCTGCGATTCCGGGGGCGCAAAGGGTTCCTGAATGGCCGTTGTTCCGTAGCCGTAATCCGTCGGAGCCTGCGTTGCCCCAAAGCCGTTGGAAGCTGGCACGATCATGACGCCATTTCCGCTGATGACGAGGGTCAGCCCATGCGGTGCTATTGCCTCTTGCAGGACAACATTCCAGGGCTTTCCGCCGCTCCAGTTAATCCGGACGCCGGGATTGACGTTTTCAGAGAATGAATAGGGATAGTCGGGCGGAACGATCTGACTGATGGCGAGCGCAAGCGGTATGTTCGTCCCGAACCCGACAGCCTGTGCGTACGAAGGGGCCGGATGAGCGGGCACCGGGACCGCGATGCCAGACCGTTCCTGCGGAGCCGCGTAGGGCTTCTGGACGGTCTGCGGAGCTGGAAGGGGGGCAGCTTGTGCGATTGGCGGCTGCGGCGGCGCGAAGATCGCGGCGTCCGGATGGCGAGCCTGCTCCCCTCTCCTGAGCGGATATAGATCAATCACCGGCACGCCGTTTGCGACCGGCACCGGGGCGGGCTGATAAACCATGGCCGGCTGGACTGGCGCTGGCGCGAGTTGCATCGACGGCATGGCTACATGAGGCCGCTTACGGCGAAGAGGCTGTCCCTGATAGGTCACCTGGCCAGCAGTCGCGGCGTCTGTTGAAAGGGCTGGGGAGGTATGGGTTTGCGGTGGAATGAAACTTTGTTGTGTCGGCGTTTGTCCGGATGGATCGAACGGTTGCATCGCGCTCGGGGCATATGGATTGATTCTCGGCTGCGGTGCATCAGGCGAGGTCGCCATAAGCGGAGTGGGTGAATCCGGCTGTGGCACTGAAGGGGAAAGCGGCAGTTCGTAGACCGGCTGCACGGGCTGAGCCGGTAGCGCTGGAAACAACTGTGGCTGCGGAATATCGAGCTCGGGGGCCTCCATCTGCATTGGCGGCGTCCATTCGAATCCGGCCAGCGCCGAAGGCGCACTAAATGCAATGAATGTGATTGCTGCTGGCAGAATTAACGTCATTGCGGATACAGTCGTTTTGCCCATAATCGTGCCCTTCCCGGTGCGCTTACATTCAGGTCAATAGCACTGAAAATAAAAGCGTCACCGCGAAATGGCAAGAACGATAAAGCACAGGACCAGAATTAAGCGAAGCGAGCGCTGCTGGAACGGCTAACCGTAGTCGATCATCTTGCGTTTTCTGAAAGCAAAATAACCCGGTCGGCGCTGACCAAGAAGCCAGGCGCGGAAGGCCCGGAGGGCGGCGGAAAAGCTGAGGCCTTTTTTCTCGAGAAAGGAAAAAACAGCTGTAATCAGAAGGGTTAGAACGAGAGACACCGGTCGGAAATAAAAGAGAAGGATAAACCACGGAATCCCGGCCCGGGCATCCATTCCGAAAAACCGGACCGGGCGCATGGAATTGCGCCAGTGCCAGTTTCGTTTTTCCTGGAGGACTTCTTCCTGTGTCTGGGCCATCCGGTTACCTTACTCTCGATTTTCGAGCCTAACCCCAAAAGTATAAAACAGGATTAACCACGAACGCCAGATTAGTCGCCGCCGCCCGATCCGGCCGCAACGGACAGAAGGAGATAGCTGCGACGGTCGATGAGACCTTTTTCAAAGACAATTTCCGCCGAGCGCGCCATTGTCTGGCCGTAATAGGGCAGAATGCGCTGGATTTCGCCCGGCCACTCCGCGTATTTCAGGGTAAGAAGACGTTCACGAACCTCTTCGGGAAACCGCATCCACTCGCGTACGCCAATGCGTCCTGTCCCGCTCGCTTTGGGGGCGAGGGCCTGCGTAACGATCAGGCGGATCGTTTCAAGCATCGTATAGGCGCGTTCTTCGCGCTCATCCGCTTCGAAGGTTGAAATCATTCGCTGAATCGTATTCGAAACGCCGATTGTGTGTGTTGTCGTGTAGACGAGGTGGCCAGTCTGTGCGGCTTCCATCGCTGCGGAGATGGTCTCCCGGTCACGTGCTTCGCCGACAAGGATAATGTTCGGCTTGCGTCGCAGCGCGTTACGAACGCCGCGCGCGAAGGTCGGAAGATGTCGAGGAATTTCTGTCTGGGCGATCAGCGAACGCGGGCTCTTGATTGTGTCGTAAACGAATTCGATCGGCGCTTCGTAACAGACGACCTTGCCGCAACCGTTCCGGCGTTCAAGCAGCATCCGCATTCCGGCAGCAAGCAAAGTTGTTTTGCCGGACCCGGTCGGACCAGTGATGACAACGATGCCCTGGCGGGGTGCCCAGGCGTTGACGATGTCCTCTTCGATATTGAGGTCAAGCATCGTCGGTGGCTCGTTCGGAAGCACCCGCATGGTGATCTGCACGGCATCGCGCCCGCGCGAGAGCACAGCCGTTATGTTTACACGGAAGCGGACTCTCGTGTACCGGTCCGGCCGAATTTCGTAGGACAGGTCGAGGTCGGTTCCCGATGCGAGGCGTGCGAGCGCTTCTGCGCCGTAGAGAACATTAAGCGCAACTGCCATGTCGGCGGCGTCGATGGGCCGGAAGGTAGCGGGATAGAGAACGCCGTCGATTTCGGTATAGACCGGACGGTCGCTCTGGAACGTGATGTCAGACGCATTCTTCTTGACGCAGTACATCAGGAAAGGGTCGATGTGCTCCTCGAGGAACCGCGATGGTTCGTCGGGCCACGTCTGCGCAATATTGTCTTTACCCTTGAGGAGACTTACCGGTTTGCGGGGTTCCATTGATCATACCCAGGTTTGAGAGCGGGCATGCCGGTGATTTGGACGGCTCGGTCTCCGACCCTCATTTCCCGGCCGCCGCCTGTGATGCCACGATCGACCTGAAGGGCGAAGGGCGGGGAAACCATGCCTTGCGCCAGCAGCATCCTGTAGCGAACCATGCCCCGGAAGTCTGACTCAAGCCGGGCCAGATCCTGACGGAAAATTTCGTTGGCCTGGTCGATGCCTTGTTTCCAGCCCTCGTCGACGAGATCGATCCACAGTTCGCGCTCTTCGTCGTTGTTGGGACGCAGAACATCCGGCGGCGGGGTGACCTCGCCCCAGTTGCGTTCGAGGTAGGCCCGCCAGGTCCGGGCGGTGGATGCGATTCGGGCGTTCTCGTTTATATAGAGATAAAGGTCGGCTACGGCGGCGTTCGTGCCTGTATTGTCGATAATCATAGCGTTCATCGCTTCCGTAATGATCGGCGGCTCGATAACGAGACCGGACGGAGCGGGAATCAGCAGTTGGCGGAAATCGAAAACCTTGTCGAGGAAGCTTGTACGGGTTTCCAGCTCCTGACGAATTTCGAACGTACGCCACGCCAGACCACCACGTGCACCGTAGGAAAGGGCGGCTTCACGCATCGCATTGCGCCGGATGTCGAAAGGCAGACCAGTCTCTTCATCGACGATTGTGTTGAGTTTGGGAATGTTGTGCAATTCGCTGAGGGGCGGCGGAGGTTCGGGCACCCCGACTTCCTGAGCCAGCGAAGGTGCAGGAGACATAACAAGCGCAATAAGCGCGAGACCCGTCGAAATGTGCCGAAGCGACAAACTTATCATGCTCAAACCCTAATTCCCCATCCGTGCGACCGGGGCGTAATGCAGCTCGACCGCCTTGCGAATGGCATCGACCTTAACGTCCGCCCGCTGTCCGAGCTGAAGACCGACGTCACGCAAAATGTCGACAACCGGCTTGTTTTCCGCGCTTATGTTGACCACCAGCGGCACGGGCGGTGCCGCACCGAATGTCATGAACGTATAGCCTGCGCGTCCTGCAAGCTTGATGACGAGTTCCTCCGCCGGACCGATCCAGTCGATTGTCATCGCACGGCGCAGCTCGGGTGGCGCGTCTGGTATCGTTCCGACAGCTATACCGGGCGAGCGCGCCTGTTCGATGGCAGCCAAGGTTTGCAGTGCGTTTGAAGCCTTGTCGGCGGATTCGGCGAGCATCAGGGAAACCTTGTCCGGCGAGGCCACAAGCTGAGGCTCGTAGATCTCCGTGCATGCGGACAGCCCTATCAGCAGAACAGGGAAAATCAGAAGTGAATGTTGGCGCGCCATTCTCTCGAACACCTTATTTGTCAACGGAACCGGTTTTTCATTAGCACGGGTTAGATTAACGGCATCAAACCGCATGAACAAGTAACCATTTCATATTCTGCCGCACATGGTACCCCGCGCCGAAGCCGAAGCGCAATTTTGTCCACAACTAGTCGGGGGTGAAATCGGTTTCTTCCGTCCCACCCGTTCGGCAACCGGGCATTATGAGCTCCATGCGCAAAAATCCGGGGCATGGAAAAGGGTCATAGTGTCGTGGCAACCATGAATATTGCCGGCTTTGTAAGTCTGGCCTGGAACAGCGTCTTGCTGCTGGCAGGCAGCGTGCGATCATCGTCTTTATCATCGCAACACCTTATCTACGGTGCTGCACTTCGTTTGTGAATTTAGGGCCGACATTCTTGCAGGCAGACTCCACGAGAAAGTTCTGCAACTTGTCGATCGCCGCAGTCGGGGAGCACCATAGGCCACGCTCAGTTTTTCGGATTAAAAGGCAGAGTCCGCTTTGGCTTTAACTCCGGACAAGGGGCGAATTCGCAGTTTGGCCCCGTTCGAGAAACCGCGGTTCCATCGGGGCAGAGCTTCGCTTCTGCCGTGCAGAGAACGTGCTCTGCGCCATCCGAATACGGAGTCTCTCCGACGCCGGGGTTGTCGTCAGGATGGGGATAAGGCGGATCGATCGTGCGTTCCATTGGAGTCGCGTTGCGCATTCGTTCCTCGGTCCAGTACTCCTGGACGTCCTCAGGGTACTGCGCGTCAGGGTCCGATGTCACGATCCCCCGGTCGTACACCGCACCGGGAGTGTTATCTCCGGCGTGACTTTGTGAAACGGCCAGAACCGCGACGCTGAAAGAAAGAACAAAACGCATAATCATAGTCATCCCCCGTCTTTGAAAGCGCAACGCCAGTGGTGTTTTTTTCCGGGTCACCGCTTATCCCGGATCAGGCCTTTGTCATACATCGCCTTAACGACTTTCTTCTTATAAACAGTGCCGTAGCGTGGCGTCCGCGAGTGGTAGTGAGCGATGGCCTTTGAAAGGTTGCCGGTTTCATTGATGTGGCGCTTGAGAATCCATGCCGCTACGCCGGTATTCGTGCACGGATCGTCGCGAACCCAGCGCCGGGCTGTGGCTTCGCTGACACCCCAGCGCCGCGCGAGGTCGGGAAGCCAGATGGTATTGATCTGCATCGGGCCGAGGTCGTAGCTGCCATTGTCGTTCGGACCGACTTCCTGCCCGATACGTCCGCCTTCAATCTGATAAATTCCGATGAGGACCGCTGGCGGGACCTCGTATGTCTGTGCGGCGAGCATAAGGCAGGCCATGAGAACTTTTCCGCCGACCATCAGGAGCTTCCTTCGCTGCCGGGCTTTTTGAAGAACGACATCGGGTTGTAGTTCTCATCCTTCGGCGCGGGCGGCTCCGTCGGAACCTGCGGTGGCGGAGAGGAGGTCTTCGCTTCGGTCGGAGGCGGAGCGGTGGTTCCTTCGGCCTTCTTCGCCGAGAAGATCGCAGGTTTGGCGGCGGCAGGCGGCGACTGTGAAGCCGAATCCGGTGGCGGCTCGGGAGCCTGTTGTGCACCGAAAATCGCAGGTTTTTCAGGGGCGGAAGAGGGCGCATTGGCCTTCGGTGCGTCGGGAGCAACCGAACCTGACACGGCAACTGCTGTCGCACCGCCCGGCAAAATGCTCGGTGCAAGGGCTTCAAGCATGGCGGTACGGATGGCAAAGGCGTTCCAGACCGGGTCCATCGACAGAACCCCGCCGTTCGCCTGTGCGGCTTCCGCCCGTTGCTGTTCGTTCATGCCGAGCAGGCGCTCGGTTTCGGCCTTGTGGCATTCTACATAAATGGCGACGAGGCTTTTGACGAGACCAAGCTCGACCTGTCGCTGATCGCGCACTTCTGAAACGGAAGGAAACAGTTTTTCGCGCAGTTCACGTGCGCGGGCGGTAATTGTCCTGGCGATTTCCTGAAGCAGCTTCATATCCTGCCGCCCGAAGGCATAGGTCGAAACGGCGCTGATTGCGGGCGAGAAGGCATGAAAGAACACTGCATGGACCTGATGCTCGTCGTAGGCGGCACTTTCGATGTCAAGAACCTTGAGTCGGGAGGCGTTCTCCTTGGCGGGAGAAAAATTATCGGCGAACGACAAAACAGCGGTGAGCGCGCCGGTAATACGTTCGATATCTCGCTCCGACGGCGGGCGGTGGGTAAGCCGGTACTGACTGGCGATAAGGTTTGCCGCAAGCGCGGTCAGGGTCAGACGGATTGAATCGTTGCCGCCCGTGGCGTGAAGGGCACTGGCAAGAGCGATACTCGACTGGACGGATTTGCCAAGCAGTTCGGCCATACGACCCGCATCCTTTACCGGGTCGGCCTTTCCTTCAGGGTCGGCTTCGGTCGAAACGCCTGAAATAGCGGCCATAAGCGGCGCACCGAGGCGTTCGAGGATCTGCAGCAGGAATTCTGACCGTTCGTCCATGATGGGTATCGCCGGAAGTGGTTTTTACGGAAGTATAAGCTTCCTTTCCGACTATATCTAGCAAACACCATCAAAACGTTAAAGAGTTTCCTTCCGGCAAGCGCCGACAGGAATTCGTCCAACGAAAAAAGGCCGGACGATCCCGGCCTTCGTTCCCTGAAAATCCACGAATCAGATGAGGTCCTGGAAAAGCGAATGAATGTCCCGGGCGCGACCGCGAAGGATTTTGATTTCTCCATCGGCGTTGCGATAAACGGTCATCGGCGTTGCGTCGAACTTCCAGGCCTGCATCAGGCCGAGATTCATCTGCGCGCCCTGGGTGTTCAGATCCTGCTTGGCGGGAAGGGCGGTCTCGTCGCCTTCAAGATGGCGAAACCAGCGGCTTTCCGGGTCCGGCGCGGCAAGAAGGAAAGCCGCTTGCGCCATCGAGCGTTCGCTCAGTCCGACCGGAATGATGCGAACCTGCATCTTGCCGGTGTCGATATAGGGCGCTTTGAGATCATTCAGAAACTCTTTGCAGTGCGGGCATTGCGGGTCAACGATCACGTAGATCGCCGGGGCCTGTTTGTTGCCGAGTACAATCCAGTTGCTGTCCTCAACATCGGACATGAGCCTTTCGGACGGCGTTTTAAGCGTGTCCTCGGACGCAACGCCGGAGCGGGTCGGCTCAAGCTTTGGCTGGTCGGCCAGCATATCCAGAACGGCGCGCTCGTCGCCTTGCAGCCGGGCGAGCTGGCGGGCCGTGACGAGCTTGCCGTCCTCGCTGAAAAGGAGGCCGAGCATCACCGCCTTGCCGTCAGGAGTCACATAAAAATATTGTTCCTGCCCGCGCTTGATTGTCAGCCAACCGTCAAGGCCGAGTTCACGACCGAGATAGCGTACCTGTGCCCCTTCAGCCGCCAGATTGGCGATCGGCGCCGGCATGTCCGGGATCTTCGTATTGGCGGCCCCTTCCTGGGCCGTTGCCGAAAAAGGAAGGGCGACGAAAGCGAGGGATGCGAGTGCCAGGAAGACAAAAGTCAATTTGTGCATGATCTTTTCCGAATTTGTCCGATTGGGATGAGAACGGTTCTCTTAAAGAATAAGCGATTTGCAGGGAGGCGTCTAATTTTAGTTTGCGGGTTATGAACTGCAAGGCTCTGTCAAAAGAACAGCGTCAGCACTCCCGTATAACTGTACAGGCGGCTGTTGAAGATTTCGCCATTTGCATAGAAACCGGCCAACGGTACGTCGCCGATGATCTCGCGCACGAGCTTCATTTCGTCAAGCGGCTGCTCGTCGTTCTGCGTAAAGGCGCGGGCCAGGCAGGACACGTAAAGCGCGCCCTTTGGTTCGAAGACGCCACGCTCGGCGGTGACTCGTTTGCGCAGCGCGATGAGTGCGCGCGCGAGATCGGCTCGAATCGTCTCAACGTCCCTGCGTACGAACAGAATCCGGCTGCCGGGCTCGACCATATGCGCGACCGTGACGTGGCCGAAATCGGGATCTGTTTCAAGGATATTGCGGACGACGTAATCGCGCTGGTCCGACCCCGGTACCGGGAAGGCGACATGCACTTCACCGAGGAGAAGTTTTTGGGCTTCCACAGGCAGAGTCGCAAGGTCGCCAGCACCCTCGACCAGCGCAACTTCGTCCGGGTCGGCCTTGAACTCCTCGACCGCCATGGTCTTGAGATCGAACGCAAGGACTTCGAGAGCGCGTTGATTGTCGAGTTCGATGACTGTGTTGCCTTCGCAACGGGTGACGGTATGCACGGGGCCGATCGGCGAGCATCCCTGGGAAAGAGTCGTCGAGACCGGGACGCCCGCATCGAAAATGACGCCCGCATAACTGCCCTGTGAAACCGTGTCGGCGATCAACAGGTGATCGCTCCGCGAGGAAGCCATGCCGCCAACCGGAAATCCGGCTGTCCGGCGCTGAATCTGCTCGAGCGCGATCATCGTTTCCGACCGCGTTTCCGGATTGCCATGCAGGACGGTAAGCATGGTGTCGTGAGTATCGATCCAGGTCTTCAGGCTTTTTGCGCGGGCGTCGTCGTCGAGGCCGCCAGCTGGAAGAATGGCGAATTGTGCGGGGTCGATCCGACCGATCATCACGGATATGGCGGGGTTATCGAGGTATTCTTCGCCTGGTCCGCAGATTCCCATTCCAAGGCAACCGACCCAATGTTCGATTTCGGTTACGGACCGAAAGAGGTTCAGGATGCTCGTGGCTTCCTCGTGAAGCAGGTCAGATATATAAAGGAACCCGATCGTATACCGGTTCCTGTCCCTGAGAGCCGGTTCGAGCTGGCCGAGGGCCGTCTTGCAGATATCGCGCCAGTCGTCGCCGGACGATATAACGCTCGCAAAATCGCTACTCCTGATCAGGGCCATAATCCCGTACGTCTCCCGAGAGAAAAATCAATTGTTTTCAGTTCTATCAAACGCCGCTTGTTTTTCAATATCATACCAACCACTTTGCGCCGGCGGCCCCCATTTTTCATGAGATTTTTCTCCGCTCCTCTGGTAAACTTTTCGCTGGTTCAAAAGGTTCACATTTCAGGAGCTTTCAATGGATCCCGTCTGGATCGTCCTCATCATTCTCGTTCTGGCCGCCGGTTTCGCGGTCCTGCTTTACAATCGTCTCGTTGCCTTGCGACAGACGCGACGGAACGCCTTTTCCGATATCGACGTGCAACTGAAGCAGCGCTACAACCTCGTGCCGCAACTGCTGGAAACGGTCAAGGGCTATGCGAAGCATGAAAAAGAAGTGTTCGAAAACGTCACCGATGCCCGCGCGCAGGTCGGCAAGGCGGGAAATACCGGCGAGCGGGTGCAGGCGGAGGGTCTGCTGGGCGGCGCGCTGATGGGGCTGCTGGCGGTGGCGGAGAACTATCCCGATCTTCAGGCCGACCAGAATTTTCGCCAGCTTATGGCCGAACTGTCGGACCTGGAAAACAAGATCGCTGCCGCGCGCCGCTTCTTCAACAACGCAACCGCTGAATACAACACGGCGATCCAGCAGTTCCCCGCGAACCTGATCGCCGGAACGTTCGGTTTTTCCGAAGAGCCTTTCTTCGAACTCGACGACCAGCTGGAACAGGCCGTGCGCACGGCGCCGGAAGTGAAGTTTACCTAGAGGAAGGCCGTTTCCGATGGCCGCAAAAACAATTGGTCTGTCGACACATATCTGGAACAACAATTTTCGTTCTGTGGTGCTGCTCGCGCTTTATCCTTTCATTCTTGCCGCCATTGTCTGGGGATGCGCGTTCGCGGTGAATTACACGCTTTTTCCGGAAGTACGCACAGCCGCCACCTACTACATGGATCCGTCGGCAACCCCCGAATCTCTTGTCGAGCCGTTTCGGGCATCCCGTCCTGTCAGTGCAGCGAACGCGTTCGTTTTTCATTATTGGCCAGCGATTCTGGCGGTTGTCTCTCTCTGGTTTGTCGTGGCCTGGTTTGCGAACACGAAGATGGTGCGCATGCTCTCGCACTCCCGGCCCGTCACTCGTACCGAGGAGCCCGAGCTTTACAACATGGTGGAAAACCTGTGCATCGCGAGGGGGATGAAAACGCCGCGCCTCGAAATCATCGAGACCCATGCCCGCAACGCCTTTGCAAGCGGGGTCGACGAGCGTTCCTATACTGTCACGGTTACGCGCGGTCTTCTGAACAGTCTCACGCGTGACGAAGTCGAGGCAGTGATGGCGCACGAACTTACACACATCATCAACCGTGACGTTCGGCTGCTGATCGTCTCGATCATTTTTACAGGCCTGATCGGTTTCGCGGCGCAAATGGCGTGGAGCGGCTTTCGGCATTCCATGTGGGTTCCCCGCCATCGCGGCCGGGGCCGCGGAAATCAGGGTGGAGCGGTCGTCGTTATCCTTGCCGTCATGGCCGTACTGTGGCTCGGCTATATGGCTTCGCTTCTGACGCGCTTTGCGATCTCGCGGAGGCGGGAATACCTCGCCGATGCCGGTGCGGTGGACATGACGAAAAACCCGTCCGCGCTGATGAGCGCGCTGATGCGTATTGCCCAGCGAGACCAGATCCCGGAGACCACTGCGGATATCGCGATGATGTGCACACAGAATTCGAAGCCATTTTTCGGCGTTTTTGCGACCCATCCGCCGATCGAAGACCGTGTTCGTGTCATCGCGCAAACGACTAACACGCCTGTTCCTGAACTGCACCCAGTCCCGGCGACGAAGCGTGAGCGTTTCGGCGGCAGCGCGACGGACAAGAACCCTTGGGTAACGCGGCAGAGGCGACCCGGCTGATCGGGTGCTTTCTTCCGGCGATCCGAACCGCCGAAGTTTTTCGGTCCCTCTTGGAAATTCGGGGAATTGGCTCTATATTGCTGGCTAATCGGGTTTTGACGGACCGGGGGACAGTTTTCCGGTCTTTTTTGAGGAGAGGATACCAATGACACCTGATCGTTACACTCAAGTTCGGGCGCATGCCGGAACAGCCGTTGATGCCGGTTTGCGCGCCCATCTGGGCCGCGTCTATAACCGCATGGCGCTCGGCGTGCTGCTGACGGCTGTTACGGCCTATGTCGTGGGTAGTTCGCCCGCGCTGCTCGCGTTGTTCCTGGGCGGACCGCAAATGTACATCGTAATGCTGGCCCCGCTGGCCATTGTCTGGTTCGGCTTCCGTCCCGAGACGATGTCTTCGGGCAAGCTGCGCATTTCGTTCATTGCGCTGTCCGTGCTCTACGGTATCAGCTTTTCGGCCATCGCCGCTGTAGCGGGACAGGACGCGGCGTTTGCCGCTGATGTTGCCCGTGCGTTCTTTATCGCGACCGGCATGTTCGCCGGGCTGTCCATTTTCGGTTACACGACGAAGAAGGACCTGACCGGTCTCGGCTCGTTCGCTGTAATGGGCGTGATCGGCGTGCTGCTGCTCACGCTGGTCAACCTGGGTCTCGGCGCGTTTACCGAGATGGACACGACGGGCTTCGCAAACATGATCTCGGTGATCGGCATCCTCGCCTTCGCCGCGCTGACCGCATGGCAGACGCAGGCGATGAAGGAAATGTACCACCCGTCCGCTGGCGATGAGGCCAACAGCCGTATGGCATGGTCCGCGGCGCTGACCCTGTACATCAGCTTCATCGCGATGTTTCAGTATATCCTGAGCCTGCTCCAGAACCGCTAACGGCAGGCAGGACAGACGGTCAAAGGAAAGGGCGCCCCGCGGCGCCCTTTCTGCTGCTGTACGATGGCAGTCGCCTGTGACAGGCAACAGGCACGGAGCCTCCACCGTTGAAAAGCGGGCGGGGCCCCGTCTGGCAAGACACGAATTTGGCCGCGTTTATTGCGCTTTTCGCGATATCCTTGCGCTCGATATTCGTGGGGGGCGCTCGGCGCATGTCGGTTCTGGCCGGTGGACCATGAGGCCTTCGCCGAAGAGTGCAGCCGCCGATGTGATTCACTTCCGGAAGGCCGGCAAACGGACAGGGATGATCGCGCGCTTGCGCAACGTCCGGGACGGACCGGGATAAGTGTGGCTCAAGAGGAAAATGCCGCCATGTCGCCGCCGGTCCGCGGGATTTTTGCCACAGTCTCCGTGAATATTTTTCTCCTGGTCCCGCACACCGGGCGTGTTTTTTGTCCCGTAAAACGGTATGATGGATCCGATGAAATTTCTCGCCTTCCTCAAACGCTTACTCTCGGGCACCGCCTCCTTCTTCCGCTCCCTGCGCCTTCCCCGCGTGGGGCAGGGCGGCAGGAAAGCCGCGCGCCAATTGAAAGATCTTCCGCTTCCGCCCGCCCCCGATCTGTATCCCGGCGCCGAACTGCCCAAGCAGGATCAGGCGCACCCGTGCGGGTCGTATATGAAACTGAAGCTGCGCTTCCGGGATATCGGGCGCGAGAACGGGATTATCGAGATTCTGGGGCGGGATTTTCTGACGGCCATGCCGTCCGGCGCCTACGCAAGCCGCCTCGGCCAGATCACCTATCTTTTCCGCCGTATGCATGAAGACCTCATTTCGGCGGATGTTTCCCAGCTCTTGAGCGAGGCGCGAGCGCACGAATTCGCTCATCCGGAAGAATGGGACGAGTGGGATCGCGCTAATTTGCGCGAGATGGAGAGGCTCTATCGCAATTACTGCCATGTCGACCCGGTGCTGATGGAGCGCCGCGCGCACCTCTCTTTTGAAGGCCGTCGCCGCCATCAGAGGGTGCTCGCCGAAAACGACTGGGAAACGGCCAAGGTGTTTCTGCAAGAGCAGATAGACCTTCACCGCCGTATTGCCGATGCGCGCTGCAGTGCGAACGACGAGGATTCGCCCTACCAGATGCTCGTGCAGGAATACATGCCCGACATCCGGGTAGAGGATATCGAGAAATGGTTTGACAAGCTTGGCGTCGCACTTGGGAAATTGCGCGAAGAAGTGCTGGAGAAGCAAAGTTACCGGCCCGAGCCGGTGCCGCTGACCGGATTTTACTCCGCGGAAGGGCAGATGTGGCTTAACCGCGCTTTGCTTAAAATGATCGGCTTCGACTTCAATCGCGGCGGTCTTTACGAAACCGGTCACAACCCGGTCGAGGGCGGCACGCCGGACGACACGCGCCTTGTCATCAAGTGCGTCGACACGGCGAATTTCCTCGATTCGATGAAGAGCGCCCTGCACGAAGGCGGCCACGGTCTTTACATTCAGGGACTGCCGCGCAAGGAATGGCGCTATCAGCCGGTGGCAAGCGACCTCGGTGCGGCGATGCACGAATCCCAGGCTCTGCTGGTCGATATGATTTTGGGCCGAATGCCGGAATTCTTCGACTATCTCTCGCCGCGTGTCGAAGGGTTGTTCCACCGTATGGGCGACCTGGCTCTGACTCCGGAGAATCTTTACGCTCTGCGCACCCGCGTGCAGCCGACCGTGAACCGCCGCCATGCCGATGCGATCACCTATTTCTCGCACATAAAAATGCGCTTCGATATCGAGCGCGACCTGATTGACGGGCGGCTGGAGGTCAAGGACTTGCCCGAACGCTGGATCGAAGGGATGGAGCGGGAAGTCGGCATCCGCCCGAACGGCTATGCGGAAGGGTGCCTGCAGGACGTACACTGGTTCGTCGGCAAGTTCGGGTACTTTCCCTCCTACGCAGTCGGATTTATGACTGCGGCCCAGCTCTATTACACGATGAGCGACGTTGTAGGCGACATCCCGCCGTTGATCCGCCGCGGCAACTTCGCCCCCATCAAGGACTGGCTGAACGAAAACATCCATGAGAAGGGTCGCCTCCTGAAATGGGACGATCTTCTTGAAGAAGCCACTGGCATGCCGCTCGACCCCAGCTACCTCGTCCGGCATTTGCAGGAGCGGTATCTCGGTTAGTCCTTCCCCAGCGTCGTTCAGTTCTATAATTTATTGTCGCCCTGATCCGAAGAGTCCCGGCTTGCGGATTGATGGACACGGGGAATTCCCAAAACGGCGTTTGAGGCCGGTGTGACGAGGACGTTTTTCGATCTCGACAATGACGTGTCTGCAGAGCTGTTCGGAAGCGACACGGTCGACGGGTTTTCCATTCTCGCGGAGCTGGATACGAACGGGGACCTTGTCATCGATGCGCAGGATGCGGCCTGGGGCGAACTGCTGGTCTGGCAGGACGCGAATGGCGATGCGGTTTCACAGGCAGGCGAGCTTTACACGCTGGACCATTTCAATATCACGAGCATCGACCTCGCGGGCGTCAGTCCCTCGACCGACGTCATCGCGGGCAACCCGATCAGCCACACATCGACCTTCACGATGAACGGCACACAGCACACGATCGTCGATGCCTGGTTCGTGCATGACGACACGAATTCCATCTATACCGGCGACTATACGCTTGATGTGCGCACGCTGTTTCTGCCGGAAGCGGCGAATGACGACGGGCGCCTGCCGGTATGTCGCGCGGCGTAAAAGGACTCCTCTCGCCCCTGCCGCCGCTCCTTCCGGAATCGAAGGTGTTTTCAGAGAGACACAACCAGACGATACGGTCTTCGGCCCGTGGCACCTGAGGCTATATAACCGTTAAGTAGGGATAAGTCGATTGACTGCTGTCCATTTTCGCTTGGTCAACTCTAAAAAGCGAAATACTATCGATTCTCTGAATGCTTGAACTGTCCTCCGCCCGTCACTTGCGCTGGCAAGCGGGCCGGGCGGAATGCTTGCGGAGAAAAGTCATAGTGGCGATAGTGTTTGCCCCGCTTTTGATCTATGTGGCCGCCTTCGCAATCACTTTCACAATCCCGTACTTCAAGGTCACCGATCCGAACGATCCGCGTTTCAAGCCCGAGAACTTCCGGTTTGAAGACTATTTCTGGATTCATGG